>CAZBOE010000110.1:7080-15414 GCA_964493365.1 uncultured Tepidisphaeraceae bacterium | reverse complement strand
ACGGGCGGCGGTCAACGCCATGGACGGCCTGGCCGACGCGGCGAGGAACGGCCAAAGGCTGGTTCCAGACGCCATGCCGGGGCATGGGTTTGCCCCACGCGCCCCAAGGGGGACAGCCGCCGCCGAACGTGCGAAGAACATTGCGAACGGCATCCCGGAAAGTCAGCTTAGTCCATCGGGCAAGCCCAAGATACACGTAGTTGAACATTCGACGCAGAAACAGGCAAAGGATGCTGCAAGGGCCGAAGTCGGAAAGGGAGGTACGACGGTCAAACACCCGTCGCCACAAGAAGGTGGTCCTCATTACCACGGCCAGACGCAGCAGGGGACGAAGAACAGGGTGCATCATGAGTATCCGAAATGAGCGATCTGCACAGACCTGGATTGGGTTGGTCCATGTTCGGCCCATGGCTGGGAATACGACACTTGGCAGTTCGACCGGTGCCTATGTGGCAGCCGTAGGTCTGGCTGACGACGTCGATACCTTTGTACGTATCGTTACTGCAAGACTCTTTGACTACGACTTCGAGGTTGTTGACATCGAGGACATTGAGACGTTCGACAGACGGTCGGACAGGTTCAAGGTTGATCCGGAGGTCACAATTATGGCGGCATCTCTGAACACGGACACCTCCATCGCGCTAGCGACATTTCATGCATACAAGGAATAACAGCTTGTGGAATATACTTCTCTGCCTACTTCTGGTGGCTGGGCGGACTACACCGGACGTGGCGGCGCTGTCTCAACTCTAAATCTTCGTCGCCGACGCGTCTATGCCGCGGTTGTTACGCGCGGGAGGTTCCGACCGATTCGCGATGTCGGCCCACCCCATTCGCGTCGCCTGACGCCCGAAAACTCTGGGTTGAGACAGAGCCGGACGTAGCTCTTTGTCCCTCCGTAGGGGTAAGCGACCCGGCCACACCGTCGCGCTCACCAACGACAACGGCCAGGTGAGCCAGTCGACGCTGTATGAGGCGTTCGGGCAGGTGGTTGCACAGGAGACCGTGGGCCTGAGCACGGGGGGCCTGAGCCTCACCCCCTCGCTCAACAACCGCCTGGCCAACACCAAGGAACGTGACGCCAGCACCTGAAGCTGGGAGGGGAGCGTCTGGACGACACCGGGCAGGGCAAGCAAATTACCGCTGGAGCAGCGCATGAAAGTGTATCTAATTACGTCAACGGGAAGTTTAGTAGTGAGTCCGCTCAGCCCCGACGACTACCGCCGCTCGTGGGTATATGATCTTGCGTATCACGGCCGTACAACATCGTCGGTCGTCAACCCTTACAGGAAGAAGCCGTATTTGATTCAAACCTTCGCACGCCACGAGATACTGTGTGGTGACATAGTACGACCCGGAGATTCCGCTAGCCTCTTAGTCACAGATACTATAGCGAGGCGTTTGGCTGCGTTTCCTGATGTCGACATCGTCCCCAGCGAATGGAATGCAGTAATGCGGTTTAACGTTGACCGTGAAGGACTCGCGAAGATTGAGCGAGATGTCGGCGTCTTCGATGAGGACGCATACCTCAGATGGCTTGACCGGATCACTCGACGGGTTTCCCCTCGCTTCTTCCCGACCCAGCATTGCCAAGTTATCTGTGCGCCAGTTTCTCGCATGACGATAGCTGAGGGAGAGCCGTTCTTCAGCGTCTCGCTGCCGGATCGCGTGGGATTCGAGAGAGAGCATGATTTGAGACTAGCGCATCGTATCTGGGATTCGTTTTCCATGATATCGAGATATGGTACGTATATTGTTCGCGAGGATCTTTACCGTGTTATCGAAGATCATTTGGGTGATGACTCAGCATTCGTCCGGTCGTGTGTGACTATATAAGCGGAATTGACGCCTATCCCCGACCCCCGGCCGGCGAGCAGATGCCTCGTTGTCAACCACATCGACCCGCTGGGCTTGAAGTGGTATCACGGCTGGTGGGAAGCGGCCAAGGCCCTTGTCGGTGCAGCAGACCCGGAGGTCCAGCAGGCATTCGACAACAGCAACTGGGACCGGTCCCACGGCACGGGGGATGCCGTCGTTTCCCGGGCGACGCTGGGCGCCGTCGGCAGCATCGGTGGCACCACGATCGATCAGTCGAATCGTGACAACGCCAAGTTGGTAGCCGGCGTTATCATGGACACGACTGTATCGGCGATCGCCGGGGCGGGGGCCGGCCGGCTGTCACAGGTTGCAGGAGCCATCGACAAGGCGCAGGATTAGGCGGACACGGCACGTGCGGTTGTCAACGGCGGCGTGGAGACATTGGCCGCGTCGGGCGCCGGGCGGCTGCTCCCGAGGCGGCGGGCATCGGCCTCGCTGGATGATGTGCCCACCGGGCGTGCCGGAGCACAACTCGGCGGCGGCGTGCCGACGCCGGGGCGGCAGAATATGGTGCCGGACACGTCGGTGGGTCCGGGAGTGGCCCCAGTTAGTGGAGCGGTCAGATACGGGCCGCATGTGAAGGGGTCGCTCCCTGAAGCTGTTGCGAATACGTTCCGTGGCGGTAGCTATACACAGACCGCGCTGCAGTCAGAGACTACGCTATACCGTGTGTACGGCGGAAAAGCTGGTGAGCTTGGCTCGTATTGGACACGCACAGCACCGCAAGGTCCGCTTCAAGCCCAAATGGACCTGGCCCTGAAACCGCAGTGGGGCAACACGGCGCAGAACGTCTTACAGATCAGGGTGCCGCAGGGGACGACGATTTACTAGGGCTTCGCAGCTCCGCAGCGCGGGCTCCTCGGCGGCGGAAGCCAGGTGTACATTCCGAAGGTCGATCCGGCCTGGGTAGTGAAACCATGACATCCACGGAAATGATCGATCTCGTTCGGCGATGGTTTGTGAAGGCTGAGCAAGCCTCAGGCCCCATTCTTCCTGACGGTTGGTTTGGACGTCCTTATGACAACATCTTTGTGTTAAAGGATGTGCAACTGGCTGGTGACGTTCTGACCGTTTACTTGAGTGAGGACACTACCCTTGTGTTTGACCGTCTAGGGCGTGTGTACCTCGATAACTCGGAACTGGTGTTTGAAGGCTTCCGTGCTTGTGCGCTCCGATGGAGAGAGTACGGTGGAAGCCGATATGAAGAGCGAACCTATGACGCGGGACAGGTGCGCCTTGTTCCACCCTTCGGCACGACGGTAACGCTGTAGCCAGAAGTTCGGGAAATCTCACCGGGGACCGTACCCTTTTGCGGGGTTGCGGTCCCCGGTTCTTTTTTTGCGCCGGCTTTTTCGAATCACCCCTGCCGCAGGCAACAAGTGGGTAGGCGGGCGTGGCCCGTCCTTTCGCCCATGCGCCGGGTAGGTAAATGATGGCGGCGTGCTGGCGACAACTTCGCCCCGCGCCGGGTAATTGGCTGATAGCGGGACGCTCGCCGCCGGGCGGCATAGGTAACCAGGGGAGGCAGCGCCGGGTCGTCCGGCAGCCACCCGACCGGCCCGATCCCGCTCTTGCGGCCCAGGAGGACCCGTCATGATGCCCGGCCACACCACCCTCGCGACCGACAACCTGCTCCTGGCCGCCCCGGCGGTGGCCATTGAGGCGGGGGGCGAGTCCAAGAAACCCCGCCTGCACATCGTCGCCTACACCGCCGGGCTGATGAACGTGCCGGGGTGGGGGGACGTGGCCATCCGCCTCGACGGCTTGGACGCCTCGGGCCAGGTGCCGCTCTTGGCGGATCACGTCGCCCGGGTGGGCGGGGTGGTGGGCCACGGGGAGGCGAGCGTGGTCGAGGGCCGTCTGATCGTCGCCGGCGTCATGAGCGGCGCGGGCGAGGCGGCGCGGCAGATCGTGGAGATGACCGCCGGCGGCTTTGCGTTCCAAGCCAGCGTGGGCGTCGAGCCGGTGGAGCACGAGCGGATCGCCCCCGGAAGCAAGGGGCGGACTAAACGGGACGTAGTTCTTTGTCCCTCGTAGGGGTTAACGACCCCGTCGCCGGCAGGTACATCACCCGCGTCCCGATCGGCTACGAGCGGAGCTGGTCGACCGGCCGGCCCGTCGGGGGGGGCTTGCGCTTATTACATGTAATACAGGGTCGGTGGTGATGGCTGTGCCGGGTCTGCGGGGAACTGGCCGAAAAACACCGATGACGAGCGTGTACGGGCGGCCGAGTATTACATGGAACATATCACATTTCATTGACTTTTTCAGATTTCGCGGTACGTTTAGGTGATCCTGGCGGCAGGCAACTGGTCGCCAGCACATCCGCTGTTGACACGGCGCTGTCCGTGAGGCTGTTGCCATCGGACGGAGATTGCATCGCACATCGAGCCGCTCACTTCCGGAGCCTTTGGAGATGTTCATGAACCCTCGCCCAACAACGAGCCTACCCGGGTCTGCGAATCGCCCGCTTGCGTTTACGCTTGTCGAACTGCTGGTGGTCATCGGGATCATCGCCGTCCTGATCTCGATCCTTCTGCCCACCCTGACGCGGGTTCGTGAACAGGCCAACTCGCTGAAGTGTCAGTCGAACCTGCGCCAGATCGGCGTCGCGGTGCGCATGTATGCGGTGGCCAACAAAGACTACGTCGTGCCGGCGGGATACAACGATGGGTATCTGCAGAAGTGGTTTGCGATCCTGATGAATGAACGCATCCTGCCCGCGCCCAAGCAGACGGCCGGCTCGAACGCCGACGCGGTGACCGAGAGCAGCGTGTTTCGCTGCCCGACCGGGATCGAGGCGCTGGCGAACTGGTCGACCAGCCCCAACAACGTCGGGCTTCCGATCTCGCGGACCGACCAGCGAGGGGCCGCGGCCACCCGCGGAAATAACCTGCCCTCGGGCTCAGGCTTCATCGGAAACCCGGGGTGGGCAGACTCGTGGTACGCGATCAACGGGCTCACCGGCGACGTCAACGGCGTCGGCACATGGAGGGCCTGGCCGGCGCGGTTTATCCCGTTCAACGGCGACTGGTCGCTGCCAAAGCTGTCGAAGGTGAGGCAGTCTTCAAAGACGGTTTTCGCGCTCGACGGCGTGATGTGGAATCTCCCGCAGGATCCCAACCGCATCAACGCCCGGCACAACAACGGCAAGGTGACCAACGTGGTGTTCTTCGACGGCCACGTCGAGCCGCTCGAGACGACCCTCGAAAACTTTCCGACCAACTTCCGTCTGACGTCGATCGGGCAGCCGGGCGGCCTGACCAACAAGACCTATTGGCGGCTCGATCAGCCCTGAGGCCTGCGGCCGCAGTCGGTTGGCCGGGGCGATAGCGCGATCCTGAGTTTCTTTTTCGGAGCCGCAGATGATTCGATCCGGGCGTCGACCGGCGTTTGTTCTGCTTGCCGCGGTGTTGATGGGGGCGTCTCCGGTCGGCGCTCAGTCGCCGGAGGGGACGTTACCCGGCGGTCTGAGAGATCGCATCGACACGCTGACCCGCGCGGTGGCCGACCTTCCTGCCGACTCGCCTGACGCCTTGCGCAAGCGGGCGTTTCTTGCGGTGGTGCTCGAGCGGGCCGCGATTCTGGGCGCCGCCGGGCAGGCAGACCGCGCCCAGGGATTGGTTGACGATGTCGCGGGCGCGCTGGGCCGCGACATCGGCCGGCAGGTCAGCGAGCAGGGCTTTTTCCTTCCGCTCACGCGCGAAGCCGATGTTCTCGCGGTCTATCACAAAGGCCTGGCCGAGGCCCTGGCGATGCCGGAGCCGGCCTTCGCAGCGCCGTCGGCCGAGAAGTCGAGTTTTGCCGATGTGAACGCGAGCCGACTCAACGGCGACCGCATCTTTGACTACCTTGTGGCGACGTCCCACCCGCAGAGCCAGCGCCTCGATGACATCGAGGCGTTCACCCGCGCCGCGCGGAGAGTGTGTGTGTACATCGAAAGCCAGGTGATCGCGGCCAAGGACACCCACGTCGGCGACTTCTTCGCGATGGACCGGAATCTGTTCGCCATCTATTGCTTCAGCCGGGTCTATCCCGACCTGCTGCTGCCAAGCCAGCGGGCGATGCTGGCCGACGGGGTGCGGCTCCGCTCGAAGCCGCAGGAGGAACGGTTTGCCAAGGGCGAGCTGGTTAACTGGTGCAACTCCGATATCTCGTATGCCGGAGCCTTGATCCACGGCGGGCTTCTCAGCGGCGAGCAGGGGCTCGTGCGGATCGGCGAGGCGGTCATCGAGAGACATGTGTCCGAGCAGTTCGGAGACGGCGGCTTTCAATATGTGAGAGGTCAGAACGAATCCGAAGGCTATCACGCCGTCATGCCGGCGGTGCTCCACCGGGTCTGGCTGACGACGCGCAATCCGACGGCGCTGCGGGGGATCATGCAGTCGCGTAATTACACGCCATTGAGTATCGAGCCGCCGATCGTGGGCGTGTTTTACCTCGCCCCCGCGTGGAAGTGGACATGGAACACCTGGTATTCGACATCGCCTGAAGCAGCATGGCACACGCGCAGCCCCCTGCTCAAGACGTATCAGCTCGTGCGCCGCGCGTATTTGCCTTCAACCCGCAGAAAGGGCGAGGTCATTACAAGTCTGGCGCTGCTCGATCTGTCTGAGGTCGAGGCGCACCCGCTGCCTGACCGGTATATGGTGTTTGACGCGAACACCCAGGGGCCTCGCGGCCGCCACGGTCAGTTTGGGTTTGCCGCCACGGGCCGGCCGGTCACTCACCCGGTGGGCCTTCAGACGTTCGTCGGGGCGCATGCCGTCGACGCGTTCGATCCGAGTCGGCCTCTGCCGCTGAACAGCGCCGTCGCCGGTGTGTTCGCCGGGCCGACGCTGAAGAACACGGGCCGCTTCGATGCGACCGCGACGCTCGCCGATGAGCCGGTGACGACGGTGATGATGGGTCGAGACGTGGCCGCCCTGACGGCGCGCTATCGGCTGAGCGGGCAGAACGTGGGCCCGCGCAAGCTGCCGTCGTCGTGGGCGGGACATCAACAGTGGGTGTTTCTCCCGGACCGGATCGTCGGCATCGTCACGGTCATTCCGGGTGCGGAGCAGGCGTTTGATGTGACCGGCCGGATCAAGCTGCTTCACGGCGGCACAGGTGTTCAATACCCGAAACAGATTCGCCAGATCGACGGCCGGCGGTATGCCTATGGCGACATCGAGGTAAGGGTGATCGACCACAGCTTTGGCCGCGTTGATGTCGAAGCCAATACGCCCACTCTCCGGGAGGGGCGCAACACCGCGACCGATGTTCGTCTGGTCGATCAGCCGAGCGTTGATGAATCGACCAGGCAAGCCAGGCGCTACGACCGCCCGCTGTATTTCGTGGTCGAGGCGCGCTACGCGCCGGCGAAAGCTTCGGCCGAGGGAGAGTCACAGGCCGCGGACCCGGCCGCCGGCATCGAGCGCATCGCCGAGGGCACGCTCAGCGGCGTCCGCGTCCAGATCGGGGACAAGACCTGGGCGAGCCTGATGAACACGGGCACAGAAGCCGTCACTTTCAGGCCCGGTGAATTCACGCGAACCGCCCGCCCGTGGGTGTTCAATGCGTTTCGATGGCAGCAGGATAATCCCGCGGGCCAGCCCGATTCGGTGGTCCTTGCGCCGGGGATGGGCGTGCTGCTGATCGACGGCCCTGGGCCGGCGCCGCTGATGCCGTGGCCATCGTTCGATGCGATGATCGAGAACTTCCTGAGGGGTGACCCGACGCTGCCCGCATACCCCCTGCCGGGGCTGGAGTATCGCTGAGCGCTGGCGGGCGCTAGCCGCTGGCGGGCGCTAGCCGCGGGCGGAACTCGCTCGGCCGGCCGTCAGGCAAGCAGCGGCTTGGCCCTGGCATCGCTGGTGTACGAGTGCTCGCTTCGAATCATCTCCGGCTCAAAGCGGATGGCGGCGGCCGAAAAGAGCCGGGCGATCACGGGCGATTGAGTCTTCACCCGCGACCAAGCTGACTCGCCGGCTCGAATCGGGCCGGTCTCGCTGACGAGCCGAGCGACCAGTCGACGACGCGTCGCCCCGACACCGGGCGATGAGCCGCGGTTGTCTGTGTCGGCGTGGCCATTATCCCGAGGATGATCCGCCGCTGGGGCATCGGTCGCCGCGGCGGCAGCGACAATGACGTCGGTGGCCCATCGCGCGCTCGTCGCAGCATCGTCGACGAGCTGTTCGACCGCTGATTCTCCCGGCGATGAATCTCCACTTGCGGCCTCATCGACCGCCGACAGGGCCATGCCGAGATCGACGGGCTCGGCCGAGAAGCCGCCGGCCGTGGTGTGGCGGGCGACATCGGTTGAGACAACAACGGACTCGGTGGGGTCGGAAACTGCGGCGTCGGAGACGGCCGCTTCAACGGCAACGGCCAATTGGGTGATGGCTGAATCAAACGGCTCGACATCGACGGCAGGCAGCGCGGCGGCGTCGTCGAGCAAGACGATTTCTGCGACGG
>CAZBOE010000110.1:0-7070 GCA_964493365.1 uncultured Tepidisphaeraceae bacterium | reverse complement strand
CAGGCGTTGCCGATTGGGCGTCGGTCGCCCCGCTCGCCGGGGAGTCTGACGTCACCGCATCGATCGGTGAGGCCGCGGGTGGTGTGGAGGTCGCGCCGTAGACGCCCAGCAGGATGCCCAGGTCGTCAAAGTCGACCGCCCCGCTGCCGTCGATGTCGCCGGCCGGCCCGCTGCCGCCGTAGGCGCCCAGCAGGATGCCCAGGTCATCGAAGTCGACCTGCTGGTCGAGGTTGATGTCGCCCGGCAGCCATGGCGCCAGCACGACGTGCTGATTCGCAGGGATGGTGATCGTGATCGTGTTGCCCAGCTGCGTTGTCGGCAGGGTCGGGCTGAGCACGCGGACGCGCGGATCGACATCGGGGACCTGATACGCGTCGAGAAACTCCGGGCGGTGTTGCTCGCCGGCGCGGTGCACAACCGTTCCATCGCTCCAGGGGAGCGTGGCGGTGTAGGTCAGCGGCGCGCCGGTCTGGTTGGTGATCATCCGCAGCGGCGCGCCGTCGACGACGACATCGATCCCGCTGAGCCCGTTGGCCTCGGTGAACTGCGACACATGATCGGCCGGCTCGGCTGTCGTGCTCGGTCGAATCTCCACGAGGTAATAGCGCCGGGTGCCTGCCGGGTAGGAGATGAGCTGAGTTTCACCTGACGCCGCGGCGGCGGCATCGACGAAATTGAGTCTTCCGGTCTTGTTGTCGATCACGGTTGTCTTGTCATCCCACGTGTCTTCGTAGGTCGTGGTGATGACGCCGTAGTTCTGTTCGACGATGTCGACCAGCAGATTGCCGTAGCGCCAGGTGTCGGCGTCGACCTGGGAAAACGTCTTCTGCGTGCCCCAGTTGGCCCGGCCGGAGACAAACCGGAGCGAGCCGACCATGGAATAGACGGTCTGGTTTGTCAGGGCCTCGAGGCTCACCATGCCGACCATGCGGTCGGGGAGGAACAACCACTCCTGCTCTCCGCGCCACTGCTGGGCGGGGCCCTTGTATTTCGCCAGCCGATGGTTGCTGCTCAGCGCGGCGAAGCGCGGGGTGACGGTGTAGGCGTTGTTCTCCTGCTGGGCCGAGTCGTAATAGACCACAGGCACCTGCCCGGAGACGTCGTTGCCGGTCGTGTTCTGGTCGGCGCCTAGTGCGAATCGGACACGGCTCTGGGCCGCATCGAGGGCCGCGTTGAGCCGCCAGCCGTTGTTGCTGCCGGCAAAGTCGGTCACCATCGCGCCGACGAACGTGCTCTTGCCCCTGTTCTCTCCGGTGTAGGGGCTGGCGGTGCCGACGAAGGAGAAGTTTCCGAATCGTCCGCGCGGGCCCATGACGTTGCGGTCATAGACGAAGTAGTCGTCAGGCGAAGCCGACGCGGTCAGATCGCTCCGGTAAAACGTGCTGAGAAAAAGCGACGGCGACGGCGTCGTCCACTGCGCCACGCGCAGGTTTTCGGGGCTGTCGGCCAGGTCGGCAACGATGTAGGCGGCTTCGCTGCCCGAGACCTGGTTCCAGTAGTGTTTCCACGACGACGCGCTGGAGTATTCGGCGGTGCCGTTGGGCTCGACGCTCAGCGGGTAATACCAGTACGACCCTTCCACCAGCTCGCGCGCCAGCGTGTTGCCGGTCAACTGCCAGAACCGCGCCAGCGCCACGATGTTTTCGCCGTGGTAGGTGTAGACCTCGTTCTGCATCTGGTCGTAGAGGAATCCGCCGTCGGGCATCAGCGAATGGGAGATCAGGTCGATGCCCTTGAGTGCAAGGTCCGCATATTGCGGGTCGCCGAGCACTTCGTATCCGAATTGCAGGGCGTTGACGAACCGCACCTCGGCATTCACCCACGACGTCCCGGGTATGCCCGCGTTGAAGCGCGACGACACCGACCCGACGACCATGTCGGTGTTGAGCTGGATGGCCGACTCCCACTGGATCTTGCGCGACGGCAGGATCAGATCGGGGTAGACCGTCTTGAAGAGCAGATACATCTCGGCCGCGAACGGGGCGACGACAAAGTCGCCGTCGTAGACGCCGCCCAGATTGGATTCGAAGGTCTTCTGGAATCGGCGAAGCATCGCCGTGAGCAGGACCGAATCGCCCTTGAGCGGGCTTTGCGGGTGAGTGAGCCCCCAGGCCATTTCCCTCGCCTGGTTGCTGACGGTCACGGTGAAGTCGGCGTTGTTCTTGGTGTAGGTCGTGGTGGAGTTGCGCAGGGAGTTGAGGTTGGTGACGGCGCTGGTCGCCAGCGGGTTGGTGCTGAAGTCGGGGATCATCGGCAGCAGATTCGCCGGCGCGGGCTGGGCGTTGCCGATGTCCTGGTAGAGCAGGGTGCGAACATCGTCGTAGGTGTCGTTCGCGATGACGCTCAGCCCCGACGTGCTGGAGAGGCTGGCATCGGTCAGGGCCCAGTTGAGCATGGCTTTCTTGAGCGCCTGCGGCTGGGTCGATGACGGCAGCGCGGCGACGAGCGTGGTGAGCTGTGAATTGGAGGTGAATAGCGCCGTCACCTCCGACTGGCTCAGGGCATGGTCGTAGATGCGGACATCGTCGAGCGACCCGCCGAAGGCTTCGGTCGTGGCCGACGCGGAGGGTTGGCCGAGCCGCAGGGGCGTCGATGTTTCGGCCACCGACCGTGTCACCGCGGATGAGCTGGCGCGAAGCACGCCGTTGATATAGAGCCGGCCGGTCGTGCCGGAGAAGGTGGCAGCGACGTGCACCCAGCTGTCGACGCTGTAGGCGCCCGATGCCTTGATGTCGGTGAAGGCGCCGTTGCTGCCGATGCGGAACCAGATCGAGCCGTCGGTGCGCATCTTGATGTTCCAGCCCGCGCCGCCGGCGTTGTCGGGCATCTTGTCGATGGGCACCTGGAACTTCAGCGTCGAGGCCTTGATCCACAGGGCCACCGAGAGCGTGGAAGCCGAACCGGCCGCGGGATCGAGGGTGACGTAATCGTTGACCCCGTCGAACTGGAGCGCGCCGGCGCGCTGCCCGCCGGCCGACTGCCACACCGGCCCATTGGCCAGCGATCCGTCGTAGAGCCCGGCGGCGTCGAAGGCCGTGGTGCCGGTCGCCTCATTGAGCTTGAGATAGGTGGTCAGCGACAGCAATCGACGCGTTTCCAGACGCTCGACCACCGCATTGGCCGCCGGCCGCTGCGACTTGGACATACGAGTTGCTCCTCAACCGGGACGAGATGTGAATGCGGCAAGGGGACAGCCACCGGTCGCTCATGACTATGCCATGGCAATCACTGTGTTACAAGACAAAAGTTTGCATCTGGGGGTGGCTTCGCGTCGTTTGCCCCGTTTTTTGGGCAGTAAACCTGCAAACGCGGGTCAGCCTTATTACATGTAACAATGTTTTTTGTTTTGACAGGTTGAGCAGGCGTGGTATGTTGCATGAATACTGCCGCAGCGTCGCCGCTGCCGCGCGGAGCACGTCATGTCTGTTTATCTGGTGTCAAAAGAAGCTGGCGTGTCGGTCGCGACGGTCTCGCGCGTGATCAACCACAGCCGCAACGTTTCGCCCGAGGCGATCACCGCGGTGCGCGACGCCATGAAGCGCGTTGGGTATGTCCCACCGCCCGTGGAAAAGCGCCAGCGGCGGAGGCGGTCGGGCCTGCCGGGCATCACCAGCGGCAACATCGCCCTGCTGTTTCCGGATGTCGACAACCGGGCGCTGCGCACCGCGCTCAGCGGGCGTTTCATGCACGGCGCGGGCGAGGTCCTCAGGGCCAGCGGGCTCAACATGATCGTCACACCGCTGGCCGAGGGGTTCACCGTGCCGCCGTGCATCCGTGACGGGCAGGTCGATGCGGTCATCATCCGCGGCACCGACGGTCGCCATCAGTTGATACCGATGCTGGGCAAGCTGCCCTGCGTGTGGCTGCTCGACGCAGACGCGCCCGCGCGGGGCGATCATGTTCTTGAAGACAATGCCACCGTCGCGCAGCTCGCGGTTCAGCACTTCACCGCCCGCGGATGCCGGCGAGTGGCGGTGGTCAACCCCTTCGGGCTCCACTACGGCTATCGGGCCCGGTCAGACTGGTTCGCGCTGCGGTCGCGCCGCGCGGGTCTTGCGTGTGATGAGTATGTCCACCTCGACCAGCCCGAGGTCTCCATCCTCAAGCCCGACGTCTGGCGGCCGCTGTTGCTCAGTCTAATTGACCGCATTCTCGCCGCGCCCAACCGCCCCGACGGGATTTTTCTGCCCTTTCCCGACGATCATATCGCCGTCTGTCACCGTGCGCTGGCCGACGCAGGACTCCGCGTCGGGGTAAACCTGGAGATGGTCTGCTGCAGCTACGACCCGCCCCGGCTCGCGACGCTCGACCCGGCCATCACCAACATCGATATCCAGCCCGAGGCCATGGGTCGCGCGGCCGTCGAAACACTGCTGTGGCGCATGCGCCATCTCAACGAACCGCAGCGACGCGTCATGGTGCTGCCGTCGATGATCACTGGACAGCCTGCAGAAGTCAGGTCGGCCCGGGCGGGCCGACTCGGAGATTCGTCACGTCCGTAGGAAACGTCATGTCCGCGATGCAGGATCAGCCCGCGCCGCGGCCTGACCCATCGCCAGAAAACTCGGAGGAAGAATGCGAAGGAACAAGGTTCTCTCGTCGGCTCTTGTTGCAGCCGTGTCGGCTGTCGCCGTGTGCGCAAGTGCGGCCCATGCGGCGTCGATCACGCGCAACAACACCGTCAACAATCTCAACACCAACGCCGCCTGGACGGGCGGCAACCAGCCGGGCACGGGCGATATCGCGACCTGGAACAGCAGTTCGCTCGCCGGCAGCCAGAGCCTGGGCGGCTCGGTCGCCTGGGGCGGAATCTTCATCAGCTCCGGCACGCCCAGCCCCGGTGTCACCATCACCGATCCGGGCGGCGCCGTGCTCACCCTCGGAGCCGACGGCATCAATCTCAACAACAACGCCAACACCAACCGCGGCATCACGCTCAACCCGGCATTGTCGCTGTCGGCAGATCAGACCTGGCTGCTCGGCCAGGGCTCGGCCGCCAGCATCCTGACCTCCAGCGTCATCTCGGGGACGGGCAAGCTCACGGTCAACGCCAGCTCCTTCAGCGCCACGCCGCTCGGATCGCTCACCCTCTCGAGCGGCGCCAGCACCTTCAGCGGCGGGCTGACCATCCAGCCGGGCGTCAATCTGACCATCGGCTCGGCCGCCGTCGCTCACGCCGGCTCGGGCGGCGCGTTGACCAGCAGCGCGCTGGGCACCGGTCCGCTGACCATCAACGGCGGCAACATCACCACCAACAACAAGCCGATCGTCAACCCCAGCATCACTCTGGGCGGCGACTTTACCTTCGGCAGCACCAGCCGCACCGTCTTCACCGGCAACATCGATCTCACAGGCGGCACGCGAACGATCACGCTCACGCGCTCGACTCCCGCCGCCAACGCCAGCACCGGCGGCGGCAACGACGCCCTGCGCATCACGCCCCCGACCGAGATCGGGCTGAACAACATCTCGATCAGCAACGGCTCGCTGCGATTCGTCTCGACCGCACCGGCCGGCAGCCTCTCGGGCGTTTCCTTCTCGGGGGGCGTCAACTCCATCAACTTCGCGGACAACGCCGGGATCATCATCGGCGACCGCGTCTACACCAGCCTGGGCAGCAGCTTCATGTGGGGCTTCGCCGCCAACTCGCAGCCCCCGTCGGTCACGGTCGAATCGGGCGGATACCTGAGCCTGAGCGAAAACACCGCCAGCCGAAACGTCACCGTCGCCTCCCTCAGCGGCGCGGGAACGGTGCTCAACAACGACAACACCAACGCCGGCGAACTGGCCGCCAACCTGTTCATCAACGGCGGAACCAAGACGACGACGTCCGAGTTCTCGGGCATCATCCGCAACAACGACTCGGTCACCTTCCCCGGCACGGTCGGTCAGCTCTCGTCGGTGGCCGTGACCAAGCGCGGCGACACCACCCAGATCCTCTCGGGCGCCAACCTCTACACGGGCTTCACCTCCGTGGCGGGCGGCGTGCTGTCGGTTTCGTCGCTGGCTAACGGCGGCGTCGCCAGCAACATCGGCGCATCGACGAACATCGCCGACAACCTTTCGCTCAACGGCGGCACACTGCGGTACACGGGTGCCGCGACCTCGACCGATCGCCTGTTCTCGATCGGCGCCACCGGCGGAACCCTCGACGCCTCCGGCACCGGGCCGCTGGTCTTCTCCAACACCGGTGCGGCCGTGACCGGCGATCCGCTCGTCCGCAATGGCGGGACGACCGCCGGCAGCACGACCGTCTCGATCACGTTCGTTGACGACCTGGTGGTCGGCATGAGCGTCGCAGGCGACGGCATCCCGGCAGGCACGACCGTTGCCGCCATCGATCGGACCATCGGCAGCTTCACGCTCAGCCAGCCCGCGACCTCGACCGTCGGCGTCAACGCCCTGACCGTCGGCACGGCGGACCGTGTTCTGACGCTCGCCGGCTCGAACGGCGACGACAACACGCTGTCAGTGGCCCTGGGCGACTCGGCCGCCGGCGCGAAGCTCGGCCTCAGCAAGATCGGTGACGGCAAGTGGGTGCTCTCGGGCACCAACACCTACACCGGCGTCACCGCCGTCTCGGCGGGCATCCTGCAGATCGACGGCGTCAACATCGGCGCGGGCGACGTCACGGTTGCCTCCGGTGCCATCCTCGGCGGCAACGGCTCGGTGGCCGGCGCCGTGTCGGTCGCCACCGGCGGAACGCTCTCGCCCGGCGCCAGCGTCGGCAGCTTCACCGCAGGCTCGGTCGATCTCGATGGCACACTGGCGATCGACATCGTCAACGGCGACCCCAGCACCAACGACCTGCTCAACGTCACCGGCGCGCTGGATATCTCCGCCGCCACGGTCAGCTTCAGCATCGACGGCGGTCTCACCGGCGGGGCCCACGTCTTTGCCAGCTATGGCACGCTGGTCGGCAGCGAGTTCCTCTCGATCACAGGTCTGCCCGAGGGATACGAGATTGACTACAACTACAACTCGCTCAACCAGATCGCGGTCGTTGAAGCGGTGGCGTTCGTCGAAGGCGACGCCGACGGCGACGGCGACGTCGACTTTGACGACCTGGG
>CAZBOE010000109.1:0-15554 GCA_964493365.1 uncultured Tepidisphaeraceae bacterium | reverse complement strand
AGGAACTCACATGACCGTTCGCCCGCCGCTCGACGCGCCGGCGTCAGCCGCCGACTCCGACTGATCGACATGACGCCCGCGACGATCGACGCCCGACCCCCACTGACCCCTCACCACCACAATTATGTTTGATGCCCTGAAAAACCTCGGAAACATGCCCGCCCTACTCGCCAAGGCTCGGGAGATGCAGGAGAAGATGCAGCAGGCCAGGGAGGAAATGGCCCGCAGGCAGTTCAGCGCCGACGCCGGCGGCGGCATGGTCAGCGCCGTCGTCAACGGCCAGCTCGAGTTGATCCGCGTGCGGATCGACAAGACCCGGGTCGATCCGAACGATACCGAAGTGCTGGAAGACCTGATCGTCGCCGCGGTCAACGCGGCCCAGGTGAAGGCCGCCGAATCCATGCGCGCCGAGGCGAGCAAGATGGCCGGCGATATGGGCCTGCCGCCCGGCATGCTCGGCCAATGACGCCCTGCCCCCGGCCAGGCCGAGGCGCCCGCGATACAGCGCGATATGGAGCGGATGGCAAAGCGAGCGCTTGCCGGGCCCGGCGATTCGCACAGCGGCGCGATTCACCCGGCCTGTCGTGAATCACACGGTGTCGTGACTCACACGGTGTCGCGATTCACACGGTGTCGCGATTCACACGGCGTCGCCATGCACAGGCCGGCGACGCCGCAGCATCATCACCGCACCGCCCATGACCACGCCCAGCGTCCCGGGCTCGGGCACCGAGACGTAGCCCATCGCGTCGAGGGTCATGAGTTCTTCCGTGCTGAGCACCGCCGCCAGCAGCGGGACATCCGCGGCGCCGATGGTCTGCCCATACGCGCCCAGCAGCAGGCCCAGGTCATCGAAATCGACCATGCCCGTGTGGTTGAAGTCGCCGGAGAACCAGTCGCCCGGCAGGTCATAGTTGCCCAGCACGATGCCCAGATCGACGAAGTCGACCGTCTCGTCGAAGTTGGCGTCGCCCGGAAGCGTGAGCCCCAGCACGACGCTGGTCGCGTCGACGCTCTGCCCGCGCCACACCGAGGTCGAGGCGCCGCCGAAGTCGATCACCTCAGACGCCTCGGCATAGCCCAGCAGCCACCCCGTCGCGGTTTCGTCAGAGCTGAAAATGCCCGAGACACCCCCGAGGCCCTGTTGAACCAGCGCCGCGATCGCCGCTTCGGGCGAGTTGCCCGCGGCATAGTCGATCACCAGCGAGCCCAGCCCCAGGTCAAGCCGGCCGCCCGGGTTGACGGTCAGCGAATCCACCGTGCTCGCGGTCGTGCCGGTGATGGTCAGCGCGCCGGTCAGGTTCAGCGACGCCACATCGATTCGGCCGGCCGACACGGTGCCGCCCGAGCCGACGGTCAACCCTGCGGTGCTGCTGATGAGGCCGAAGTCGGCGTTGCCGCTGATGGTCGTGGCCGCGGCGCTGCTGAATGTCGCGGCGCTGGCATTGCCACCGGCCAGGACGGTCAGCGAGCTCGATGCGTTGTTGACCGACAGCGTGCCGTTGACGTGCAGCGTCGCGCCGCTGCCGACGCTGACGACACCGGTGCCGGTGCCGCCGATGTCGAGCCGGTTGGTGATGAGCCACTGCGACCCCAGCCCCGTGAGAGTGACCGTGCCGTTACCGCCCGCGACAGGCGAGACGGAGGTGTCGTGGCCGACCGCGCCGCTCAGGCTGTTGACCGACCCGCCGCTGGTGATGTTCATCGACCCCGTCGTCCGCTGCCCGACCACCACGGCGCCCTGTGTGACATTGACGACCCCCGCATTGACGGTCGCGCTGGCGTTGAACGACTTGCCGATGATCAGGCTCGAGGCGGCGGTGTGGTTCCACGTGGCCGACGAGCTCACGGTCAGTGTCGCCGGGCCGGCAAAGCCGATGACCAGCTCCGACGCGCCGCCATAGTTGAACCGTGTGTTGGAGCGGTCGACGATCATCGTCACCGGGCTGTTGACGTTGTTGCCGATGCGGGCTTCGCCATTGAGGTTGACGGTCGATCCGGTGCCGATCGTCATCGTCGTGCCGCCCGAGCCGGTCGAGCCGACGGTGAGCGTGCCCGGGACGGTCAGCGTGCCGTTGCTGGCGATGATCGTGCTCAGCGGAACCGAGGTGGCCCCGCCCACGGTCATGTTGCGCGAAAGCGTGAGCGTGCGGTTGTTGAGATTGAACGTGACCGAGCCGACGGTCTGCAGCAGGTCACGCGCGGTGGCGGTGTTGTTCAGCGAGACGGTGTAGGTGCCGCTGAGCGCAAACGACGCGTCGCGCGTCTCGGTGGGTGTGACGCCTTCATTCCAGTTGGCCGCGGTGCTCCAGTTGCCGTTGGCCGCGGTCTTCCACGTCCGCGCGTAGACGAAGTTGTTCCGCTGCGTGTTGATCCAGGTGATGAACTGGCTGACCCGCGTCGAGCCCGAGACGTCGCCATAGCTCGCGTCGGTGGCGCCGTCATACGAGGCGATGAACGAATGCACCCCCACCAGCACATTCTGCCCGCCCACCTCCGCGAACAGCCCGCCGCCGCTGTCGCCGCCGGCGATCATGTATTCCATGTCGGTCGGCGTCGAAGGCCCGAAGACGCTCTCGCCAAAGTCGGTGGGCGAATCGAAATCGTCAACCAGCAGCCGAGTGGGGTTGAAGGCGATCAGATCGCCCGTGCCGTCGATGCGGTTGGTGCCGGCCCGTTTCGTGCCCGTCGCCCCGGTGGCGCCGGTCGTGCCGGTGCCGCTGGCGCCGAAGCCGACATGCGTTCCCACCAGCCCCACCTCGGTGGTGGCGGTGTTGAGCACGGCCGGCGTCACGCTGTTTTCGTAGGTCGCCAGGTGAAGAAGGGCGATGTCGTAGCCGGTCTTCAGGTCGGTCGTCCAGCTGGGGTGGACGATCCGCGCATCGACCGTCCGGACAACGCCGTTGATGGTGAACGTCTGGCTGGTGATGTTGCCGTCGGCACAGTGGGCGGCAGTGAGCACCCATTCATTGCCGATCAGCGTCCCCGAGCCGATGAAGCTCCCGCTGCGTCTTCGCTCCAGAGCAGCTTGCCCACCGAGGCATAACGCGGATCATTACCCAGCGCGAGATATTGAGAATCGGGCACGTCGTCGCGACGCGTGCCGCCGAGGGCCAGGCCCGATGTCGCGGCCAGCACCCCGACCACGGCGCCGCGCAGCACGACGCCCGACACCAAACGCTGATGAGACCCCGACCATGACCGGCCCCGCAGGGACGTCCGCTTGAGCATGCAGTGCCTTTCGAGTCAGTCTGCCGGCGATCCTCCACCGACAAACACCATACGCCCCAAGCGCTCCCACGGATCGACGTTCTGGTCACGTCGGCCGTCCTGCGTCACACGCTACACCATGTCACCAGTTTTACGTCCCGTCCACTGGCTGTCGTAGTTCGCAACGGGCCAATAATCCGCCGGCAACCCCGACTGCCACCGCTATACAAATCGATATCCGTCAATCAGTTAACCCCAGCCCGCCCGCCGCACCGCGGCCCGGTGCCGGCGCCATCGGCCCGGGCGCGGTCAGTGAGGCACGCCGCTTAATGAAAAAAAAGAGCGGTCTGCCGCGAAAGGCAGACCGCCCGACTGTCATATTCACGTCGACCGATTCGACCGGATTATCCGATCAAACCACCCGACACCGCCTTAGGCGCGACGACGCCGAGCCAGCAGGCCCAGACCGGCGACGCCCGCCAGACCGGCCGCGGCCGGCTCGGGGACGACCGGAGCATACGAGCCCGGGTTGGCGGTGAACGCGCCAAACACGGTGTACGAACCGTAGATGTCACCATCGACCGACAGCACGGCGGAGCCGATCGTGTTGGCGCCCAGAGCCGAGAACGGAACGTTGCCCGAGATGTTCTGGGTGCGGATGGTGCCGGCGAAGCTCTGATCGCCGTAGGTCAGGCGGTCAACCAGGGTCGCGCCGTCGTAGATGTTGATCTCGTCGTTGCGGCCGAGGTTGGTGGTGTTGCCGCCGAGGATCTTGACCGACGCCGACAGACCCCAGGTGGTGCGGAACGTGGCGGCATCGGTTTCGGTGATCAGCGCGCTCTCGCCGGGGGCGAGGGTGCCCAGCGAAGCGAGCGAAACGACGCCCGGCGTGCGGCTGTCGTCATCGAAGCTGTAGGTGGCCAGGTTGACCGCGGCCGGGCCGGTGTTGGTGAACTCGATGAACTCATCGCCGCTGTACATCCACTCGGTGATGAAGATCCCGGCCTGAGCCTTGGCAGCCACGGCCGACGCGGCAATCGCCGCCAGAAGAGCAAACTTGCGCATTTTCTCTACTCCCGCCCCCCATCCGAGGGGCATTAACAAAACCTCCGGCAGGACAGCCCGGACCACGCGGCCCCGGCCAGACTGCCTCAGAACTGTGTCCTCCAACACAGGTGCGGCTGAGCCGCGCTCCGCGGGTGTGGCTCGTTTTGACGAGCACATCGCCCCGCGAAGCGCGGCCGCCGCAGACGCCCGCCCCCGGCCCCTCCAAGACCCGGGTCGGGCGCTGTCTCGTCACTTCAAGCCCGGCGACGACGCAGCCCCATCAGGCCCGCGCCCGCCACCAGCGCCAGCGCGCCCGGCTCGGGAACGGCCGCGGTGACAAAGCCGTGCTGCGTGAGCAGGTCGATCGCGGCGGCATCGAGGTTGCCCAGGTCGAGCGAACCGAAATCCAGCGCGCCCAGCGGCACCGGGCCCGAAGGCGCAAAGCCGTCGCCGAAGTTCGCACCGTAGTTGCCCAGCAGGTTGCCCAGGTCGTCGAAGTCGACGTCGCCGTCGAAATCGAAATCGCCGTCGGCCCACGTGGCATTGACGATGCTCTCGTAGTTGCCCAGCAGCACGCCCAGGTCGTCGAAGCCGACCGCCAGGTCGAAGTTTGCGTCGCCGATGATGCCGTAGTTGGCTGCGCCCAGCGTCGTCTGGATCGGGAAGCCATAGGGCAACTCATCCGCCCGGCCGCCCACACGCAGCTCGGGCGCCGTCTTGGTCGCATGGGCGCCCGACACGCGGTAGCCGAACGTCCAGCGGTTAGCGGCGGTGTATCCCGACAGCGAGTTGTCGGTGACGTTGACCAGCGCCCAGTCGTCGCCGGTCGAACCGGTCGAGTTGCCCCAGCGCAGCAGGTGCTCGGGCTCGATCGGCGTGTTGACGTTGACCGCGCCGGCTTCGATCTTGGTGAAATTGAAGCTGCTGTAGTTCATCGCGGCGTACAGACGCGACGTCGCGTCTGTCTCACCCGGCTCGGCCTGACCGATGCTGTCGAGGATGCGCCATGTCCTGTCCGGGTTGAGATACTGCGGATCGCTCGACGAAAAATCGGGCGTCGAATCCAGCCCGTTGTCGCCCGCGTCCATGTCGGCGCCCAGCCAGTCGGCGGTATCGCCCAGCCCGCCGGGCACATGGACGAGGAACATCGAGAAGCCGCCATTCTCGATCTCGCCGGCGTTTCCGCCAAGGTTATTGTGCCCGATCGAGCTTGTGCCGCCAGAACCGAAAGCGAACCCGACGGAGTTGCGGTAATAGGTAGCCCCCGCCTGAACACCTCCCGGCTGTGCCGCAGTGCGCCCGCCCACAGTCGGATGACTTGACCCGTTTTGCGCCCAGACGGCAAAGCCGTTGGCGCCGATCGAGCGGCCGCTGAGGTCGAAGATGTTGTCGATGTCGCCGCCGGCGCCTGTCGTTGTTTCGTTCTCAAGAACGATCAGGTAGTAATTATTCAATGAAAAGTTCGCCGGTCCTCGCAGTTCAACGTACTCGTTAGGCCGGTCGCCGCCCGGCGAATCGAAGAACACCTCGTTGATGTAAAGCCCTTCCGGATTGCCGGCAAGCGCCGGCGACACCGCTGCCAACAGCGTCGCCAAGGCAGTAAGTTTCGAATACCGCATTCTCATCTCTCCTTGAAATCGTGCCGCCTTTGACGAAGCGGCGCATTAGATATCACCTGTACTTATCGAGGAAAGGACTCCATCGAATGTGCCCCGGCCAATCGAAGTTTTCTCCGTAAACGTCACCGCGGTCCTTAACAACATCTGTCAACATGTAATGGGCGGCATGCCCGTCAGCAAAAAGGATATAGCCCCCGCCGCGATGCCTCGCCGCCGTACGTTGCCAGTCGCTTTTCAGCCGTGCCACGGTCTTTTGTCGGGAAAGGCCGCTGAGATAATCTGCGTCAACATCTACAGTTGGGCGAGCTGTCAACACCTCTCCTGCTGTCATTCTCTTCTCCACCAGGAGCGGAACCTCCACCGCGGGCTTGATTCTCGACAACGGGATATGGATTTCAGGCTCGTCCAAAGTTACTTGGTACCGGCTCGCATAGTTCTCGTTAAGCTTGGAGTTCATTACATAACAGATGTAGGTCTTTTGCGGCACAGATGAGGTCAAGTTGCTTGGATCATATGCCCAAATCATAAAGTAGCCATCTACGGCCGCAGGGGGCGACATCTTCATTTCGTTCGGCGTTCCCACTGCCGGGTCCGCCGATGGGCAGATGAATAAGCTGGCGTCCCCGGACGAAGGCAGCCTTGTCTTTCCCGCTCGATCGTCTTGAATCTGCTGCCAATACGACTTGGCGCCCGTGAGCGGCGGAACGGCATTGAACCAAAGCCCCTCATCGTCCCATCGCCCGACCGGCACTGCCTGTACACCATCGTCGCCGTCTCTGGGCAGGAAGCCGCGATACTGATTGGCGTACATCAGCAGCGCGCTGCCCCATTGCCGCATATTGCTCATGCACTTGGCTTCGTTAGCCGCCGCACGCGCCCGATTCAGCGCCGGAAGAAGAATGCCGACCAGAATCGCGATGATCCCAATTACGACCAGCAACTCCACCAGAGTGAAGCCGCGATGCGAAAACAACGTCTGCGCCGGGCGGTTGTGTTGCCGTCGTGTCATCACTTGAAGCACTCCTGCTCGTTTTCATGCCTTCTCAGCATCCACCGACCGCGTGCCGGCGGACTTTGCAGCCGCCTTCGTATCGCCCACCCGTAGTCGGTCCGCATGCCTTTCCGACAACCGGCTCCCGTACGCCGGTCATTAGTCGCCGTCCGCTACGGCTGACTTGCATCGCTCGATGCGGGAATGGCCGTCATTTCGGTGGTCATTTTGGCGATGGCCTGCTCCGCTTTCGCCGAGTCGGCCGACGCCCGGGCGTCGCTGACAAACCCGCGATACTGATTTTCAAGCTCTACGAGGTATGCGTCAGTCGCCCGGCTCACCTCGTCGAACAGTTCAGGTGTCAACCGCTTCCCAACGGCGGCATCGCCCCGGTGCGTCGCCCCTGCGGCATAGCCCCAGATCCGAGCGTAACGCTGCAAGTCCAACACCGATCCTGCTTCTTCCGCGTCGAGCTCGTCAGACCAGGGTTCCTTGAGCGTCACCCAATACGACAGCCCGTCGAGTGTCGTCCATGTGTTGTAATACGGGTCGGGTTCGAGCATGGCCGACATCGACTCGGCCACGCGACGCCCGGGCTCGCGCGGGTCTGCCGCCGTCAGACCGACCCGCTCCACCGCGGGCGGGATCTGCTGCTTGAGGTAGATGATGGTCTGGCCGCCGGCCGTGCCTTTGTTCCCTATCAGCACCAACAACTTCGACTGACCCTGACTGCCCGATGAGTCCATGCGTGTCCGGCGTACGACATCTACTATCGACTCTTCGATCTCCGGCACCGTCGCGGCACCGACAATGTCACGCAGCGCAGGCGATCGAGTCACCGCCTCGGCCAGCGCGACCGCCACCTGTCGGTGTGTCAGGCCCGCAGGCACGAGCAGTTCCTTGAGCCGCCCTTGTTTTTTCATGATGGAGCCGACAAACCGCCCGGTCTGCGGATCGACATACTCCGCCAGTTCCGTGGCGTATCGACGGTCCCTCGACCGCGACAGCATCTTCGCGACGGGACCAAAACTACCGGCGAGTTCCGCCGGCGACTTGTCCGACTTCACAGCCAAGGCGTAGGCATCAAACATCGCCGCATCCATCTTCGCCACGTCGGCCGGCGAGAGGACAAAGCCCTGCTGCCGGGCCGCCAGCCGCATGGTGACCAGGCCCTGCAGCAGTTCGAGTTGCACGGGCAGGCGGCTCACGTCGTCGAAGTCGACCATGCCCAGCGCCAGCCCGCCGCGGTCGTCGATCACATACGTGCCAACGTTGCCGACGTGCAGATCGCCGTGGCTGAGCACGTAGGCGCCCTGGTCGGCCAGCCACTGCGGCTTGTGTTCGCGGGCCCACTGGTAGAACAGGTCTTTGGTGCCCCGCCAGAACGCATACGAGCTGTGCGAGAGCGACCGCACCTTCATCGGAAACGCCAGCGGGTCTTCGCTGGAGAGGTATGGCGAGTAGGAGGCCTTGATGGTGTCGTAGGGGCTGCCGGCAGCGGGCTGGGTCGACGGGAAGACGGCCCAGGTCATCGCCAGCGCCGAGAAGCAGACGCTCAGCAGCGCGATGATCGACGCGGCCCATGCCGCCACCGGGCCGGTGCCGGCAACCGTGCCGCCGACGCCGCCGGCGGCCAGCGCGTTGCCCGCGCCCATCCACAGTTTGTCGATCAGCGTCAGCCGGTCGGGCCTGATCAGCCCCATCGACGCGCCGCCCCCATTGCCGAACCCGGCCAGAGCGAGCTTTCCCAGGCCCGCAGAGAGCGTCGCCGGAACCGCCTCGGCCGTGTTGTTCGACAGCATCACCATCAGCGCCGCCACCGAACCGACCACCACCCCGCCCTTGGCCAGCTTTCGGCGCAGCTCATACACCCCCATGTCGATGATTCGCGCCACGACCGACCGGCTCACCCCCATCTGCCGCGCGATCTCGCGCTGGCTCACGCCGTTGAGAAAGTGGGCGATCAGCGGCTCGCGCAATTTGTCGGGCAGTTGATCCAGCGCCTCGTCGACCCGCGGGCCGACCGCCATCCACGAGCCCTCGCCCGGCATCTCGACCGGCGGCGGCGCGTCGTTCTTAAACTGGTCTTCGTGTTTGCGGCGGGTCGCCTGCTCGCGGACGACATGCAGGCTCTTGCGCGTGGCCGCGCCATGCAGCCACCCGCCCAGCGACGTCTCGACGCGGTCGGCCTGATTCGCCAGATCCGCGAAACAGGCCTGCGTCACGTCTTCGGCGTCGTGGTGATTGCCGGTGATCCGCCGGGCGACGGAAAAGACCATGCCCCGGTATCGAGCGCAAAGTTCGGCAAACGCCGATGCGTCTCGACAATCAGAGTATCGCTGGAGCAGGACTGTGTCGCTGACCATGTCTTTCCCAAACACCCGATACAACTCACCCATGAAGACACCCTGAGCCGTCGCCCCTCGCGGGGTGTCGCCATATGGTTGCTCCTCGTCGCCCAACGGCGCTTGGGCAGCGCTAAGACTCAGTTAAGATATGAATCCTTCGGCGTGGCTCAACCATTCAGACCGGCTCACGCGTCAGCCACCCGGCAAGGTGGGCAAACTGCTCACCCCAGGACAGCAGTGCCGCACAACTTTGCAGAGACAAATCGAACCCGCAGGAGTGCCCGAAACACTTCGGTGTGCCCGCATCACGCAGGTGTGCCCGCATCACTGAGGGGTTCCCCAAACACTCAGGGATGCCTGACGATTTCGTCGAGCACGCCCCGGTGGGCGGCCTTGCCGGCCGCGATGAAGGGGACCTTGGCACCCCGGTAGTTTTCGAGCGGGTAGGGGAAGATCGGCTTGCCAGACAGGTCGGTGACGACGCCGCCCGCTTCGAGCACGATGGCCGCGGGGGCGGCCACATCCCACAGTTTGCCGTTGACGGTGATGGCGCCATGGGCGACGCCCGAGGCCACGGTGCAGGCTTCGAGGGCGGCGCTGCCGATGACCCTGACTTTCCAGTTGGTCTGCCCGAGCATCCGCACCGCCCACGCCGGCAGGCGGCTGGCGGTGTCGATCAGGTTGCTGGTCAGCATCAGCACGCTGCTGTCGCCCATCGGGGTCAACGGGCAGCGAATGCGCTTGCCGTTGAGGCTGGCGCCGTGCCCCTTGGCCGACGAATAAATGATCTCGCGGCTGACGTCATACACCACGCCCAGCACAGGGTTGCCCTGGTCAAGAAGGCCGATGCACACCGCAAAGGCCGGGAATCCGGCGATGAAGTTGTTGGTCCCGTCGATCGGGTCGATCACCCAGACGCGCCCCATCGGATTGGGGCACTCCATCGTGATGTCGGAGCCGGTGTCGTTTTCTTCGCCGATGATGCCGTCGTCGGGAAACCGCCGACGCAACCCCGACACAATGAACCGCTGTGTCGCACGGTCGGCCTCGGTGACCGCTTCGCTCGACGCCGCCACGTGCGTCTTGGTCTGACGCTCGACCTGGCCGAAAAACTGTCCGGCCACACGCCCCGCATCGACGGCGAGGCTGATTACATACTGCAGATCGCTCTCAAGGCTCATAGCGGCGAGCGTAGAGCCCGCGCAGAAGAAAGTCACGCCGGGGGGCAACGTCATGTCGCCCCGTCGGCGTGACAGCAGGGAGAGGGTCTCGATTCAATCGGCCCGCCCGGGGCGCCATGACCCCAAGTAGACGGCGCGGGGGCGACGGCACGGGGGCGGCGGCACGGGGGCGGCGGTGCCAGGTCCACGGCGCTGGCTCGGTGGCACCGGGTCGGCGGCACCGACAGGCGGCGCGGCCGGGCGATGCCGCGGCGGTGCCGCTCGATGCCGCTCAATGCCCCGGTGTTGCCGCTACTCGCGTTCGACGGTCGTCGTGCGTTCGACGGTTGTCCGCGAGCGGGACTCGTCGCGCTCGGTGTCGTCGAAGAAGACTTTGAATTCATTGCCGCGGTCGAGGATGCCCTCGTAGGCGGGTCGGCCGTTGAGCATGATCTTGTCGGCGTCGGGATCGACGACGACCACATCCCGCGACGACACCCTGGCGTTGTAGAGCATGCGGCCGTTGGTGGCGTTGTAGACATACACCGTGCCGGCCGACGGCGCGGTGAACGTGACCGAGCGGGTCCCTTCCACCGCCAGCATCGCGGTCGGCGGAATCGCTTCATGTCGCTCAGGCGCACAGCCCACCAGGGCCGTCCCGAGCACCAGGCTCGGCAGCAGGAGATACGACTTGTTCATGACGTGTCCTTTCGCTTGCGTTCGCCGTGAGCAACGCAACAGGCGTGCCGCGATGGACGGATCAGCCGTGCTTCAGAAGGACTGAAGGCGCCCCACGTGCGGGTCGATCGCGGCGTGTGCGATGCATCGATCACACACCGCGAAAGCTAGGCCGCCTCGGCCGCCAGCAGCGGCATCTGCTGGGTGTGGAGGCACAGCGCCAGCACGTAATGGCGGAGCCGATCGAGCGAGATGTCACGGAGGAACTCTTCGGAGAAATCGACCGCGAACGGGGCCGGCTGGGTCCGAAGCACCTCGACCAGCGTCGCGCGGTCGAGTGACGAGAGCAGGCACACGAGATCTTCAACTTGCTGCGGCAGCAGCATGACACCCTCCGGCGGGCGGTAAGTGGCTGATCGACCGATGGCGACCTGACATGCGGACGTGTGACGAGCGGGCGACACGGCGGTCTGCCGACGACCGATCGGCTGGCGTCCGATAAGGCAAGCGTTCAGTGGCGATAACCGTCGTTACGTGAAGCCCTCGCAGCGCTCCCAATACGCCTTGCGTCGCGACCTCTTCACATGAACGTGTCAATCAGCATGCCCTTGCGAACAATATCGGGCGGCTGGATCACCGGCTTGACTTTCGGAACCTCGATCGGCGCGGTCTCCTCGAGCTTCATCCGCCACGGCGGCGGAAGCACCGCCTCTTTACGTGGCACATAATGTTCCGGATTGACGGGCGGGCCGTATTGGTTCGCGGCCGTCGCCTCGAGCCGGGGCTCGGGGTGATGCACCTGGCGCGGCTCGATCCGGGGCGTCGGCTCGATCACCCGACGCGGCTCGATCCGCGGCTGCGGCTCATGGACGGGCCGCGAGCGGATGTCGACCTCGGCGGCCGGGCGAACCAGCCGGTTGGTCGGGTCAGCCGCCTCGTTTGCTCGAATCGCGCCGACGATCCCCCGCACCGCCGACAGGTCGGCGGCGGCAACAAGCAGCGATGCTGTGGCGGCCAGGGTGCTCAACGCGCCCTGCCCTAAGCAAACTGCATGTGCCACACCCCAACGGAGTGATCTACGCCACCCCAAAACATCCAAAATCACCGGTAAAATCAGGGCGAAAGCCCGTTTTGCCGGTTTGGCCGTCCTGTGCCGGCCGGGCTCGGATGATGCGTGAAAACAACAATTCGGTGTTGCGTGCGAGCAACACGCGGCGTGGGGGCTTCACGGCTATCATGCCGCGCGATGCGCGCTGATGAGCTGGATTTCGACCTTCCCCCCGACCTGATCGCCCAGGAACCGCCCGCCCGGCGGGGCGAGTCGCGGCTGCTGCATTTCCGCCGGGGCGACCAGGCGCTGACCGACCGGCGCTTCGCCGACCTGCCGGCGCTGCTCCGCCCGGGCGACCTGCTCGTGTTCAATGACTCGAAGGTTGTCCCGGCCCGGTTCTACCTGCGCAAGCCGACCGGCGGGCGGGTCGAGGCACTGTGGCTGGGCGAGCCGTCGGCCGGCGTGTGGTCTGTGCTGCTGAAGAACGCCGGTCCGCTCAAGGCGGGTGACACGCTCGAGGTTGACGGCGCAGCGCTGCGCGCCCGGGTGAGCGTCCGGGGCGAGGCCGGCCACTGGACGCTTGCGATCGATACCGCGGAGCCCGCGACGCAGGTGTTGTCGCGAATCGGGCGGATGCCGCTGCCGCCCTACATCAAGCGCGGCAAAGACGCCGACGAGCGTGACGACGACGACCGCGACCGCTACCAGACTGTCTATGCGAGCCGGCAGGGCTCGGTTGCGGCGCCGACCGCGGGCCTGCACTTCACCACGGCCCTGCTCGACGACCTCGCGGCCCGGGGAATCGAACAGGCGTTTGTCACGCTGCATGTGGGGCTGGGCACGTTTAAGCCGGTCACCGCGGACGAGCTGTCCGCCCACGACATGCACGGCGAGCACTACTTCCTCAGCCAGACGGCCGCGGGTCAGCTCAACCGCGCCCGCCTCGAAGGCCGGCGGATCATCGCGGTGGGCACGACCTCGGCGCGGGTGTTGGAGAGCCTGCCGGCGTGGTCGTCGGCGACGCCGTTTGTGGCCGGGTCGGCCGAGACGCGGATCTTCATCTATCCGCCCTACAGCTGGAAGCATGTCGATGCGCTGATCACCAACTTCCACCTGCCGCGCAGCACGCTCATCGCCATGATCGCGGCGCTGGTCGGGCTCGACGCGCAGCGCCGGATCTATGCGCACGCCATCGCGCACCGCTACCGCTTCTTCAGCTATGGCGACGCCAGCTTTCTGGAGTGAAGGCCGCTGAGGCGAGGGGGCACCCGACTGGGGCGTGGCACCAAGTGAGGCGAGCCGCCGAGTGGGGGCCTCCAAGTCGGGGGCGTCGTCGGGGTGACGGTGCGATGTGGCTGACGGCGTTACATGGCAAACGGCGTTACCTCGGTAACGGCGTCATCATGCCAACAATGCCGCGACGCTCATGCCGCCAAGGGCATGGTGGCGCGGCGGGTGACGGCATTCGCGTGGGTCATGCCACCACGCGGATCAGGGCGATGATAAAGCCCAGCGCGCCGATCGCCATCGCGGCGAGGCTGAGGATGCCGCCTGCGATCTTGGGCGAAGCGGCAAGCACGAAACCGACCACGCCCAGCAGCACCGCCACGACGCACAGCAACACGGCCCAGCCCGCCGCCACAAAGAAACTCCCGATGGCGGCACAGATCGCAATGATCGACGGCAGACTCTTCCGCGGTTCAAGTGAGGTGTCCATGCCCCGGCACAACGCAAAGCCCGAGCCATGGGCACGGCGGATTGGGGGCGGTAGGCAGAGGCGCACTGCCACGCTCTGAGAGCCGGGGCAACTTGTCCGATCGTCGCGAACGGACTGCCACGCGCCAGTGATCCATCCGAGCGGTCGGCCGGGCAAGCGGTCGGCCCGGGCAAGGTCGGCCCGGGCAAGGTCGGCCCGGGCAACGTCTGGCCGGGCAACGTGTGGCCGGGCAAATGTTTCTCTGCCCGGGCGATCCGTCTACCGAGCGAGCCGTCTACCTGCGGGCGACTTGTCACCACCCCGGGCTCACACGCCCGCGGCGGCAGGCTGGGCGGGGACCTTTTCCACCGGCGCGGCGGCGGGCTTGGCGTCTTTCTTGCCATAGGTCCGCGCACGCGGGGGCACCAGGCTGATATCGACCGGCTCGAGCGTGATGCGTGCTGAGTCGGTGGCGGCGTCGTAGGTGGCGATGGTGGTCTTGAGGTAGGCCGCGTCGTCGCGCTCGGGGAAGTCGGGCTTGTAGTGGGCGCCGCGGCTCTCGTCGCGCATCCGGGCGGCTTTGAGGATCGCCTCGGCCTGGCTGATCATGTCGCGCAGCGCCCGGGTGAACGAGAGGTTCTGGTTCGTCCACATGCCCGTGTCGCTGAGCTTGACCTTGGTGTAGCGCTGCTTCCACTGGTCGCACTGCGCGATGGCGGCGTCGAGCTTGTCGTTGTAGCGGACGACGGTGGCGGTCTCGGTCATCGTCTTGCCCATTTCCTGCCAGAGCAGGTAGGGGTTCTCGTTGCCGGCGTTCTTGATGAGCTTGTCCTGGCGGGTCTGCTCCTGGGCGACGACGGCGTCGAACGTGGACTGGGGCACGTCGGCCGCCGCGAGGGGGGCGGCGTCGTTGATGTAGGTCTTGATGCAGGGCCCGCCGAAGAGCCCGTCGAAGATGCAGCTCAGCAGCGAGTTGGCACCCAGGCGGTTGGCGCCGTGGTAGCCGAAGTTGGCTTCGCCCATGGCGTAGAGGCCGGGGATGTTGGTCATCAGGTTCTTGGGGTCGGCATACTTCATGCCGCCGCTCTTGGGGTCTTTGGTGAAGCCGGTCCACAGGCCGCCCATGGTGTAGTGGACGGCGGGGAAGATCTTCATCGGCTCATCGAGGGGATCGGTGCCGACGAACTTCTCGTAGATCTCGAGGATGCCCTCGAGCTTGCCCAGCACTTTTTCGCGGCCGATCTGGCGGGTGATGTCGCCGAGGTCGAGGAAGACCATGTTGCCGCCGCCGACGCCATAGCCTTCGAGGCAGACCTGGAAGATTTCGCGGGTGGCGATGTCGCGGGGGACGAGGTTGCCGTACTTGGGGTATTTCTCTTCGAGAAAGTACCAGCGTTCGGCTTCGGGGATGGCGTTGGGATGGCGGGTGTCGCCTTTCTTGCGGGGCACCCAGACGCGGCCGCCTTCGCCGCGGGCCGATTCGCTGATCAGTCGGCACTTGTCTTCGCCGGGGATGGCGGTCGGGTGGACCTGGATGAACTCGGGGTTGCCCAGCTTGGCGCCGGCCTGGTAGCAGCGGGCGGCGGCGCCGCCGGTGCAGATGACCGACATCGTCGATTTGCCGAAGACCAGCCCGTTGCCGCCGGTGGCGATCACAGTCGCGTCGCCGCGGAAGGCCTTGATCCGCATGGTGCGCATGTCCTGGGCGACGATGCCGACGCACGCGCCTTCGTGCACGACAGGCCAGAGGAACT
>CAZBOE010000108.1:4662-15562 GCA_964493365.1 uncultured Tepidisphaeraceae bacterium | reverse complement strand
GCTGATCGAGATGTTCATGGTGGAGGCCAACGAGGCGGTGGCGCGGCTGCTGGCGGCGCAGGGCGTGCCGTTTATCCGGCGGGTGCACCCGACGCCCGACCTGTCTGACACCGAGCGGCTGAAGCATTTCGTAGATGTGACGGGCTATAGGCTGCCCAAGGAACTCGATCGCAAGGCGCTGCAGGCGCTGCTCACGGCGGTGGCCGGCAAGCCCGAGGCGTATGCGATCAACCTGGCGATTCTCAAGAGCCTCACGCGGGCGGAGTATTCGCCCAAGGAAGACGGCCACTTCGCGCTGGCGAGCGAGTATTACTGTCACTTCACGTCGCCGATCAGGCGGTATGCCGACCTGACGGTGCACCGGCTGATCGACCAGTTCATCGAGGGCCGCAACGCGGCCAAGGGGCGCGGCGGGCGCAAGGCGAAGGTGGTGATCGAGGGTCCCGACTTCAAGGAACTGCTCGAGCTGGGCAAGCACATCAGCTATACGGAGCGGCGGGCGGAAGACGCCGAGAGCGAACTTCGGCAGATCAAGATTCTGGATCTGCTGAAGGAGCGCGTGGGCGATGTGTTTCCGGGCGTGGTGACGGGCATCGCGAATTTCGGGCTTTTTGTGCAGCTGAGCGAGTTTTTGATCGAAGGGGTCATCCGATACGAAGACCTGCTGGACGACTGGTGGGACGTGGACGACAAGGCGGGGCTGATCCGCGGTCAGCGGACGGGGATGCGGATCGGGATCGGGGACACGGTCGAGGTGTATATCGCGCGGGTCGATCCGCCGAGGCGGGAGCTGTCGCTGGCGCTCAAGGGTGTGACGGCGCGGGCGCGGCACGCCAAGTCGGGCGGCCCGAGCGTGACCCCCAAAACCTCGAAGAAGCACCAAAAGCACAGGCCCAAGGGGGAGCGGAAGTTCAACCAGCCGGTTGGGGGAAATACGCGGCGGAATATGAAGGCGAAGCGACGGGGGCGGTAGGGGGAGTGGGAAAAGCAGGCGGCCGGCAGCTTGCGGCGGGCAGGGCGAGAGGTCGGCAGTCGGCGGTGGGGACGGGGATAGGCAGGGGCAGCGGGTGGAGGCGGTTGGGGGTGGCACGGTCGATGGGCCGGTGGTCTGCGGGCCGGCGGTGGGCGGGCCGGTGGTGACCGGCCGCTGTTTCGGGCGACGGGTAACGGGCGACGTGCGACATGCGACGTGCGACGGGCAACCAACAACTGGCAACTCATGATCGAATCTTTTTTCTACAGTGCGGCGGTCGTGGCGGGTGGGGTGGCGGTGGTGTTGACGGTGATTGCGCTGGGTCTGGCGCTGGTGGGGCCGCTGGCGCGGGCTGCGTCGCGGACGCCGGGGTTGGATGTGGCGGTGTCGACGTTCACGTGGGGGCCGTGGGTGGTGTGTGGGGTGGTGGCGGGCTGGGCGGGCGTGGTGGGGGCGCTGGTCGGGCAGGCGGTGGCGCTGGGGGCTTGGACGACGGCGCACGAGCTCATCTATCGAAAACAGCTTCGCGGGCAGCCGCGGATCGTGGCGTTTATCAACGCGGCCGTCGGGCGCTGGCGCAACCACGCGGCGCTGTGGGTGACGATGATCGCGCTGCCGGGGTTTTTGTTCATTCGGGTGTTGCAGATCGTGTGTTATCCGATGCTGGTGTGGCTGCTGCGGTTCCCGCGGTATGACCAGCGCGAGTGGATCAACGTGAGCCGGCAGAAGTTTTCGGGGCTGATCGGGCACGACCTGATCTGGTGCCTGTATTGCGACTGGATGACCGGCGTCTATGCGCTGGGGGCGGAGATGCTGCGCAATGTCGAGAGCTTCTGGTGCCCGATCCGTTTTTATGACGGGAAGAAATGTGAAAACTGCCGGACCGACTTCCCCGACGTGACGGGCGGATGGGTGGCGGCCGACGGAACGATGGCGGATGTGGATGCGGTGCTCAAGGAGAAGTACGGCGACGGCCGCCGCGAGTGGTTCGGGCACCCGGCGCGGCTGACGGTGAAGGGGAAAGAATTGGAACCACGGAGACACGGAGAAGCGTGACGAATTGATGGGATGCGAACGTGACGAATTGATGGGATGACGCATTGATGCATCGATGATGAGTGGCGCGTGATGAGCGATAGGTGACGAGTGGTAAGTGACGAGTGATGAGTGATGCCTGCAATGCCGGGCTCCACACCCGCCGGCGAGCGGTCGCCTTACGCACGCAGTCAATTCGTCATCCCATCAATTCGTCACGTGTTCGCATTCAATCAATTGGTCGTGCTTCTCCGTGCCTCCGTGGTGATTGCTAGGGTTGTGCTTGAGCGGTGACGGGTGTTTTGGCGGTGGCGTAGAAGAGGGGGTCGGCGTTGCCGTTGAGGTTGGGGATTTGGCCGTGGGGGGCGGGGTCGGCGACGTATTCGAAGTTGCCTTTGCCGTCGGGGGCGACGCCTTTGGCCCAGCTTCCGTCGGCGCTCTCGGTGCCGCGGGAGCAGTTGAGGAACTGGTAGGAGAAGCGGGTGTGTTCCTGTTCCTGGGGGAAGTTGGAGGGGCAGGGGGTTTCTTCGAGGCCGTCGGCGCGGAGTTCTTCGATGGCGGCCATCCACTGGTTCTGGTGCATGGTGTCGCGGGCGAGGAGGAACTTGAGCATGTCGCGCACGCCGGCGTCGTCGGTCATGTTGTAGAGGCGGGCGACCTGGAGTCGGCCCTGGCTCTCGGCGGTGACATTCATGCGGAAATCGGCCAGCAGGTTGCCGCTGGAGATGATGTAGCTGGCAGTCCAGCGGTTGCCGACCGAGTCGGCGGGCATGGCGCCCTGGCCGGCGACGATGAGGTGCTGGGGGTTCATCGCGGCGGCGGCGATCATGTCCTTGGGGCTGGTGCCGCCGAGCACGGCGGCGACGACGCTGCTGCCCTTGGCGACGGACTCGGCGGTGTCGCTGTCGGCGCCCTCGAGCAACTGGGCGACCATCGTGGCGAGCATCTCGACATGGGCGATCTCTTCGGTGCCGATGTCGAGGAGCATGTCACGGTATTTGGCGGGGCCGCGGCAATTCCAGCCCTGGAAGAGGTATTGCATCATGACCGACATTTCGCCCCACTGGCCGCCGATGACTTCCTGCAGCTTGGCGGCATAGAGGGGGTCGGGGCGGTCGGGCTTGGCGTTGTATTGGAGGCGCTTGTCGTGGAAGAACATCGGTTGACTCCTTGGCTGAACCGGTCCGTTGAAGATGGGCCGCCTCGTTGGCGGTGACGGATCGGTTGCGAGCAAAGACGGGCGGAGTCTGCCGAGGCGACGGAGGAGCGGGGCGATTATTCGCGGCGGTCTACGTCCTACGTCGGGCAGTCGACTTGAGAAGTCGATGTGGGGCAGTCACCTTGGGTAGTCAGCTCGGGCAGTCGACTCGAGAAGTCGATGTGGGGGCGACCGACCTTGCTTGGTCAATGATCTGACGATGTCGCGGGCGGCGTGGCGGTTGTGAGGGCGTCGGGCGGCAGGGGTATGAACAGCGAGCGTCGGCGGGTGGGGTGGGTGTGGCGGGTCTTGTGGCCGCGGCCGGTCGTGTCTTCGAGCAGGAGGATGTCGCCGCCGCGAAAAGTGCGTGATTGGCCGTCGGAGGTGGTGATCTCGATTTCGCCGTCGAGGAGGACGACGAGTTGTCGGCGTGGGGCGGGGTGCCAGTCGAAATCGTAGTGGGGGAGGGTCTCGCGGAAGATCACGCTGCTGGCCGGCATGGGCTGGGAGAGCAGCCCGATCGTGCCGGCGTCGGTGAGCGGGATGTCGATGTCGGCGAAGTGCGATTCGCCGGCGGCGTCGGCGTAGATGCGGGTGATGTGCATGGTTGAGTGCCTTGCGGATGACAATGTACGCGGGGCGATGGTGCTGTGATTGGCGTGTGTTATCGAGCGCCGCGGGGCGTCATGCAGAGGTCGCCGAGGGTAAGGCGCGAGGCGGGGAGAAGGTTTGATCCATCATTGATGTCCGGTGCATTCGCGGGTTGTGTCGAGGCCCGCGCCGCTGAGGGTCGGGTGACACGGGCGGGCGGGGCGGAAAGCCGGCCAGGGTCGATTGGGCGCGGTGACGGTCAGGCCGAGGGTCAATGCGCCAGCCAGCTTGCCGCGAGGGCGAGGTCTTGCTGGGTGAGGTTGTGAGACGCGGGGAGCCTGTGGAGCGTGACCGCTGCGCCGCGGCCGGTGAGGAGGCGGGCGAGCGTGTCGGGGTGGTCTGGCGGGACGATCGGGTCGGCGTTGCCCGAGAGGATCAGGACAGGTTTGCCGGCAAGCGACGACCGTGTGTCGGTGCGGGCGTCGGGGTTGGCCTGGGTGTCGGCGTCGGGCTTCAGCGGAACCATCGGGCGCAGGAGGATCGCGCCGGCGAGCACATCAGGGCGAAGCAACAGCATGGCCGCGGCGATGTTGGCGCCGTTGGAGAAGCCGACGGCGACGAGGCGCGACCGGTCGAGGTGGTTTTGGTCGGCCGACGCGGTGACGAAGTCGGCGAGTTCATGCGTGCGCGCGATCAGATCGGGGATGTCAAAGACGCCCTCGCGGAGCCGGCGGAAGAAGCGGGGCATGCCGTTTTCGAGCACCTTGCCGCGCGGGCTGAGCAGGGCGGCGGCGGGGTCGAGCGAGCGGCCGAGGTCGATCAGGTCGTGTTCCGAGCCGCCCGTGCCGTGGAGGAGCAGAAGCGTGCGCGCGGCGACCGCGCTGCCGGCGCGGGCGTCGGCGGGCTCGAAGCGGTGGATGAAGTCGGGCCGGTTGATGCCGGCATGCCTGACGGCGGCGTCGTTCATGGCAGCACCTTTCCGCCGGCGACGGTGATGCGGGGCAGCACTTCGACGATGCGCGGGCGGGCGTATTCCATCCACGCGGGGAGGCGGAGCGAGTGGCCGAGCGATTCGACCGGCTCGTCGGCGGTGAATCCGGGCGGATCGGTGGCGATCTCGAGGAGGATGCCGCCGGGCTCGCGGAAGTAGATCGAGTGGAAGTAGTTACGGTCCATCACGGGCGAGACGTTGAGCCGGGCGGCGAGGATTCGGCTGCGCCACTGGGCCTGCTGTGCGTCGTCGACGGCGCGGATGGCGACGTGGTGGACGACGCCGGTGCCCATCGAGCCGTGAGGGCCGCCGGGCAGGCATTGGAAGTCGATGATCGCGCCGGGCCCGCCGGCCGACGATTCGAAGCGGGCGCGGTTGTCCGACTCGGCGGTGAGGCGGTAGCCCAGGAGGTCGGTCATGACGCGGGCGGAATGTTCGCGGGCCTCGACGCACGCGGTGATGCCGTGGATGCCGCGGATGGCGTGTTCGATGGGGATGCCGTCGGCCGGGTGGGGCTGGGTGTGGGCGAGAGAGGTTGCGGTGCCGCTCGAGGCGACGAGCTCGATGGGCAGGCCGTCGGGGTCGGTGAAGGTGATGACGGTTTCGGCGGCCGAGGCGGCGCTGCGCGCGGTCGGCGGCGCGGCGCGGATGGCGCGGTCGCGCAGGCGTGCGGCCCAGAAGTCGACGGAGGCGTGGGGAATGGCGAACGCGGTGGCGGTGACCTGCGGCAGCCCGACGCGCCCGCGGCGGCCGCCGGGCCAGGCGAAGAAGGTCATGATGGTGCCGGGGGAGCCGACGTGATCGCCGTAGTAGAGGTGATATGAGCTGGGGTCGTCGAAGTTGACGGTGAGCTTGACGAGGCGGAGCCCGAGCAGGCCCGAGTAGAAATCGACATTGGCCTGTGCGTCGGCGGTGATGGCGGTGACGTGATGGATGCCGGTGATGGTCGGGTTTGGTGTATTCATAGGGACGTCGTTTGTAGACTATTGCTAATTGATTATAGCATCGCCCGAGCTCGCAATTTCGTGGGGCGATCATATTAATCGATGTTAATACGACAAAGGCAGTCTAGTGGACAATTTTGGAAATTTTTAGCTAGACAGCCAGAAACGGTCCAGCCTACTGTTGAGTACGCTGGCGGATCAGGGTTTTGCCGTCGGCGGCCAGTCTTGATGATCTTTGTGCTGATTAGCGCTGTGTTTACGTGAGACACACGGTGTTTTCCCGTGATTTGGCGTCCACGTTCGGAGCGCTTCGACTAGCACGCGTAAATAGGTGACTTTGGTTCTTCATTTGGTCCTTTTTGGGAGATGGTGCGCCATGGCTACGCGCTTCACTGCTGCAGATACCGCGCTGCTGCTGATCGATCACCAGATCGGGACGATGCAGCTTATCAAGAACATGTCGGTCGAGGTGGTGCGTCGCAACACGCTCGCGCTGGCCAAGGCGGCGCGGATTCTTGAGATCCCGGTGGTGTTGACCAGTTCGCAGGAAGACCGGGTCCAGGGGCCGCTGATGCCGATGCTGTCGGAGATCGTGCCCGAGGCTTTTGCGCGGCGCGTCCGGCGGACGGGCATCGTCAACGCGTGGGCGGACAGTCACTTTCGCGACGCCGTGCTGGCGACCGGCCGGCGCAACCTGCTCATGGCGGGTGTGACCACGGACGTGTGCCTGGTGTTTCCGTCGATCAGCGCGGTGGGTGAGGGCTTTGGCGTGCAGGCGGTGATGGACGCGTCGGGCTCGCCGTTCGAGTGGTCGGAGGAGATGTCCCGGCGGCGGATGCAGGCGGCGGGCGTGGTGTTGACCGCGACCAACACGGCCATTGCGGAACTGGCGCAGGACTGGGGCACGCCCAAGGGGTCGCAACTGATCCAGCTGCTTTTCTCGGACGTGCTCCCGGCGATCGGCTGATCCGACCGGGTGAGGCGGTGGTGCGCCGCCGACGGCTGGCAATTGAAGGAGGCTTGAGATGAGTGCGACCAGTGCGAATCCGCCGGGCGAAGTGGTCGGTGAACGCAGCGGCTTCATGGACGCGGTAGACCTGATCCTGGACGAGAAGCGTCGCGCGCTTCACGCGGTCGATCCGGCGGCTGCGGAGCGGATCATCCGGCTGATCCTGGCGAGCCCTCGCGTGTTTGTGCATGGCGAGGGCCGCAGCGGACTGGTGGTGCGGATGTTTGCGATGCGGCTGATGCACCTGGGCAAGACGGCGTTTGTCGTGGGCGAGACGGTGACGCCGTCGGTCGAGTCGGGTGACCTGCTGGTGAGCATATCGGGCAGCGGCACGACGGCGGGCGTGGTCGATGTCGCTCGCTCGGCGAAACAGGCGGGCGCGAAGCTGGCGTGCGTGACGACCGACGCCTCTTCGCCGCTGGCGCGGCTTGCGGACGAGGCGATGGTGGTTCCGGCGGCCGCGAAACAGGATCTGACGACGGCGCGGTCGGTGCAGTTTGGGGGCTCGCTGTTCGAGCAGTCGGCGCTGGTGGTGTTTGACGCCACGTTTCTGCTGATGCAGACGCGGACGGGCAAGACCAAGGCGGAGCTGTGGTCGCGTCACGCCAATCTTGAGTAATCGGAGTCTGGGCCGGGGGATCGTGTCGGCCGCGGTCGAGCGCCCTCACGGGCGCGGCCGCGGGCGGAAGAGGCAGATGGGCAAGCGGGATTTGGCTGGAGAGAGGGGATGAAGCTTCAACTGGCGATTGATCTGTATCAACTGTCCGACGCGATGGCGCTGCTGGCGAAAGTCGGGCGCGACGTGGATGTGATCGAAACCGGCACGCCGCTGGTCAAGTTTGAGGGCCTGCGGGCGGTGAAGGCGATCAAGGAGGCCTACCCCGACCGGCTGGTGCTGGCGGATCTGAAGACGATGGACGCCGGGGCGCTGGAGGCGAAGCTGGCGTTTGAGGCGGGGGCCGACCTGGTAACGGTGCTGGCGCTGGCCAACGACGCGACGATCTCGGGCGCGGTCGAGGTGGCACGGCAGATGGGGCGCGAGGTGGTGGCGGATCTGATCGGTGTGGAGGACAAGCCGGGGCGGACGCGTGCGCTGTCGGCGCTGGGGGTGAAGGCGGTGGAGGTGCATGCGGGGCTGGACGAGCAGGCGCAGGGGATTTCGCCCTTCGACGTGGCGGTGAAGGTCAGGTCGGCGGCGCCGGAGGTGCGCATCGCGGTGGCCGGCGGCATCAAGCCTGCGACGGTGGGGCGGTTGATGGAGGCGAAGGCGGATGTGGCGGTGGTTGGCGCGGCGATCTATGGGGCGTCTGATCCGTCGGCGGTGGTGGCGCAACTGCGAGCGGCGATGGGGGCATGAGCGAAATGATCAGGTGCGGCGGCCGGTGTCGCGCGTGACGGCATCGGAAGGCTGCGCAAGTTAACGGGAGCGTGTCATGTCTCAAGAAGGTAAGAGCGGCAAGGGCAGGACGATGTCGTGGTTCTCGGCGCTGGCGCTGGCGGCGGCGGTGGGAGCCGGCGCGTGGGCGGTTTCGGGCGGATCGGGATTGCCGTCGGCGGTGGCGCAGCAGGCCGCGATCGGCCGGGCAGCGGGAACAGTCGCCGCGCCGGTCGGGGCGACGGAGTTGCTGACGCCCAACAATTGCGTGGTGGCACTGATCGACTTCCAGCCGCAGATGTTTTTCGGCGTGCAGAGCCACGACCGGCAGACGATCCAGAACAACGTGGTCGGCCTGGCGAAGGCCGCGGGCGTGTTTGGTGTGCCGGTGGTGTTGTCGACGGTCGAGACCGAAAGCTTCAGCGGGCCGACGTACAAGGCGCTGACCGATGCGCTGCCGGGCGTGTCGCCGATCGAGCGCACGAGCATGAATAGCTGGGAAGACGCTGCTTTCGTCGAAGCGGTGCGCGCCAGCGGCAAGAAGAAGCTGGTGATCGCGGGCCTGTGGACGGAAGTGTGCGTGGTGCTGCCGACCCTTGAGGCGCTGCGCGACGGCTATGAGGTGTATGTGGTGACCGACGCATGCGGCGGCACGACCACCGAGGCCCATGAGCGGGCTGTCCAGCGGATGACGCAGGCGGGCGCGATCCCGGTGACCTGGCAGCAGGTCATGCTCGAGTGGCAGCGCGACTGGAGCCGCAAGGAGACCTATGTCGGCGTGACCAACGTGATCCAGGAGCACAGCGGCGCTTACGGCCTGGGCGTCTGGTACGTGGCGAGCAAGGCATCGGGCGGTAAGTCGGGCGGTCATTAAGCCCGGCGAGTAGGGCACATTCGTGGCGTGGCTGCCGGGTCGCCTGTGTTCATCGCAGGCGATCCGGGCCGTCGCGGCGAAGCCCGCTCCGCACGCCCGGCATCACGGCGATGCCGTCGCTAAAACAGATTGGGGAATCTGCGCGACGGCGCTTGCGGCGGTAGGCCGCGCGTTTTGCCGTGCTGTCGTGCATTCGGGGGCCGGTTGGTCATTCTGAGCAGGGAAGGTGGGCACAATGGTACGGATGGTCTTGCTCGTCGCGGCGCTGCTGGGCGTGTGTTCGGTGACAACCGCGCAGGCGCCGCGGCAGGCGGCGGAAGCCGCTTCGGGCGGCGTGCCGACGCTGATTCTGGTCAACGGCAAAGTGGCCATCAACGACGATGCCGCGCCCTTCGCACAGGCGCTGGCGGTGGCGGGCGAGCGCATCGCGGCGGTGGGGACGACGCAGGAGATCCGGGCGCTGGCCGGCCCGGGGACAAAGGTGATTGACGCCGGGGGGCGGACGGTCATCCCAGGGCTCAATGATTCTCACCTGCACGCGACGCGCGGGGGCAAGTATTACAACCTCGAACTGCGGTGGGACGGTGTGCCCTCGCTGGCCGAGGCGCTGGATCTTGTGAGGCGGCAGGCGCAGCGCACGCCGGCGGGGCAGTGGGTGAGGGTGCAGGGCGGGTGGTCTCCATTTCAGTTTGCCGAGCGTCGGCTGCCGACGCCGGCCGAGCTGACCGAGGCTTCGCCGGATGTGCCGGTGTTTGTGCTGTTTCTTTACAGCAAGGGCTATTTGAACAAGGCCGGGGTCGAGGCGCTGGGCATCACGGCCGACACGGCCGCGCCAGCGGGCGGGCGATATGAATTGACGCCCGACGGCGGGGCGATTCTGCATGCCGAGCCGAGCCCGATGATTTTGTATCAGATGGTCGGCCGGCTGCCGGCGCCGACGCCGGAGGAGCAATACAGCGGAACGCTCTACTTCTATCGCGATCTCAACCGGCTGGGGCTGACGAGCGTGGTGGATGCCGGGGGCGGGGGGCATGCCTTTCCCGATGACTATGGCGCGTCGATCGCCTACGCAAAGGAGGCGAGTTTCCCGCTGCGGATCGGCTATTACCTGTTCGCGCAGAAGCCGGGGCGGGAACTGGCAGACTATACAAAGTGGACGGCCGAGCAGCGCCTGAGGTTTAACCTGGCGACCGTGCGGCTCAACGGGCTGACGTCGCAGGGGGCCGGTGAAAACCTGGTGTGGAGCGCGGGCGATTTTGAAAACTTCATGGCGCCGCGCCCTGAGTTGTCGGATGCCCATGTGCCTGAGCTGACGGCGGTAACCAAACTGCTGGTGAGCAAGCAGTGGCCGATCAGGATTCATGCGACTTACGACCAGTCGATCTCGAAGATTCTGGATGTGTTTGAGCCGGTCTTCCGCGAAGGCGGCTACACGGCGCGGTGGGCGATCGATCACGCCGAGACGATCGGCGATGCGAACATCGGCCGGGTGAAGGCGATGGGCGGCGCGGTGGCGGTGCAGAATCGGATGGCGTTTGCCGGGGAATACTTCGTGGAGCAGTACGGGGCCGAGGCGGCGGCATCGGCGCCGCCGCTGCGGAAGCTGCTCGATGCGGGCATCCCGGTGGGCGCGGGAACAGATGCGACGCGGGTCAGCAGCCACAACCCCTGGGTGTCGCTCTACTGGCTGGTGAGCGGCCGCACGGTCGGCGGAACGCTGCTGGCGGCGCCCGAGAATCGTCTCTCACGTCGCGAAGCGCTGCATCTGTATACGGTCGGCAGCGCGTGGTTTACCGGCGAGGAAGCGGAGAAGGGCCGGCTGATGCCGGGGCAACTGGCTGATTTTGCCGTGTTGTCGGCCGACTATTTCGAGGTGGGCGAAGAGCAGATCAAGGGGCTGCACAGCATGC
>CAZBOE010000108.1:0-4652 GCA_964493365.1 uncultured Tepidisphaeraceae bacterium | reverse complement strand
TACACTCTTTCCCTGCACAGCGTGCTCACCGTGGTGGGCGGCGATGTCGTTTATGCCGATGTACAACTGTATCCGCAACACGCCCCGGCGCCGCTGCCGCCGGTGGTGCCGGCGTGGTCGCCGGTGGCGATGCCCAAGGAGTAAAGGGGATCGAGCGGCTCGAGCAAGCACGGACTAAAGGAGTGGCTGTGGAGACGACGATTTCTCGGCGGAGCAGGCAAGGGCGACAACTGGCGGCGGCCGCGTTTGCGGCGATGACGATCGCGGTCGATGCGGCGGCGGGTCTGGCCCAGCAGCGGGCAGGTGAGCCGGCGTCGACCAAGCCGTCGGCGGTGGCGGCTCCGCCGACGCCGTTTCGCTTCCCGCGGTATAACGAGGACTGGTCGTTTCTGAAGGACCCGGCGGCGTCGCACTCGTTCCTCGATCCGATCAAATACATTCCGCTGGGCGGTGCAGACGACGTCTATCTCACGCTGGGCGGCGAGGCCCGGCTGGTCTACGAGTTTTTTGACAACAACGCGTTTGGCGCTGGGCCGCAGGACGATGACGGGTTTCTGCTGCAGCGGTACATGCTCTTTGCGGACCTGCATGTGACCGAGGCGTTTCGCGCGTTTGTCGAGGGCAAGAGCAATCTGATCGATGACCGGGTGGGCGGCCCGCGGCCGCCGGATGAAGATCAGCTCGACCTGCACCAAGCGTTTGTCGACATCAGCGGCAAGCTGTCGGATGACCTGCGACTCACGCTTCGGCCGGGGCGGCAGGAGCTGCTTTATGGCTCGGCGCGGCTGATTGCCAATCGCAACGGGCCCAACACGCGGCAGAGCTTTGACGCGGTGAAGGCGATGGCGCAGGCGGGGCCGTGGTCGGTAGACGGATTTTTCGCGCGGCCGGTCGAGACCGACACGGGCGTGTTTGATGACCAGATGGAGGATGACCGCTCGCTATGGGCGGCCTATGCCACGACGAGGCAACTGGGTGGCTGGCCGGGCGGGCTCGATGTCTATTACATCGGCTACCACAACGATTTTGCCGTCTTCGACTCGGGCGCGGGTGAGGAGACGCGGCACACGTTTGGAACACGCTATTTCGGCAAGCGCGGCAGCCTCGACTGGAACTGGGAACTGATCGGCCAGGCCGGCGATTTCGCCGGGCGCGATATTCGCGCCTGGTCGATCGGAACGGACACGGGGTATACCTGGGAGCATGCGGCGCTTTCGCCGCGGGTGGCGCTCAAGGCCAACCTCATCAGCGGCGACACCGACCCGGACGACGACACGCTGGGAACATTCAACGCGATGTTCCCGCGTGGGGGATACTTCGGCGAGATCGGCGTGATCGGCCCGGCCAACCTGATCAACCTCCATCCGTCGCTCGATCTCAACCTGAGGCGAGACCTGATGCTGACGCTGGACTGCCTGTTCTTCTGGCGCTACAGCGAAGACGACGGGATCTATAACGCACCGGGCGCGCTGATCCGCCCGAACCGCACACCGGGCGGCGGGGCGAGCAGCGAGCGCTATGTGGGCACGCAGCCGTCGGTGATCCTGACGTATCGGCCGACCGACCAGTTGCTGTTCATCGGCACGTATACGCTCTTCTTGCCGGGTGGCTACATCGACGACACCGGGCCGGACGAGACGATCTCGTTCGTCCGCCTGGAGGCGCAGTTCAGGTTTTAGCGGATCGATGCCGGCCGCATGGCTCGCGAGGTTGTGCGGCCGCACCCACCGTCGTTCACCTGGCGGGTGTATGTCTGCGCTGGCCCGGTGAATGCCCGGTCCGCCGACTCGCATGGCGCGATGGCCGCCATGCCCGGCTGGGGCTTTGACTGCGCTGCCTTGCCGGCTACTCGCTCGGTGGGCCCTTCGGCCACCGCGGACGGATGGTGGCCGCGGTCGGGCGGGACGCGTTGCGCGGGCTGATTTGAGCGTGCGGTCGGAACGGAGGAGCTGGGATTCGAACCCAGGAGACCCTCGCGGGCCTACCGGTTTTCAAGACCGGCGCAATCGACCACTCTGCCACTCCTCCGGCGGCTGGATACGATGCTATCCGTCACGGGATAGGGCGTCAAAAACGGGTGTTTTTCAGGCGATCCTGAGTCGACACCGACGCCACCCGCAATCCGACCTACCTCGACCGCTTCACCTACGGCTGCGACCGCAGCAGCAACCGCCTCTGGGAGAGCAACGAACTGGCCGCCGGACTCAGCGAGCTCTACCACGTGGGCGGTCTCACGGGCGGCTACGACAAGCTCAACCGCCTGACCGCCTTCGCCCGCGGCACGCTGGGCGAAATCGACGAAGACGGCTTCTACGACTCGATCTCCGGCACCGCGTCCAGAACCCAGTCGTGGGAACTCGGCGCATAATCGAAACCTTGAGTTGGTGTATCATGTATGCAACCGGACAGCCGCAGGAGAATCGACCTTGGACAACCCTCGTCCTGCGAGTTGATCGGTGAAAAGGATTGGGGCGGTAAAGCATGTCCACAGGTGCGAGAAATCTGGCAGACCAGGGTGTCGCCGCCATGAGGCAGGGTCGCTACAGGAATGCTGCGTCTCTCCTTCGTCAAGCGGCGGCGGCGGGTGATCCGTGGGGCGCTTACGCCTATGGACATTGCCTGAGACACGGATTGGGCCTACGTCGGTCGCCCTTATTGGCTTTCAAGTGGCTACACTCTGCCGCAAAGAGGGGTGTTGCTCCTGCGCAATTCAGCGTTGGCGTGTGCTACAGCTTTGGGGAGGGGGTTTCCGAAGACAAAAGAGAAGCCATCCTGTGGTATCGACGCGCTGCGCGCGGCGGCGATGCAGATGCCGCCTACAATGCAGGTTTCTTCTACGAATTCGGTATTGGCGGTGCTGCCCAGAACGGAAGGAAGGCTGCATACTATTATCGGCAAGCGATTCGGTCTGGAGATTCGACGGCCCTTGTTAGCTTGGGCAACATGTATCTGTACGGGCGCGGTGTGAGATCGGATGAGGAGAAAGCGTTTCGCCTTTACAAGATTGCGGCCAGAAAGGGCAATGTCTTGGGTATGTATAATGTAGCACTGGCATATCTGGATCGAGGCGATCCCGGAGGCCACAGATGGGGCGTCTACTGGCTGCGTCGTGCTGCGAAGGACGGATTTCGAGCTGCCGCAAAAGAACTGAAAAAAGTACGGACAACCAGCGGTAGGGCAAGATCAAGCGGGACGTAGCTCGTTGTCATCCGCCGCATGTCGGTACGGTTGGCATCGTGCCCAGACAAGCGCGTCGTTGCTCCGGCGGGATCGTGTATCATGGGTGGGACAGTGCGGCCGGACGGACTGGCGCGTAAGTACGGGGTTCCTTGGATGAGAAACAGCTACGTCCCCTTTAATCTGTGCTACGTCCCCTTTAATCTGTGCCGCGTCATCTCGCGTCCAGTTTGGTGCGCTAATGGTGCGCCGGAATCCGTGCCCGTTGCCCGCAATCTGAATGCTTCTGGTTCGGTCTTGCCGCCCGTCGGTATGCTCGGCACGGCGCGCCGCAGGTCTGAAAGACGAACGTGGGTGTAGCGGCCGATCGTCAGCACGGGCGACGAATGCCGCGCCAGTTCCTGCGCCACCTTTACTGACGCCCCGCCGCTCACCACGCGCGAAATGTACAGGTGCCGCAAGCCGTGGAAGTCGAAGACCCGGCCGGCAGCATCCATCGGGGCCAGAAAGTCGCTCTGGCGCCGGTGACGCCGTTCTGTCGCGACGGCAGTCTCACGAATCCAGATTGCCCGTGCCCTTCGCATATCCCCACGGAGCATTTCCGCCGACTTGCGCGGCAGGGGAAACACCCGCTCGCCGGCCGGCTTGTTGACCAGCCACGTCGCCAGCGTGTCGGCCAAGGCCGCATCGATGGGTTGGTGGTCGTCCCGCCGCCGCTTGGAGTAAGCCGCCTTCACCACGATCGCCGGCCCCGGCGGCTGCTGGAAACCCTCACACAGTCATTGGGATCAGAACAGATCCGAAGAAGTCCCCAGCTCCGTATCGGCAAGGGATAACGTACGATGAGAATGGGTATCCGATTGATAGGACTGATGTGACAGACCGTGGTCGTCGAGATCATCCTAATCCACGTTGGCATCCATATGATCCGGCCAAAGATGATTTCGGACCCCAACAGCCTATGCCGAGGTGAGGTGTAAGTGTGTGGCAACCCATATCATTTGACGACTTCGAGGCACTGTACCTTCAACAGGAGAGGGAGCTTCAGCCCGACCTACGGGCGGCTCTCCTGAAGTTCCGTGTACCTGTATGTCGTGCAACAATACATCGCAGCGCAGTGGCCGGCGAGGAGCCTGTTTATGTCGTGGCAAGAACACCGCACGGCGTCATTTACTACGACGATGTCGAGAGTGGATTCAACTTCTCGCCAGTCGATGCTTGTGATCGGCTTCTCCGCCCGGGGGCGAGCCAGATGGATTTGTCCGACGCTGTGAGATCATGGCTAATGCCGCTGATTGGAGACTCCAGATGACATGCAGGCTTCGTCGAAGCCAATGGTAGCGTCGATGGCGAGGCGAAAGCGATCAGCACGCCCGGGCAACAGTACACCCGGCCGACTTGCGGTGGACCCAGACGAGCGTCCTCATCGCTTTTGTAGCGTGTAGCCGCAGTGTCGGAAGCAGTTCACGGCGTCC
>CAZBOE010000107.1:13391-15585 GCA_964493365.1 uncultured Tepidisphaeraceae bacterium | reverse complement strand
CTCCACTGATCTGGAGAGAGCCGATGTCCTGCGCGACGGTGAGATTGGCGTTGAGATTGAGTGTGCCGCCGGCGATCTGGAGGAGCCCCGTCGATTCGATGGTGCTGTCGGCCGTCCCGGTGAGGAAGCGGCCGCCGGCGCCGATGGTCAGCTGCGACGCGCTGCCGGCGTCTGATCCGATGACAAAATCGGCGGCGGTGGTCTGTTCGAGCGTGGCGGGTTTGGTGCCGGCGCCGGCGATGGTCACCGTGGCGGGCGTGGCGAGCGGATCGAGCAGCTTGACGAATCGAAGGGCGCCGGTGATCAGGGCCCCGCCCGATTCGATCGAAAGCGACGACCGTGCGCCCACGATGGTCGCGGCGCTGCTGGTGATGACGCCGTTGTTGCGGATCGTGGCGTGGCCGCCTGAGCTGAAGTTGAGTGCGGTGCTCGAGCTGATCGGTTCTGCGGTGAGGACGATGCGCCCGCCGTCGACGAGCAGGCTGGGCAGGGTCGTGCCGGTGGGCTGGGCCGCGGAGAAAAGGGCGAGCGCCTGGACCGTCGCGCCGGAGTTGACGGTCAGCGCGGCGCCGGGCTGCTTCGTGCCGTTGCCCAGTTCGAGCGTGAGGATCTGTGAGACGTTCAGCGTCATCGGTGCGGCCGGCGCCGGAGTGAGCGTCAGCGATGATCCACCGGCGAGTGTGTAAAGGCCTTCGACGGTGTAGGTAATCGGGATGCGCGAATTGCTGATCGGGGTGAAGGTGATGTTGCCCGCGGATTGGGTCACCCGCCCGCTCGTCACCGACTGAAACGTGACGGTGTAGGTGCCCGGCAGGTCAAACCTGGCCTGCTCGGCCGCCGTGTCGGGCGGGGCGATGCCGGATCCGGAAAACAGCGACCAGTTGCCCGGGGTGACGAAGGCGCCGCCCGCGGGGTTGGTCCACTGGAAGACCTGGGCGTCTGCGGACTGCATGCCGCACAGCATGGCCGCCGCCCCGACCGCGGCGACGAGCGATGCCCGCCCCCGTCGCGGGGCGATCGTTGAAGGTGACGTGTGCGAACGAACAACGGACCCGTGCTCCCGGCGGGGAGCGGGCAGGGACAACGACTTCATCGGATTTTCTCTCCTTCGAATGCGAGGCGCCATCACACACGCGGCATGACATATGAGCCGCGCGGCAGGGTTGAGCTCGCCGTGAGAAGCTAATCCTCGTCAGCCCGACCTGCCAGTATTTTCCGCTTTATGCGGGCGCATTGGGTGATCTGTGCCCCGCATCGCCCCTGCGTCGCAGCCTTATCGCAGCCGTGCGGACCCGTGACGTCCCCAGATGGCCCCCGTCTGGCCCCCGGTGTTGACGCGGCGGCGGGGCCTGTGTGTCAACTATCCAAAACTGTGGCAAGGGGGCGATACCGGGCAAGGGTGGCGTCGTTTTTCCTGTCGGCGGTCTTTTTCATATCATCCGCCGGCATGACGCAGGCGACCGAGCCATGGACGGTGGGGCGGCTGTTGGAATGGACGGCCGGGTTTTTCGCCCGCAAGGGGGTGGACTCGCCGCGCCTGTCGGCAGAGCTGCTCCTGGCACACGTCATGGGCGTGCCGCGGATCAAGCTTTACACCGACTATCAGAGCGTCCTGCCCGATGCCAAGCTGTCGGCCTATCGCGACCTGGTCAAACGCGGGGGCGAGCATGAGCCGATCGCCTATCTGACCGGCCGGGCGCATTTCTTCAACCTCGAGTTCGAGGTCACGCGCGACGTGCTGATCCCCCGGCCGGACACCGAGACGCTGGTGGAAAACATCGTCCAACTGGCGCGAAACCAGGGGGGGTTTGAATCGCCTCGGCTCCTCGATCTGTGCACCGGCAGCGGATGTGTCGGGGCCGCCGTCGCATCGCGGCTCAAGTCGGCGACGGTGGTGGCGACCGACATCTCCGAAGCGGCGCTGGCTGTCGCCCGGGCGAATTTCCAGCGGCTTGGTGTGGCCGAGCGGGTGACGGTGTTGCAGGGCGACCTCTATGGCGCGATCGCAAGCACGGTCGAAGCGCAGCCCTTTGACCTGATCGTCTCCAACCCCCCGTACATCCCGACCGGCGCGCTGGCCGGGCTCGACCGAAATGTGAAGGACTTCGAGCCGCGCCTCGCCCTCGACGGCGGCGCCGACGGCCTGAGCTTCCACCGCCGCATTCTCGATGGCGCCGCCGACCGGCTCCGCCCG
>CAZBOE010000107.1:8366-13381 GCA_964493365.1 uncultured Tepidisphaeraceae bacterium | reverse complement strand
GGCCAGACGAAATCCGCGTGGCCTTTATTGCAGCCGGCTCCGCCCGGGTGGACGGCTGTATCTCGAAATCCAGTTCGACAAGGGCATGGCGGCGCTCGAACTGGCGGCGCAGTACGACGCGCTCGACGACGTGCGGATCCTCAAAGACTACGGCGGCCGCGATCGCGTCCTGACTGCCCGGCGGACGTGATCTCGCCCGATTGCAGCGGGGCGGTCTCGGTCACTTGGCGTTCCGTAGCACTGCTTCGACCGCGGCCCAGCTTCAGCCGCGGCCCTGCTTCGACGGCCCTGCCCTTCCGCCCGAGGCGGAACCGCCACGCGAGCCGACGCTTTGGGAAAGGGCATAGACAGGCCAAGCCCACACCCATCACGCCCGGCCGGCTCCCGCATGCCATGTGGGCTTCGTCGTCGCCGGGCTCGATGTCACATCGAATCTTCTAAGAGTGTCGATGGGTCGCCTGTGCGGCGAGGCCGGCAGCGGCGGCGAAAATATTCCTTGACACGATAGTCGTTGCAACGTATATTTGGGCCAGTGAGTCGCCTTTCGGTGGTTGCGGGCGTGTGCCCCACACCGTCGGGCGCCATCTACCGGATAAGGAGCATCGTCATGAGCAGTGCCACCCTCACTCAGCCGCGGCTGGCCGATCGGGTTGCCCAGTTGAACAACTACATCCTCCAGGGCCGCATCATCGAGGCCATGCAGGAGTTCTACGCCAACGACGCGGCCATGCAGGAGAACAACAAGCCGGCGGTGGTCGGGCTGGCGGCTAACATCGAGCGGGAGAAGCAGTTCCTGGCGTATGTGAAGCAGTGGAAGAGCTTCAACATCCGCGCGGTGGGTGTCGACGAGGCGCGGGGCGTGGCGCTGGTGCAGTCGGATTTCGAGTTCGACGCGGTCGACGGCAAGACCCTCCGCTACGACCAGGTGTCGGTGCAGACCTGGCGCGATGGAAAGATCGTGCATGAGAAGTTCTACTACGACTCGGGCAAGTAAAGCCCGCTGCCTGCTGTCTATCGTCAGTGGTCCGTTGTCGTTGTTGGTCTGTTCCAGAGGCAATAAGCCCGATCTTGTCGGACATGGCGTGCCCGGGCGAAACACGCCCCCGCCGGCCGACGCCGACGCCGAGGCCGACGTGATCCCGGGGTCGGGTGCCTCTGCGAAGGGTTGCTGACAACGGACCACTGACACCGCCAGGGTGACATTCCTCTGGCTTTCGCCTGATCTGCAAAGCACAATTGATGCGGGCCCCCGAAGCTAGCCGATAACACGCGCAGCCGGTGGTGTTTACCGGTGCTTCTTGGCATTCATTGTGACCGGCGGCACAGGCGGCGCAAGCGGCCGCGAGTGTGGCGACGGCACGTCAGGCAGGGCGAGCGATGGACAGCTTTCTGATTCGTGGCGGCGTGCGGCTTAAGGGCAAGATCGAAGTCAGCGGGTCGAAAAACAGCGCGCTGCCGATCCTGGCGGCGTGCCTCATGGCAGACGGGAAGACGACCCTCTCCGGTGTCCCCCGGCTCAGCGACATCGACTCGATGACCAAGCTCATCGGCGAGCTGGGCTGCCACGTCTACCGCCACGAGCCCAAGACTCCCGGCCTCGACGGCGGCCCGGCGCTCGACGGCCCGCTGGATATCGAAGTCCGCGATCTGACCAACTGCGAAGCGCGATACGACATCGTCAAGACGATGCGCGCCAGCATCTGTGTGCTCGGGCCGCTGCTGGCCCGGCGCGGCAAGGCGGTGGTGTCGATCCCGGGCGGCTGCGCGATCGGCGACCGGCCGGTCGACCTCCACGTCCGCGGGCTGCAGAAGCTGGGGGCCGAGTTCCGCACCGAAAACGGCAACATCGTGGGCGAAGTCCGCGGGAGGCTCCGCGGGTGCTCGATGTATCTGGGCGGGGCGCAGGGCCCGACCGTGCTGGGCACGATCAACGTGATGTGCGCCGCGGCGCTGGCCGAGGGCGATACGCGGATCGTCGGGGCGGCGTGCGAGCCCGAGGTGTGGGATTGCGCCGAACTGCTCAACAAGATGGGCGCCAAGATCCGCGGCCACGGCACACCCGAGATCCATATCGAAGGCGTCGAGCGGCTCACGGGCACGCAGCACAAGATCATCCCCGACCGCATCGAGGCCGGCACGTTCATCATTGCGGCCGCCATGACCAACGGCGAGATCGAACTGAAGAACGTCAACCTCGATCACCTCATCGCCGTTACCGACCGGCTCGACGAGGTGGGCGTGCGGGTGGAAAAGACCAACGGCTCGGTGTCGATCTCGTCGTCGCGAAGGCTCGCACCGGTCGAGATGACCACGCAGCCCTACCCCGGCTTCCCGACCGACCTCCAGGCGCAGCTCATGGCGCTGCTGTGCCTCTCCGACGGCATCTCGGTCATCACCGAGCGCATCTTCCCCGACCGGTTCCTGCATGTGGGTGAACTCAACCGCATGGGCGGCCGCATTCGCAAGGAAGGCGCGACCGCGATCGTCCAGGGCGTCAAGGAACTCCAGGGCGCGACGGTGATGTGCTCTGACCTCCGCGCATCGGCGGCGCTGGTGCTTGCGGGCCTGGCGGCCAAGGGCACGACCAAGCTCGACCGCGTGTATCACATCGATCGCGGCTACGAGAAGATCGAGTCGAAACTCGCGGCGGTGGGCGCGCAGATCGAGCGGATCAAGGAACGCTGATCCACCGACGCGGCAAGCCCCTGTCGCGGGGCCAAACCGTCTCACGGCCAAACCGTCGCGCGGCCGAACCGTCTCGCGGCCAAACGGTGTCGCGGCCAAACCACGTCGCGCGGCCGACCCGCCAAGGCATTTCGCCTACTACTTTCGCCAAGACATCTTGCCATGCCGAGTGAACGCGCCGCTTCGTGCCGTTCGGCTACGCGCCCGTCGGCATCGTGTGGTGCTGCGCGGTCGACGGCTAGAGACACGCCGCGGTTGCGGGATGGCCTGTTGCGGGATGACCGGTTGTGGGATGAGAGTGCGCGTCGCCCGCTGCTGTTGTCCTGCCGACGGATCGGGTGTGAAATCGTGTTGTGCGATCGATGGGCGCGTGCGCATAATCGGGGAGTCAGAAAAAAGGGAGGACGGGTCGATATCGGGTCGACTCGTTCAGACGTGGTCGACACGTCGAAAAGCATCGACGAACACCGTGACAAAATACGCGACGAGATAGGTCGATTCGGAGATTTGCAGACGGCTGAGGGTTAGTTTAGACTCCGCGATCACCCAAGGCGGATGGTGGCGGCGCCGGCCGCAAGCGAGCGAGCGTCGCTGTGGGTGACGCGGATGGAAGTGTCCCACCTTCGGTCTCGGGTGATCTGCTCTCGGTCAGTATTCGGTAGTCGTTTGAATGTCTTTGTTGTAGTGAGGAACCTCGCCTGACGTGGTAGGGAGTCTGCGTGCCGACTGGCATGCGCCCACGACAGGCCCGTGGCGATCCGCCTTCGGACATGCCATGCCAGACACGTTGACGACGCGCAGGTTGGCGTCGGTCGCGTGGAGGTGAGGCGGTCGGTCGGCCGGGCATTACGTTTTGAGTCTTATTGGGCGCATGCCTCTTCCGTCAGACAACTTCATCATCAACGGAAACCCGAAGCAGCCGTCGGGCGCGCCGTCGCGAGGTGCGACGCAGCGCTCCACGGTGAATCGTCGGGCGGGCATGCGATAAAAACCGTCCGGCCCGCGCGGGTGGGTCGGTCATCAGGCCTTTGCAGTGGAGGGCGACAACCCTCCGGCAACAGGAGGACACGTGTCGTTTCATCGTCTTGCACCGGCGTCGAGTGGCCACAACGCTTCGAAGTCTGCCGCCGGGTCCTCCGGCAGGCCCGCAACCGCGGGCGTCGGTCAACCCGACAGTCAAAACCGTGGGTCGCCGCTGACGGCACGCTCGCGCGGGCTGATCGCCCTGAGCTTTGCGGTGGCGATGGCCAGCCCGACCGCCTGGCTCTTCACCGCGGGCAAGACCGCCGGTGCGTCCGAGCCGGCCCTGCCCCCGACGACCCCGGTCATGGCGTCGATGGGCGTTGCGGAAGTCGAGGGCCTGCTAGCAGAAGACGCCAACCTCAACCGTGCCATTTCACAATATCGCCAAGGCCAGTACGAAGAGGCCCTCGCGTCGCTCCAGCAGGTCGAGACCGACACCCTGGGCGACCGTGACGTGCGGACCTTCAACGACATCAAGGGCAAGATCGAGTCGGCCGTCGAGTCGCGCCGGTCGGCGCGGGCGGCGTTCGAGCGTGGCGAGCAGTTGCTCGCGGCGGGCAAGCCCGCCGACGCCATCGCGGCCTACCGCGAAGCCGCCACCAACCGCTTTGCCGACAGCGCCACCAAGACCAAGGCCCTCGAGCAGGTCGGGCTGGCCGAGGCGAACATCAAGAATGTCGAGATCGCCCAGCGCGCCAAGTATGCCCAGGCGGTCGCTGACATGAAGGCGGGCAACACCGAGGCGGCCCGCGGGGCGTTCCTCGAACTGGTCGACTCCGGGTTCCGTCCGGGGCTGTTCCAGAAGTCGCCCGCGGATTACCTGGCTGATATCGAAAAGGCCTCGAGCCGCTCGGCCGCAGAGGCCCCGGCGGCCCAGCCGACCGCCGACGCGGCGGCCGACGCTGCGGCCGAGGCGACACCGTCTACCTCGGATCAGGCCCGCTCGGCCTACGAGGCGGGCGTGCAGAAGTACGGCAGCGGTGACTGGCTGGGCGCCCGTGCGAGCTTCAACGAAGCGGTTTCGCTCGGGTACAAGCCCGGTCTGTTCCAGCGTTCGCCCGAGTCGTATCTCTCGCGGATGGACGCCAAGGAGCGCGCCGACGCCGAGAAGGCGATGGCGCAGCAGCAGGTGACCGAGCCGGTCACGCCCGCGCCCGCCGAGGTGACGACCCAGAACGCCGCCGAGCCGGCCGTCGCTGAACCCGCGACCCCGGTGGCCGAAGTCGCCGCCGACGCCGCCCTTGAGAGCCAGGCCGCCGCCGAGCAGGCTGCCGCCGATGCGTCGGCCCGTCAGGAACAGGCCCGCG
>CAZBOE010000107.1:8058-8341 GCA_964493365.1 uncultured Tepidisphaeraceae bacterium | reverse complement strand
GAGCAGCGGATCCGCGGCGAGTACGACGCGGCCATCGCGAGTTTCCAGGCCGCCCGTGACGCGGGCTATCGGCCGGGCATGTTCCAGGCATCGCCCGAGCAGATGATCGCCCGGGTGGAATCGGACAAGCAGCGTGCCGCCGCGGATATGCAGCGTGCCGCGGCCAGCGCCCAGGCCGCCGCCGAAGCGGAGAAGGCTGCCGCCGAGCGTGCCGCGTCGGATGCCGCTGCCCGCAGCGAGCGTGACGCCGCCCGCAACTTCTATGTCACCGGCAAACAGCAGT
>CAZBOE010000107.1:4152-7959 GCA_964493365.1 uncultured Tepidisphaeraceae bacterium | reverse complement strand
CCGGATGGACAGCCGCGCCGCGGCCGAAGCCGAGCGGCTGGCGCGCGACAACGCTGCCGCCCCCGCGGAGCCGGTCGAGGTGACGCCGGTGGCGATGGCTCAGCAGTCGGAGGTTCAGGCGTCTGAGGCCCAGCCGTCGGCGGCGCAGCAGCCCGCCGAGCCGGCACAGGGCGCGGCGACGCCTGTCACACCTGTGACGCCCGTGACGCCCGTTGAGCCCGCGACGGCTCAGCCCGTGACGGCTCAGCCCACGCAGCCCGTCGTCGTGCAGCCCGTAACGCCCGTCGAGCCGGTCACCGCCACGCCCGAGGCCCGCCAGGCGCTCGAGCAGACGGCGCAGATGATGGAAGTTCAGCGGACGCAGCGTGCCGCCGAAGCCGAGCAACTGATCACCCAGGCCCGCGCCGCCCAGGCGGAGAATCGCTACAGCGACGCGCTCGACCTTTACACCCGCGCCGCGTCGCTCGATCCGACCAACGCCGCCGCCGTTTCCGGGCGCAGCGAGATGCTGCAACTGACCGGCCGAAACGCCGAGCCCGAAGGCCAGCTCACCCGCATCGAGCGTCAGATTCGCGCCCGGCGTCAGGCGGTTCAGTATGCGATCGACACGGCGCTGGGCGATGCCCGCACCGCGATCGCGGGCGCCAACCTCGACTCCGCCCGCCAGGCGCTGGCGACCGCCCGCGTGGCGCGTAACGCCGACCCCAACGTGTTCACCGCCGCCGAGCTGGCGGAGTTCGATCTCGAACTCGCGGCCGCCCAGACCGAGCTCGAAGGCGCCGAGGCGCTGGCCGTCGCGACGCGTCAGCAGCAGCAGATCGATGACACGCGGCAGGCAGAGGTCATTCGTCAGAGCGAAGCCGAGCGTCAGCGTCGTCAGACCGTTGCGGCGCTGATCCGCAACGCCCGCACGTCGATCGAAGAGACCCGCTATCAGGACGCGCTGAACATCCTCGATCAGATCCTGGCGATCGACCCGACCAACGACTACGCACAGGGCGTGCGTCCGCTGGTCGAAGAGCGGGCGATCATCCTCCAGCAGCTCGAGCTGCGTGACCGGGCCGGCCGGCAGCGGCTGCGTCAGCTCAACCGCGCGGAAGAAACCAAGATCCCCTTCGACGATATCATGACCTATCCGGACAACTGGCCGGACATCGTCGAGATCCGCAACCGCACGGTCACCGCCGAACGCGGTCTGTCGGCGATCGACCAGCAGACGCAGGCGCAGCTTGACCGGCGTCTGCCCGAGCTCCGCTTCGACGGGGTCGCGTTCGCCGACGTGATCGACTTCCTCCGCGACGTCAGCGGCGCCAACATCTTCGTCAACTACCGGGCCCTCGAAGTCGCGGGCATCGACCGCAGCGCGCCGGTCTCGGCACGGTTGCGTGACGTCCGCTTCGCGACCGCCCTGGACAAGATCCTCGACGACGTCGGCGGCGGCACCGTGGCGCTGGGCTACACCATCGACGACGGCGTCATCACGATCTCGACCGAAGAAGAGCTTTCGCGCAACGTCGTCATCCAGGTCTACGACATCCGCGACCTGATCGTGCAGATCCCGGATTTCGCCGACGCACCCGAGTTCGACCTGAGCACGACCAGCTCCACCGGCGGCGGCGGCGGTGGTGAAAGCCTCTTCGGCGACGCCGGCAGCGAAGACGAGGAAGAGCTCACCCGCGAAGAGCTCGTCGAGAACATCATCACGCTGATTCAGGAAAACGTCGCCCCCGAAAGCTGGCGCGAAGCCGGCGGCACCGTCGGCGCCATCCGCGAACTGGGCGGCCAGCTCATCGTCACGCAGACCCCCGAAAACCAGCGCCAGCTCTCGGCGCTGCTCGAGAAGCTCCGCGAGACCCGCGCGATCCAGGTGACCGTCGAGACGCGTTTCCTGACCGTGCAGCGCAACTTCCTCGAAGACGTCGGTCTCGACGTCGATTTCGTCCTCAACCTCGACAACTCGTGGTCGGACAACATCGGCGAGATCCCGGTCAACCAGAACTCCTCGAACTTCACCGCCAACCCCTCGACCGGTCTGCCCGGCAGCATCGGGGCGTCGGTGGGCACGGGTGAGGACGGGTCCTCCAACCAGGCGCTCAGCGTCTCGGGCACCTACCTCGATAACTTCTCGGTCAGCTTCCTGCTGCGTGCCACTCAGGCCCAGCAGAACAGCACGATCCTCACCGCGCCCCGCCTGACCCTCTTCAACGGTCAGCGCGCTTACGTGGTGGTGTCGGTCGAGCAGGCTTACGTCTCCGACCTCTCGCCCGTCGTCGGCTCGGGTTCGGTCGGCTTCGACCCCGAAATCAGCATCGTGCCCACCGGTGTGCTGCTCGACGTGCAGGCCACCGTCTCATCCGACCGCAAGTATGTGACCCTCACCATGCGGCCTCAGCTTTCGAGCCTGCTCGCCCTGGTGCCTTTCACCTTCCAGACCGCTGCCACCGATACCGGCGGTGACGACGACGATGACGATATCCCCGACAGCGGCCTCGTGTCGGCGACCATTCAGCAGCCGACCCGCCAGGTGACTGCTCTGGCAACCACCGTCAGCGTTCCCGACGGCGGCACGCTGCTGCTGGGCGGTCAGACGCTGGCCGGCGAGATCGAGCGTGAGCAGGGCGTTCCGGTGCTCAGCAAGATCCCCTTCCTCAAGCGGCTGTTCACCAACCGCTCGATGGCCAAGGACGAACAGGTCCTGCTGATCCTCGTCCGCCCGACGATCATCATCCAGCGTGAGATCGAGGCCCGTCAGTTCCCGCTGCTGGCCGAGTGACCAACGAGTGACCACCGAGCGATCACCGACTGACCGACTGATCACGCCGTAAACGCGGTCCAGACTTTCCTCGCGGCCACCGGACTTAAACCCGGTGGCCGTGAGACTTTAGAGCCCCGCAATGGGTTGGATATGCCGGCCCGCGCCGTTGCAGGCATCTCGGCCCGTCGCTGCCTTGCGTCAACCCGGCGAGTTGGCTAAGATGCCGGGCTCGATTGTTGGAAGCATAAGAGGATTATCATGCCACGCGTCTGCTACTTCACCGGCAAGAAGACCACCTTCGGTAACCAGATCACGCACCGGGGCAAGGCCAAATACCTCGGCGGCGTCGGCACCAAGGTGACCGGCATCACCGCGCGGAAGTTCAAGCCCAACATCCAGAAGGTTCGCGCGTTGATCGACGGGAAGATCGTCCGCGTGAAGGTCAGCGCCAAGGCGATCAAGAGCGGCCTCGTGGTTAAGCCCCCGCGCCGCCGCTACAAGCCCGCGGCCGAGAAGGCCGCCGCCGGCGCCTGATCGCAGCGCGCCAACGACGAGGCCCGACCCGCGGCCATGAAGCTGGGGCAATGAACCCGGGGCAACGAACGCGAGGCCATGAATCCGGGGCCAATGACGGCAGGGCGTTGGTGCGAGTGCTGTCGAGATCGCGGCCTGACGATGGCGGCCGTGAGTTGCGTCTGATGAGCCCGCTTCGTCAGGGCCTAAATGGCGCGACGTTCGGTCCGACTCTCCGGGCAGCCGATCCATGGCCCGCCTTTATCCTCACGCCCGAGTTTGCTCCAAGAGATAACCAAGGCCGGAAGCCGCCGTCGCGTGGCTTCCGGTTCTCGTTTGGTGAGCTGCCCAACCAAGTCGATTTTGCCGGCATGCCGTTGTCCAGCGCCCGGCGCGTTGTCGTCGGGGTGCGCCAGGCGGGCCGCGTTGACGGTCACCGGGCCACGGCTTACCCTCGCGGCATGTCAGATTCGACGCAGCAGCCGATCACGCTCGACCAGGTCCGTCATGTCGCCCGGCTGTCCCGGCTCGCCATTCCC
>CAZBOE010000107.1:0-4142 GCA_964493365.1 uncultured Tepidisphaeraceae bacterium | reverse complement strand
GACAGCCAGGACGGCCTGTCCAAGGCCGACTACGAAGACCGGCTCGAGCCGCTGGCGAAGCAGCTCGCGGGCATTCTCACCTACGTCAACAAGCTGCGCGAAGTCGATGTGGCCGGCGTCGAGCCCATGGCCCATGCGCTGCCCGTGACCAACGTGCTTCGTGACGACGTCGTCGAGCCCGCGCTGGGGGTCGAGCGAACCCTCGCCAACGCGCCCGACACCGACGGGCCGTTCTTCAAAGTCCCCAAAGTGCTCGGCGGCGACGAAGACTCGGCCGGCTGATCCCACCCTCAATCCGACCCACAACGCGCCGGCCGCCTTCGACCCTGCGCAGCTCGACAGGCCCCGGGCAGACACGCTCGCCCGGCCGCGGCCGGGAACGAGTCGGGGCATGCCGGGCATGCGGCATGTTTCGGGGCTGTTTCGGGTCTAGGCGATACCTCGGCCGGCCGGGTGGGGATTGTCGCTGCGGGTGCTCAGGCCCCTTCGGGCGTCGCGCTGGGCGGATTGTCATTCCGGCGTAGTTGAGCGGCCCGGTATTGCGCGGGTGATGAGCCGGTGTGGCGCTTGAATGCCGCGGAAAATCCGAAGCGGTCGTTGTAGCCGACCTGTCCGGCGACCGACTCGATCTTGTTGTCGGGGTTGCCCAGCAGGCGGGCGGCCTGCCGCATGCGAAGCTCGGTGACGTGCTGCATCGGGCTGCGGCCGAGCTGCCGCTGGCAGAGCCGGCGCAGGTGCTCGCCCGACATGCAGGCGATGCGGGCGAGGTCGTCGACTGTCCAGGGGAAGCCCGGGTCGGCGTCGACCGCCTCCCAGACCTTCCAGAGCCGGTTGCCCCCGCCGAGCGTGCCGGCGAGGCGGGCGGACTCGAGGAGGATGATCTCGCTCCACGCGGCAATGAGTGGTCTGTCACCGGTGGAGATGATCTCGCGATAGAGGCCCCGGACGGCGTCGTGGAGCGGGCGGGGGTCGCCGTGGACGAGCGTCGCGGCCTCCAGCCGCTGAAGCGGGCTGTCCTCCAGACGCGGACCAAAGGTCACCCAGGCAATAACCCAGCGTTGATCAAGGTGTGCCTCATACGCATGGGGTTGGCCGGCCGGGGTGAGGTAGGCGTCGCCGCGGTGGCACTCCTCCCAGCGGCCGGCGACCTTGACACGGCCCTGGCCGGCGAGCGTGATCAGCAATTGGCCGTTGACCCAGCCTTTTGTGGCAAATCGAAAGCCCCGGCGTGCGTGCGAAACACCGACGGCGGCAAGATTCCGCGCCGCCATCTCCGGCGCCGGCGGGAACACCATCCACTCGCGGGTGCGGTCACCCACGATGTGGGTCTGGCGCATAGCGTAGTCAACGATCGGCATGGCGTCTCACCCTGGGCCCGGGTGGAGTATAGCCACATCGGCAGGTTTGTGCTGATGGTAACGGCTCGGCCGAGTCACGCGGATTGCACGGCAAATCGACGCACACCCGGGGCGACTCCGATCGGGCCGCGGAGGGTTGCGGGTGGATTTTGACCACATATCGGTGTGTCTCAGCGATACCCCTTGTGTGTGGAGCGGCAACAATGAGGGGAACATTTCTCCGGAGGTCAGACTATGCCCAGCATGCATTGGAGTTCGCGTGTTCTTGCCGGCGGTATCGCGGCCGCTTGTGTCATGGCGGCGGCAAGCAGCGTCTCGGCGGCGACCATCGCCTACTACCGCTTCGAAGAGGGCGACGTCGGAACACGACTCTTCTCCGATCCCCCGGGCGGAGCCAACTTCACCGTCAGCCCCGATTCCGCGGGCGGCGATGATCCGATGCGGACGTTTGCCGAGCCGGTGGCGCCCAACACCTCGCCGCTGTATACCGACATCGTGCCGGTGGCGGTTGTTCCGCAGACCGGGGCGGCCAACACGCGGGCTTTCTTCTTCGACGGCAACGACGACATCTACGGCGCCGAGGCGGGCGGCCCGCTCCGCACCACGTTCGACGACGGCGACGCGTTCACCATTGAGGCTTGGGTGTCGGTGAGCACGGTCGATACGTTCCGCACGTTCATCGGGCGCGACGACGGCGCCAACGAACTGGGCGGCGCCCTGGGCCTGTTCTATCTCCAGCAGCGTGCGAACAACCGCTTCGCCGCGGCCCTCTTCGCAGGCGACGGCTCGCTGGCGGAGATCGAATCGACCTTCACCTTTCTGACCGACACTTACTACCACCTCGCCGTCGTCGGCGACGGAACGACGGTGAGCCTGTATGTCGATGGCGTGCTGCAGGGCACCGAGGACCTCCCCGGCGGGCTGTGGAACTCGCCCGCCAACGAGAACTGGACGATCGGCCGCGGCTGGTTCGACGGTCCGAACGACTGGAGCGTCGGGTTTATCGATGAGGTTCGCTTCAGTGATGTGGCGCTCTCGCCGGCCGAGTTTCTCAATGCCGCGCCGATTCCCGAGCCCGCGCTGGGCGGATTGGCTGCCGCGGCGCTGCTGGGCCTGCGGCGTCGGCGGTAATGGCGGCGGCGGATCGACCCGGGCGCTTCGAGGCGTCGTGCAAGGATGTGCGTCATGAATAAGCCGAAAGACAATCCCGCTTCGCATCACACCGGCCGACGCCGGTTGATGTGCCCGGGATTCACGCTGGTCGAGATGCTGGTGGTGATCGGGGTGATCGCGGTGCTGGTGGCGATGCTGCTCCCGGCACTGACCCGGGCCCGCCGGCAGTCGCAGTTGGTCAACTGCATGTCCAACCTGCGGCAGTTGGCGACGGCGTTTGCCAACTATGCCGCCGACCACGGCGACGGCGACCGCCTCCCCCCGGCATATCAGCAGAAAAGCCCCGGCGACTGGCGGTATGAAGCCGTGGCGATGCCGCTCCTGCTTGATCTGAAATATCTCCCGACCGAGCGCGTCCAGACGATGAAGATGATCTTCGCGAACCTGGACTACCCGAACATCCGCTACACGCGCGTGCTGCATTGCCCGGCCGCGGACGACAACTTTGACCTGGGCTGGTGGCAGTCGGGCAAATCCAAAGACCTGTTCGGCACCCCGATCACCGGCTGGATCAACCGTGTCGGCGGCGGCGACGAGTGGTTGGGGCAGCCCGACTTCGTGCTGGGCGGTCGGCCGATGTTTACCACCTATCAGCTCAACGGCGTGTGGGGCTGGCACATCATCCACTTCAACGGGTTTGGACGCCTGGCGTTCAACACGATCTCCGACTGGCACTGGGCGGCGGGCAGCGGCTGGGGCCGTGAGCCCGCGGCGCGGTTGAGCGGGCGACACCGTGGCCGGATCGTGATGGCGGGTGATGCCAACAGCGACTGGGGCACCCTGCGTCCGACGTTTCGCCACGGTCCAGATCACACTCCGACGGCCAACTTTGTCTTCATGGACGGCCACGTCGAGACGTTGTCGGTCCAGGATTTTGCGTACCGTCGAGACACGGACGGGAAGCTGGTCGTGCAGGATTCGCGGATGTATCGCTTCCCGCCGGGCTTCGGACCTTATCGCGGCGTGGAGTAGGGGCGGAATCACGGGCGGGATCACGATGGCGTGGCGGCGGGATATCGGCGCGGCAACCGCGGCAACGGCGGTGCAACGGGGCGGTAACCGCGGCGTGACGGATGACGCCCTGTCGCCAGCGCGGTCGTGTCGGAATCCGAAAGACTGGCTTGAGCAGGTCGGCCCGGCCGGCCTGTTGCTTTTTTAGACGCGCCGTTTAGGGTCGGGGGTCTATGCTCGAATTCGATACGGTTGTTGGCGCTCGCGACGCGGTGAGGGCGAAGAAGGTCTCGGCGGTGGAACTGACCCGCAGGGCGCTGGACCGCATTTCCAGTGCGGACGGGGCGGTGCAGGCGTTTAACAGCGTGGCGGCCGACCGGGCGCTGGAGCAGGCCAAAGCGGTGGACGAGGGTCGGCGGACGGGCCCGCTGGCGGGGGTGCCGATTGCGCTCAAGGACAACCTGTGCACGAGCTGGGGCGTCACCACCTGCTCGAGCAAAATGCTGGAGCACTTCCACGCGCCCTACGACGCGACGGTGGTGAAGAAGCTCGACGCCGCGGGCGCGGTGTTTGTGGGCAAGACCAACCTCGACGAGTTCGCCATGGGCAGCTCGACCGAGAACAGCGCCTTTCGCACCACGCGCAACCCCTGGAACACCG
>CAZBOE010000106.1:12929-15709 GCA_964493365.1 uncultured Tepidisphaeraceae bacterium | reverse complement strand
TTCCCTACACGACGCTCTTCCGAGATCGGAAGAGCGTCGTGTAGGGAAAGAGGGCGATCTTGGGCTCGAAGTAATCGAGAAACTCGGCCAGCTTGCCCAGAAAGCCGGGGGGCAGGTCCCATGTCACCCCGCCGACATTGATATAGGAGAGCGTCAGCCTGGCGCCGCAGAGCTGCTCGAACAGGTCGAGGATGTATTCGCGCTCGCGGAAGGCATAGAGGAACGGCGTGAAGGCACCCATGTCGAGGCCGTAGGTGCCGAAGGAGACGAGGTGAGACGCGATGCGGTTGAGCTCGGCCGCCATCACCCGGATGAACTCGGCCCGCCGGGGTACCTCGATGTCGGCCAGCCGCTCGACCGCCATCGACCAGGCGTGGTTGTTGTTCATCGCCGAGAGATAGTCGAGGCGGTCGGTGTAGCCAATGTACTGCACGTAAGGCAGGTTTTCGGCGATCTTCTCCTTGCAGCGGTGGAGGTAGCCCAGGTGGGGCTTGCACGACAGGACCATCTCGCCGTCGGTGCGCAGCTCGAGCCGAAGCACGCCGTGGGTTGACGGATGCTGCGGGCCCATGTTGACCAGCATCTCCTCCGAAGCGACATCGACCGCCTCATCGATGTCGGGCGCCAGGGCGAATGAGCGTGTGACGGGAGCAGCCATGGTCGAGGCATCATAGCGTCACTGGCGCTCAACATCGCGTCATGGCATGGGTGGCGGAAGATGCTGGGCGCAGCCGACACTTCGCCCGTGCAAAACGCCCCCGACGAAGGCGAGCGAGCGCTCACCGACCCTCTCCCCGCAGGCCCACCATCGCTGGAACACCGACCACCTCAGCCACAACGGCGTGCTCCGGCGTGGTGGCAAAGGACCGCCGACACCCTGCTGCATCGCCAGGGCCCCATTTTGACTATACTCCCTCGGAAATGACCGACCTTTCCACCCATGACCTTCCCGCCTATGCCCTGGCGCTGGCGACCCGCGCGCGTGAGGCATCGCGCAAGCTCGTGCGGCTCGACGGGGCCGGGCGGACCGCGATCCTCCGGGCGTTTGCCGACGCCATTCGCGACCGCGCGGGGGATATCGTGCTGGCCAACGCGATCGACATCGACGCTGCGGAGAAGAACGACCTGGGCGCAGCGCTGCGCGAACGGCTCAAGCTGGATGAGAAAAAGGTCAGGCGAATCGCCGATGCCGTCGATGACATCGCGGCGCAGGTCGACCCGGTCGGGCAGACCCTCGAGGGCTATGTGAGACCCAACGGGCTGCGAATCGAGAAACGCCGCGTCCCGCTGGGGGTGGTGCTGTTCTTTTACGAGTCGCGGCCCAACGTGACCGCCGACGCGGCGGCGCTGTGCATCAAGAGCGGCAACGCGGTGATCCTCCGCGGCGGCAAAGAAGCCCTGCACTCGAACAAGGCGCTGGCCGACTGCCTCGGCCGGGCGATGCGCGCCGCCGGGCAGCAGGATCTGGCCGACGTGGTGCAACTCGTCGCCAACACCGATCGGGCGCTGGTGCCCCATTTGCTCAGGCTCGACCAGCATATTGATGTGGTCATCCCCCGCGGCGGCGAATCGCTCATCAGGGCGGTGGTCGAGCAATCGACCATTCCCGTGCTCAAACACTTCAACGGCGTGTGCCACGTGTACGTCGATTCGGCCATCAGGGGCATGGAGCAGACCATCCGAAAGGTCTGCGTGAACGCCAAGACCAGCTACCCCGGCGGCGCGGTCTGCAACGCGGCCGAGAAAATCCTCGTTCACAAAGACGCCGCCCCCTCGATCCTGCCGCAGATCTGCGGCGACCTCGCGGCGGCGGGCGTGGAGATCCGCGGCGACGAGGCCACCCGCAGGCTCTATCCACAGGCCAAACCCGCGGTCGAGCAGGACTGGCGCGAGGAATATCTCGCCTTCGTGATAGCGGTGAAGGTCGTCGATTCGCTCGACGCCGCCATCACCCACATCAACGACCACGGCTCCCACCACACCGACGCGATTCTCACGACCGATCTCGCGGCCGCCGCCCGGTTTGTCAACGAGGTCGACTCGGCCAGCGTGATGGTCAACGCATCGACCCGCTTCGCCGACGGAGGCGAGTATGGCCTGGGCGCCGAGCTTGGCATCTCCACCGACAAGCTCCACGCCCGCGGCCCGATGGGGGCGGCCGACCTTTGCACGTTTAAGTGGATCGTGACGGGCGACGGCCAGTGTCGGTGAGTGTTTTGGCCGCCAACATCAATCAACCCTTGCCTTCACTCGACGCTCATCCTCTCGCCTGGACCGACTTCACGCCCGATTCACTGGCGGCGTATCTGCAGCGACACGGGCATGTGGCATCGCACGCCAGGCCGCTGCTGCGGTCGTTCTATCGCCACCATGGCGCGGTCGACTGGGCGTCGCAGAAGGCGGGGCCTCGGACGCGCGCGCTGCTCGAGGCGATCCCGGCGGTGCAGACGACCGAGCTGCGTCGGAGTGTCGCCGCCGACGGAACGACCAAGCTGCTGCTGGCGCTGCCGACGCGCGAGCAGGACAAGCGCGATCCCGACGGCCTCGCCCAGCACAGCATCGAAACGGTGCTGATGCCCAACTTCCGCGAAGGCGAGGCGGCCGCCTGCGTGTCATCGCAGGTCGGCTGCGCCATGGGCTGCGACTTCTGCGCCACCGCCCAGGGCGGGCTGTTGCGCAACCTCACCGGCGGCGAAATCGTCGACCAGTTCGTTCACCTGCGCCGCGCCGCGGCCCTGATCAACCGGCGCATCCGCACGCTGGTGTTCATGGGCATGGGC
>CAZBOE010000106.1:0-12900 GCA_964493365.1 uncultured Tepidisphaeraceae bacterium | reverse complement strand
GTGATCGACGCCATCCGCATCATCGCCGAACCCGACCTGGGCGGCCTGGGCTGGCGACAGGTGACGGTCTCAACGGTCGGCATCGTGCCCGGGATCGATCGGCTGGCCGACGCCGATCTCAATGTGCACCTGGCCATCTCGCTCCACGCGCCCGATGACGCCACGCGACGGCGGATCATCCCGACCGGGCGCAAGTTTACGGTGAGCGACATCATGGCGGCGGCCGACCGGTTCTATGCGAAGACGGGGCGGATCGTCACGATCGAATACACGCTGCTCGCGGGCGTCAACGACACGCCCGATCACGCGCGGCTGCTCGCCGAACTTTGCCGAAACCGGCGCATGCACGTGAATCTCATTCCCTACAACGACACCGGGCCCGGTGTCTCCGGCGCGGCCTATCGACGCCCGAGCCACGAGGCGATCTACGACTTCCAGCGCATCCTGCGGGAGGCGTGGGTCGTCACCCACATCCGCCGCACCCGCGGCGACGACACCGACGCGGCCTGCGGTCAGTTGCGCAGAGGCTCGCTGCCGGTGATCTCGCAATAAGCAGTGGGCGGGAATGAGCACGCTTTGGGCACACTTGCCTTCGCAGCAATGAACTGCTGGCTGCCGACTGGGTGCGTCACCGGTGTGCTATGGATTGCCGAATGTGCTTCTTCCGATCGGCGCGCGGGTGACATAGGTTCGCTTCTGCGGAGCTTTATCGCGGAGGCACCATGGCTGACGGCGGTTTTTACGACTGGTCAATCACCCGCCGACCCGAGCGACCCTATACACACGCTTATCACCAGACGGTGGTCATCAAGATATCGCTGGCAGATAAACGCCCCGGCGGCCAATCGCGCACTCACCTCACCTTTGCACAGGCGCTCGGCGTGATCGAGCGGCTGGATCGCTTAACCTGCGGCATGCCCAAGATCGCCTACCTGGTGGGGTGGCAGCATGACGGGCACGATTCGAAGTATCCGTCATGGGCCCAGGTCAATCCGCGGCTGAAGCGCCCCACTGACCCGACATCCCAGGATTCCCTGACGTGGCTGATGCGTGAAGCGCGGCGACATCACACGGTGGTGAGTCTTCACGTCAACATGATCGACGCCTTCGAAGACAGCCCGCTGTGGTCGGAGTACCTTGCGCGGGATGTGATCGCCAAGGGTCGCGACGGCACGCCGCTCAAGGGCGAGGTCCACGGAAGCTGGATCGGGCCCGAGACCCAGTCGTATCAGATCAGCTACGCACGCGAGTGGGAGACAGGCCTGGCGCAGCGTCGCATCGACGGATTGCTCGAACTGCTGCCGATCGCCGAATCGGGGACGATTCACATCGACGCTTTTCACTCGCTCGCCCCTGTCCGGCCGCACGATGACACAATCAGCCCGCTGCTGGGGTACTCGATCGGGCGCGAGATCGAAACGCAGCGGAAGATTTTTCGCACCTTCCGTGAACGCGGAATCGACGCAACCGCCGAGGGGGCGGCCTACTGGCTGCGGCGTGACCCGTTCGTCGGGCTGCAGGGGTTCGCCTGGCACTATCACGGCATCGACGGCGTCCCGTCGGACCTGTATTGCGGAACGCCCATGCAGGCCGAGAGCGAGATCTTCCGCGACCCTGACTATCTCGGCGGACTCCGCGAGGCGTTTGCCACCCGCGCCGTGCCTTGGCTATTCCACAACGCGCCGGCCGACCGGCGGACGGCCGCGAAAGACATGGAGCTTCAGAAGGGAGGCGAGAGCTGTTGTCCGGCGGTGTGGCTCGACCAGACACTGATCGCCTTCAGCCGAAACGGCTGTGAAAACCGCCGATGGTCGTTACCGACCGACTTCCCGCGCGACGGCATGGCGCTGCTCAGCGATCTCACCGTCGATGGTCCGACCCCTGCAGAGCTCGTGCCGATCGAGAACGGCGCGATTCGCCTCACCCTCACTCCGCAGCGTGGCGTCATGATTACGGTGGCTCACCGGCGCTGAGCCAACTGAGCAGGGAGAAAGGCGGCGATGGCCGCTTCGGTCTGGCACGAGCGCGGGGACGGGACGACGTCGCCGCGCGGTTGACCGCAGAGGCTTGCCGGCGGGCGGTTGATGGGGGCGGCTGTATGGCGGTGTGCTGCTTCCGGGGCGATTACTTCGCCAGCTCGGTCAAGTGGGCCACCACGCTGCGGGCCAGCGCGCGAAGGTGATAGCCGCCCTCGAGCGCACTGATGACGCGGCCGTCGCAGACCTGATCCGCGAGATCGACGATGCGTCGGGTCATGCCCGCGAAGCCCGCCTCGCTCAGGCTCATGCCCGCGAGCGGGTCATCGAGATGGCCGTCAAAGCCGGCGGAGATGAGCACCGCGTCAGGCCTGAAATCGGCCACGCGCGGCAGGATGACCTCGTCAAACGCCTTGAAATAATCCGCGTCGTCGCTGCCGGGCACCATCGGGATGTTGAGGGTAAAGCCCCGGCCGTTGCCGACGCCCACCTCCCAGTCGTAGCCGCTGCCGGGATAGCACGTGCGCGGGTGCTGGTGGATGCTGACCATGAACGCCGTCGGGTCGTCTTCAAGGCACGCCTGCGTGCCGTTGCCGTGGTGAACGTCGAAATCGATGACCGCGATCCGCGCGAGGTTGTGTTTCTGCTGCAGATACCGCGCCGCAATCGCGACGTTGCTCAGCAGGCAAAAGCCCATGGCCGCCCCGGGCTCGGCGTGATGCCCCGGCGGACGGGCGCACGAAAACGCGCGGCGGTTCGCGCCCGTCGCGACGGCGTCACACGCGGTCAGCAACGCTCCGCACGACAGCTTCGCGAGTTCGAAAGACACGCCGCACACCGGCGTATCGCCCTGATCGAGCACGCCGCCCCCGGCGCTGCAGACCGCCTCAGAGCGGTCGAGCATGGCCTGGGTGTGGCACGTGCGCAGCCACTGCATCTCGGCCGGCCGCGGCTCGAGCTCGCGCAGGCGAGGCCCCTGCGGCAGCGCCCCCAGGTCGATGCGAAAATCAGGAAACGGATCGGGCGAGGCAAGCATGCCCGCCTGGCGAAGGGCGCGGTGAATGGCGCGAAGCCGGTCGGGCCTTTCGGGATGGTGAGGCCCGGTGTCGTGTTCGACAAACCGCGGCGATGACACAAACGCCACCTGCTCATCGGCCGGCCGGCGTGGCGCGCTAGCGGTTGGCATACATCATGTTCCTCATCGCGATCCAGTAAGTGACGAACAGGTAGGCCGCCGACACCACGACCAGCACGCACAGTGCGTAAAGATAGAGCGTAACCGAACCCAGCGGCACGAGCCCCACGGCATACATCGCCCGATAGCCCAGCACCAGCGTCATGACCGACGCCGACACCGGAAGATACGCCGCGGAGTGATAGTTGAGCCCGCGTCGCACGACGGTTTCGGGAAGCCTCATTCCGTGGAACCGCGCCTCAAACGCCGAGAGCTTTGCCGCCGCCACCGTCACGACGCGCAGCAGCATCAGCGCCATGAAGATGCACAGCGCCAGCACGCCCAGCGACAGCAGCAAGCCGACGATGCCGGCCCCCGTGCCGAAGCCCGGGCCGTATGAAGTCCAGTGCACCCACGCCGCCACGGCAAAGGGCACCGACGCCAGCTTGATGTGTTCGCCGGCAAACTCGTCGGAACGATCGAGCGACGCCACGGGCCTGGTCTGCAACCTGCGAAAAAACTGGGTGGGATAAAACAGCACCAGCAGCGTCGTCAGCCAGAAGCCGCTGTAGCTGTCGGCATGCGACTGCTCATAGGGGCTGAGCATGCGCCCGTGCCCGAAGAGGCTTTCGCCGACCTCCCTGCCGCATTTCGGGCAGGCCGCCGAGGAATCCAGCCCCGTCAGCGTCGTGCCGCACGACTCACACAGCACGTCATGCTCGTCAGGCGTTGTGCGATAGAAAATCGTCATGCTCAGGCCCGATACCCGACCGTGCGCCCGGCATCTCACGCCGGCGCCCCGGCATCGACGCGGCCTTCAGACCCGGCCGCCCTCGACTGTTCCAAGTTTCAACGTACGCTGTGGGACATGTCCCGCGGCCGATCCCGATATCTTATGCCCGCGATTGTGCTGTTGGCCACGCTGGTCGCCAATGGCTGCGGTGAATCGACCGATTCGTCCGCTACAAACGCGACAGCCGACACCGCGGCGGCCGACGGCCGTGCCACCGACGCCGGGGGCGATCAACCCCAGCCCGACCCGTCTCAGGTCGGTTTGCCGGCGACAAACGACGCTCCCGACACTGCCGACAACGATGCCGGGGCTCCGGCTCAACTGCGACTCGATCAGGACATCATCACGCTGCCGCCCCTGCGGCTGACCTTCAGCAGCGACGACCCCTCCCGCGCCGTGCTGCAGACCGACCCGCAGGTCACGACGCCCCCGGCGCTCTATCTCACGCTGCCTCTCCAGCTTGACCCCACACCCACGGGCGTCTGGTCGTCAGCGGTCGCGGTATTCGCCAAACCCACCGCCGAGACCGGCGAGACCCCCGACGGGCTGTATCCGGCCGGCCCCGACTCCCAGCTTCGCCCCGTTGGCGGCAAGCTCGAACTGACCCGCCAGGGCACGATCATCTCCCTCGAGTTTGACCTGCAACTGCAGGCCCCGGCCGCCCCGGGCACGCCCGCGACCGCGCTGTCGAAACTCACCGGAACCGCCAGCGCGACCGTCACCGTCGAATAATCGCCCACCGCCAGCGCCGGTCACTCCATCCAGTGCGCCGGCTTGGGAAGCTCGGCATGGATGGTTTGCTGCTTGGCCTGATCGCCGTTGAAGCTCAGCAGGATCATGTCGTCGTCGATGCGCGCCTGCAGGTGTACGGGGCGCTGCCAGATCTTCCACACGTTGCGGAGCGTCTCGATCGCATACTTGATCTCGATGTCCAGCCCGTTGTGCCGGTGCGCCAGGTAAAGCTCGCCCCGGTTGGCATAGTTGCCATCGACCACGTAGATGAAAGGCCGGCCCATGTTGGTCAGCTGGTAGAGCATCGTCTGCTTGATGCGCTTGGGGTCGCGGCTGACGATCCGGAGCTGGCCCGTGTGCGGGTCTCGGCCGTACTGGTAAAACTTGTGCTTCTCGATGAACTCCGGCGTCATGAACTCATCGATGAAGTTGACGTCGTTGTAGATCCGCCTGACCTCGAAGATCTTCGCCCGCCCCTGGCCCAGGCCTTTGTCCCAGCCGTCTTTCTGCCCGAGCCGGTCGGCCTCGTCGTAGTCCTTGCCGAAGCGGCCCTTGTTCCAGCGGTCTTCGATGTCTCTGAAGAGCTCGAGCCCGATCTTGTAGGGGTTGAAGTTCCCCGGCGGCATGTGGACCGTCCCGCTGTGGTGGTCGGCATAGTCGATCACCTCGCGGGCCTCGACGAAGTGCCGCGTCATCAGCGTGCTGTGCCAGAAGCTGGCCCACCCTTCGTTCATCACCTTGGTCATGCCCTGGGGCGCGAAGTAGTAGGCCTCCTCGCGCACGATCGACAGACAGTCCGCCTGCCAGTCCTCCAGCCTCGCGTGCTGAAGCAGATACAGCAGCACATCCCGCGTCGGCCGGGCCGGGCTCACATGACGCATCTTCTGCTGCTGGTCGCGGCGTTTCTTCTCTTCGGCCTCGATCACCGTGGGCGGGTTGATCCAGCGATCCATGTAGTCTTTGGCACGAAACTTCCCGCCCGGCGGCCCACCCTCGCGCTGAGGCGGCTCGGTGCGCTGCTGTTCGAGCGGGCCCCGGTTGAGGAACATCGAATGCGGATCGATCAGATCCTCGAGGCTCAGGCACACATCGAGCCAGCGCTCCACCACGTCATACCCATGTTTCTCGATGTGCTTGCGGATGTGGGTGGCGTGATTCGCCATCTCGTCCATCATCTTGCGGTTGGTCTGCCCGAACCACAGGTTGTTCTTGAAGAAGTCGCTGTGGCCGTAGACATGGGCGATCACCAGCTTCTGGTCGACCAGCGCGTTGCTCTCCTGCAGATAGGCGTAGCACGGGTCGTTGTTGATCACCATCTCATAGATGCGACCCAGCCCGTAGTGATGCTGCTTGCGCAGACGCTCGTAGTCGGCGCCGAATTTCCAGTGCGGATAGCGCTGCGGAAACCCGCCATACGCCGCGATCTGGTTCATCTGCTCGTAGTCGCACATCTCGAAGATGACCGGGAAGAAATCCAGCCCGTACGAGCGCGCGGTCTCGCGGATCTGCTTCTTCGCGACCAGCAGTTCATCAGGAAAGGGCGAAAGCGTGTGGCTGGGCATGGTTTGACCGTGGGCAAAACACGACGACACCTTGTCGCGGTCGCGGCCGGCGACGCATCGGGCGACGCGCCGCATCCGACAACGCAACTCCTGTCACGGGAAGCGATTGGCGACCCCGCGTCTGCCCGCGGGCCCGCCGCCGCCCCGACCCTGTGAGCGTAGCCGACACCGCCCGTCAACGTCATGGAAAATCCGCCCTGCTCCCGCAGCCGCCCCGCTGAACCTGCCCCGCTGAACCTGCCCGAGTGAACCGGTCCGAGTGAACTGGCCCGAGTGAACCGGCCCCCCGGGATCCGGCCGGGCCAAACCCGGGCATCCCCAACCTACGCCGATAGTTACACGAAAAATAAAATACGATATTGATTTCGCATATTGGTTGGCGTATTTTTCTCGCGGCCGTGATCGGCCCGCAAACTTCACCGAAAGGACCTCCCATGTTCGGCATTCGCGAGCAGCACAGTGCGCATTCATCCCAGCCAGCCGGTGTCACCCATGAGCCGGCGGTCCGGCGGCCGGCCGTCAACGCCGCGGTCACCCTCGCCCGCGGTGACGGCATCGGCCCGGAGATCGCCGACGCCACCCTGTTTGTCCTCGAGCGCGCCGGGGCACGCATCGATTTCGACGAGATCCGCGTGGGCAAGGCGGTCTACGAGGCCGGCAACACCTCGGGCATCGACGAATCCGCATGGGCTTCGGTCAGGCGGACGCGGGTCCTGCTCAAGGGCCCGATCACCACGCCCCAGGGCAGCGGATACAAGAGCCTCAACGTCACCCTGCGCAAATCGCTGGGCCTGTTCGCCAACGTCAGGCCCTGCGTCGCCTATGCCCCTTACATCCGCACCCGGCACCCGGGCATGGATGTGGTCATCGTTCGTGAGAACGAGGAAGACCTCTACGCCGGTATCGAACACCGGCAGACGCAGGACGTCTACCAGTGTCTCAAGCTCATCACCCGGCCGGGCTGCGAGCGGATCTGTCGCTACGCGTTCGACTACGCGCGGCAGCACGGTCGCAAGAAGGTCACCTGCTTCGTCAAAGACAACATCATGAAGATGACCGACGGCCTGTTTCACCGGATCTTCGACCAGGTGGCGGCCGAATACCCCGACATCAAGGCCGACCACATGATCGTCGACATCGGCGCCGCGCGGCTGGCCGACGAGCCGGGGCGGTTTGACGTCGTGGTCATGCCCAACCTCTATGGCGACATCCTTTCCGATGTCGCGGCGCAGATCGCCGGGTCGGTGGGCATCGCGCCCAGCGTCAACATCGGTCAGCACGGCGCGATGTTCGAGGCCATCCACGGCTCGGCGCCCGATATCGCGGGGCTCGACATCGCCAACCCCTCGGGCCTGCTCCTGTCGGCCGTCCAGATGCTCGTTCACCTGGGCCAGGGCGACGTCGCGGCACGCATCCACAACGCATGGCTCTCGACCATCGAAGACGGCGTCCACACCGCCGACATCGCCACGCCCGGCCACACCACCGCCACGACCGGCACCTCCGGCTTCGCGGTGGCGGTGGTCGAACGCCTCGGCCGCACGCCCTCACGGCTGCCCGCGGTGAACTATACCGACTCGACTCCCCAGCCACATCAGCCCGAGGCCGACCGGAGCGAAATCGCGCAGGCGATTCCGCGCGAGCAGATCACCGTCGAGGCCAAAGAGCTCGTCGGCGTCGATGTGTTCTTCGAGCATGTCGGCTCACCCGATGCGCTGGCATCGCTGCTCCAGTCGACCGCAGGTGCCGGCTCGCCGCTGGTGCTCAAGATGATCACCAACCGGGGCGTCAAGGTCTGGCCAAACGGCCTGCCCGAGACCTTCTGCACCGATCACTGGCGTTGCCGGTTTGTGCCCCCGGGCGGAGGCCCCGCCACACACCGGCAGGTCGTCGACCTGCTGTCGCGCTTCGCCGGCGCGGGGCTCGACTTCATCAAGACCGAGCACCTCTACACCTTCGACAACAAGCCGGGCTATGCCCTGGGCCAGGGACAGTGACGGCGCGGGCCTGGTCATGTGCCCCGATCATCGAGTGGCGGCCGCTGCTGATTGCCCGCAGGCGTCAGCAGCGCCGCCAGCGATGTCGGCGTCAACGCCGCGAGTGATGCGGCCTGCTCCTCGGTGTGGTCGCCGACCGCGGTGCGGCGGAGGGCGGTGAGGTAGCCCGCGGTGCCCAGCGCCGCCGCCAGATCCCGCGCCAGCGCCCGCACGTAAAACCCGCGGCCGCAGTGGACATCGATCGTCAGCGTCGGCCACGCATAGTCAATCACCGAGGCGTCATAGACCATCACCGGCCTCGCCTTAAGCGGCACATCCTCCCCCGCCCGCGCGAGGTCGGAGGCCCGGCGGCCGCCGACCTTGAGGGCGCTGAAGACGGGCGGCATCTGTTCGATGGGCCCGACAAACCCCCGCAGCTCCGCGTCAACCGCCTCGCGCGTCGGCGGATCGATCGGCGACGCGGGCTGCTCCGGCGAATCGGGATCGAGCGTCGCCGTCGTCGCACCCAGCCGAATGACGGCCCGATACCGCTTGGGCCTGCCCATCAGCGCCTCACACTCGCGTGTGGCTTTGCCCACCAGGACCAGCAGCACGCCGGTCGCGAAATTGTCGAGCGTGCCGGCATGTCCCACCTTGACGCCGCGAGGCAGCAGCCGCTTGATCCGACCGACGACCGCGGCCGATGTCAGCCCCGCAGGCTTGTCGACGTTGAGAACACCACCCAAATTGGAGACACCCGAAAGACTCATCTCTCTCAGCCTGCGGACCGCGGTGCGATTCGTCAAAGGCATCTCGCGCAGCGGAACCGCGGACCGACCGTATTCACATGCCGACGAATCGTCGTGCGATGCGAGCCGCTTCACGGCGCGTGAAGATAGGTCAGCGCGGCGCTAACGAATCGGCGCAGTGCGACATTCTCTCGCGGCGAGCGATATACAATCTTGCGCAGTTGCCATGATTGTTTGCTTGAGCCCCGTCCGGCAACCCGATAGCTTCATCAGCGGGCTGAGCAGCGGACTCCTGAAACCCGGTCTGCCCGCTCGCCCACGGTTCTGGCGGACCGCGTGTCATCTCGGGGAAACATCATGATCTGGACGCGAGACAGCATCACCGACGAACTCCGCAAGCTCCACCAGCGTGGGGTCGATCTCGCGTACAACGCCATGGCGAAGAAGCGGCAATCGCTGCTGTCCGCCGCAGCCTATCACTTCGGCTCTTACCGCAAGGCCATCGAAAAGGCCGGGATCGATTACGCCTCGGTGTCGCGTCGGCCGCGGTGGACGAAGCAGGAGGTGATCGCGCTGATCAAGGCCGCGCGCCGACGCGACGACGACCTTCACTGGTCTGCGGTCACGCGTCGTCGCGACGATCTGGGCCGGGCGGCGTTCGCGGCGCTGCAACCGCGGCTGTTCGGCAGTTGGGACCGCGCCCTGCACGCCGCCGGGCTCGACGCCGATGAGATCGCGCGCTACCGGTCGTGGGACAAGGCCTCGATCGTCGCCGAGCTTCGGGCGCGGCTCGCGGAGGAATTGCCCCTCAACAGCGGCTCGCTGCAGACCGACGATCCGGGGCTTCATGCGGCCGCGGTGCGTCACTTCGGTTCGTATGACGCGGCGCTCGGCGCCGCCCACATCGACCCCGCAAGCGTGCGGCGGCGTCGGACGTGGACGAAAGAACAGGTGGTCAAGGCGCTGCGACAGATGCGGCGCAAGAGCCGCGAACTGACCGACACGACGCTCCGCCGGACCGACGCCGCGCTGTATGGCGCGGCGCTGCGGCTGTTCGGATCATTCACCGCCGCCCGCACCGCCGCGGGCCTGCCCGCCACGACACGCGGTGCGACCGACCGCACGACCGGCCGGACCAAACGGGTGATTCGCAAGGCGGTCGTGGTGTGATGCCACCCACAGCGCTCGGGGCGCGATGCGATCGACCGAACGCCGTGGCACGTTGAACCTCCACAGTCGATTGCCCCAGACCACCAAACCTCACATACCGGCTCACGTGCCCGGGCTTGACCTGCCCGGGCTGAACTTCCGCGGGCTCTACTTCCGCGGACTCGACTTTGCTCTGGCTCGACGTTGCGCGGGCTCGACCTGCTCGGGCTCGTCGTGATCCGCCCCATCGCGCCCTGCCCGCCCTTGGGCAAGTCGACACGTGGATGATCTGGAGACCCAGCTCCGCGGCAACGCGGCGGCCGCAGGAATGACCCCGGGCACTGGTTGTTCCCGAGCGATTGGGTCATCATGGGCGCGGGCGGGTCCCCGGCAGCGGGCATCCGCGGTGACGACGACAGGCCGCTTCGATCGGCCTTGGCGACCTGGAGGCAATCGGTGAGAGGCAAGGGACTCGCGGGCAAACGGCAGATCGGCAACCGACAGCGACGGCTCGACCACGCCCGGCGAAGCCGCCGCGGCTTTGACTGGACCATCCTTCTCTATCTCATCGCGGCGCTCGTCGTCGTCGCCGTGGCGCTTCAGTGGGCAGGCGTCATCGCCATCCCCCGCTTCTGGTAAAGCCGGCCTCCACGCCCCCAGACCGCGCGAGCCGAAGCCGCTCAACCCGCCGACCCCCGGCCCACCGCCCCCATGGTGAGCCACCTCACTCAAACAACTCCATCTGTGCCGGCGGGCGAGCCAGCCGGGCGGTGATGCCGCGTGCCCGCAGGTGATCGACAAACTCGGTGAAGCCGTGGTGGGTGTAGACCTCTTTCGGATTGACCTGCTCGATCAGCTCAAGCAACTCATCGAAATCGGCGTGATCGCTCAAGGGCAGAACGTGATCGACGCCGTAGCGATACTGCGCGCCCTTGAGCATGCCCCACCCCGACATCATCACCTGCAGCGGTCGATCGAACCGCTCGACGAACGACGTCCGCGCCACCTGCGGCGGCGCGACCAGCACGCCCCGCTCCTCCAGCGGCAACGCCCGCTTGCCGTGGAAATCGGCGGCCACATAGCGCCGCCACGGGCCCAGCGCCACCCCGAACTGCTCGTAGATGTCGTTCATCGTCGCAACCGCGCCGTGACACGTCACCCGAAACCCCGCCGCGGTGAGAATACGAAGGATCTCCTGCGCCTTGCCCAGCGAATATCCCAGCACGATCGGCTGACGCCCCTCGCGCAGCGCTTCGCCCACCATGTCGGTCAGCCGCTGGTGCACCTCGCGCCATGACGGAAACCGAAACACCGGCTTACCGTAGGTGCTCTCCATCACCAGCACGTCGGCCGGGATCGGGCTCGCCCGCTCGACCGTCAGGCTCTCGCGCAGCTTGAAGTCGCCCGTGTAGAGCAGCGACGCCGACGACGCCTGCACGTGCAACATCGCGCTACCCAGCACATGCCCCGCCGGAGTGAGGCGCACCACGCAATCGTCGGTCAGCGAGAGCGGCGCGTTGTAAGCAACGACCCGTGTGTTCTGGCTGGGCAGGCGGTGCTGGCAGATGCGCGCCGTGGCCGCGGTGCACAGTGCGGTCTCGTGCGCGCCCAGGTGGTCGGTGTGTCCGTGAGAAATGAAGCAGCGGGGCCTCGGGTGACGGCTGTCGAGGTAGAGCCCACACATCGACACATACAGATCATTTTCCCACGAGAGCATAAAATTTGTAACGGCTACGACGTTATGTCCGCTTATTTCCTACTGTTTGTATCTATTTTGGCGTGCACTACTTTTCAAAGATTTTTCGTTGCATAAGCATGCAAATAAGCGACAATCGCAGGGTCGGGTGGGGTTCCTGCGGACGATCCGAGTAGAGGATCGTAGGAACAAGAACCTGCCCGCGGCGGCCATGTTGGTGGATTGGCCGTCAACCTTTTCTGTGCCCATTCCTCTCGAGGCCACGGATGACCCCGACTTCATCGAATCCTGTCGATACAGTTCGCGTGCGCACGCGCCGCAGCGGTGAGCTGAGTTACAAGTTTCAGCGACTGCGCGAGAAGCTTCGCGCCGCGATCGCGTCAGGCGAGCTTGCCGGCAAATTGCCGGGGGAGCGCGTGCTGTCCAAGCGGTTTAACTGCAACGCCAAGACGCTGAGCAAGGCGCTGACCGATCTGGCCGCCGAGGGCCTGCTCGAGCGATCGATCGGCCGAGGCACCTACGTCAAGGGCACCATGCCCGATGACGTCGCGCCCGCGACCAAGCCGTGGCTGATCCTGTGCACCGCCGAGCAGGCGCAGTCGCAGACGGTCGCGCGGCTGATCGAAAACAACCCCCGCAGCCAGGTGGTGATGGGCGAACCCCAGACGCGACCCAGCTTTGTGAACCAGTTTGCGGCGGTGCTCGATCTGGCCGGCGTTGCCGATGAGGCGTTCCTGCGTGACCTGGTCGTCCGCGGCATTCCCGTGGCCATGGTCGGTCATGAGCCGCGCTCGATCTCGGTCGACTGCGTGATGGTCGACAAGGCGCGCGGCGCCGAGAAGCTCGCGCGTGAGATGCTGCTGGCCGGCCACCGCCGGTTCGTCGTGGTCGAAGAGCGGGGTCAAACGACCGTCACCGATACCGTCCGCATGGCCGCGGGGTGCTACGGGAGCGAGGCGAGTGTCGATGCCTGCTTCCCGGAGGAGCTTGGCGCGGCGCTCTCGCTGGGCGTGACGGCGGTTGTGTGCGATTCGGCGTTGACCGGTCAAAGGCTGTTCGAGCAGTGCGGCCACCCTTTGCCCGGTCGAGGGGT
>CAZBOE010000105.1:13254-15712 GCA_964493365.1 uncultured Tepidisphaeraceae bacterium | reverse complement strand
TGATGCGCGCGACTGGTCGTATGAATTCAAGTGGGATGGCGTTCGCGCGCTGGCGAGGGTCTCGAGCGGCCACGTGGGCCTGCGAAGCCGAAACCTCAACGACATCTCCCATCGCTATCCCGAGCTCACCGAGCAGGCCGGCCCTCACGGCATCACCGGCGGACACGATGCCATCCTCGATGGCGAGATCATCGCGCTGGGGCCCGACGCGCTGCCGAGCTTTGCGATGCTTCAGCGGCGCATGCATGTCGACGATCGACACGCCCTGCCGCTGCTGCGCGAACAGGTGCCGATCGTCTACATGGTGTTTGACCTGCTGTGGTCACGCGGGCGGAGCCTGCTCGATGAGCCGCTTCGCGCCCGGCGCGAACGGCTGAGCGAACTGGTCGGCCGATCGCGGTACTGGCGCGTGTCGCCGGTGTTTGGTCCGCCGGGCCGGCTCGTGGTCGATGCGGCATCGCGATCGGCGCTCGAGGGTGTTGTGGCGAAGCGAAACGACTCGCCCTATCAGCCCGGCCAGCGAAGCGACCATTGGCGCAAGATCAAGCTGGTTGAGGTGGGCGCGTTTGTCGTCGGCGGCTTCACCCGGAGCACCGCGGGCCCAGACCACCTGGGCGCGCTTCTGGTCGGGCGATACGACCGGGAACGCAGGCTCGTCTACTGCGGCCGTGTCGGCAGCGGGTTTACGCAGGCGATCAGCGCGACCCTGATGAGTGCGCTCGGGCGCGCCGCGCGGGCGGGCAACCCGTTTGGTCGGACCGCCGAAAGTCATGACGCCGCGAGCCATCGGGCGCTGTGGCGTCAGGTGACGTTTGTCGAGCCGGCGGTGGTGGCGCAGGTGGCATATCGCCGGTGGCCGCGCGGGGGCGTGATTCAGCAGGCGTCGTTTCGGGGGCTGCGCGATGACAAGTCGCCGGGCGAGATCACGCTCGACTGACGCCAAGGAGAATCTGCGATGCAAAAGATGAGCAGCCGGCCGATCTGGACGGGCACGATCACGTTCGGCCTTGTGACCATTCCGGTGAAACTGTTCACGGCCGTGCGAGAGCAGGCCGTGCACTTCCGCAGCCTGCACGACCAGGACCAAGTCCCGCTGAAACAGAAGTTGTACTGCCCTGCCGACGGAAGCGACGTGCATCCGGAGCACATCGTCAAGGGCTATGAGATTGAGAAAGATCGGTATGTGGTCGTGCGCGATGAAGAGATCGAGGCGGCGGCGCCAAAGGGAAACAAGTCGATTGAGATCGAAGACTTCGTCAATCTCGCGGAGATCGACCCGCTGTATTTCGACCGGCCGTATTACGTGATGCCCAAGCCTGAGGGCGTGAAGCCATACAACCTGCTGCTGGCCGCGATGGAAGAGACGGGCCGGGTGGGCATTGCGCGGGTGGTGCTGTTCCGAAAGGAGCATCTGGCGGCGCTGCGGCCGCTGTCGGGCGTGCTCTGTCTGGAGACGATGCACTACAGCGACGAAGTGGTGGCGGCCGACACACCGCCCGCGGGCCGGAGCAAAGTCAACGATCGAGAGCTCAGGGTGGCAAGGCAGTTGATCGAGTCGTTGTCGGGCAGCTTCGACCCCGGCAAATACAAGGACGAATACCGCCAGGCCATCCTCGATCTTGTCGCCAGAAAGGCGCAGGGACAGGAGGTGACGGCGGCGACACCGCCCGTCGAATCTCGCAAGGCCAGCGCGGGCGATCTGATGGCGGTGCTCGAAGCCAGCGTGGCGCGGGCGAAAGAGTCGGCGGGCAAGCCGGCCGCCCCGGCCGATGAAGAACCGCCGCCGGCGCGTCGGAAGACCAAGACGCCCACGCCGATCAAGGTCCGCCGCACCCGGGCGAACAAGGGCAAGGCTCGCCCGGGCGAGGGCTCATGAGCGCGGGGTCGGCCGCCGGTCGGGCTGGTTCGCCCGTCGAGATGACCGTGGGGCGGCGACGGGTGACCGTATCAAACCCCCAGAAGCCGCTCTATCCCGACGGAACGACCAAGCGTCAGGTCGTCGATTACTACCGGCGGATCGCGCCGCTCATGCTTCCACACCTCAGGGGGCGGGCGGTGACGCTCAAGCGGTTTCCTGACGGCGTCGAGGCTGGCGCGTTTTTTGAGAAGCGCTGCCCGCCGCACAAACCCGAGTGGGTGCGCACGGTCATGGTCGCAAGCCGAAGCGGAGAGCCCGGTAATCGGCACTGCCTGATCGACGATGCGGCCTCGCTCGTCTGGACGGCCAACCTCGCGGCGCTGGAGCTTCATGTGCCGATGGCGCGTGCGGCACAGCCCGAGCGCCCGGCATCGGTGGTGTTCGACCTCGATCCCGGTGCGCCGGCCGACCTGCGTGACTGTTGCCGCCTTGCGCTTCGGCTGCGCGACCTGCTCGATCAGCTCCGCCTCGTCTGCTTTGCCAAGACATCCGGCAGCAAGGGGCTGCGTTGCGAGGTGTCCTCATTGAACACATTGATGA
>CAZBOE010000105.1:270-13221 GCA_964493365.1 uncultured Tepidisphaeraceae bacterium | reverse complement strand
ATGCTGGCCGCCCGCGACCCCGCGAATGTCACCGCGACCATGACACGCAGTCAGCGCGGCGGAAAGGTGTTCGTCGACTGGAGCCAGAACGACCGCCACAAGACAACCGTCTGCGCCTATTCCCTGCGCGCCACTTCGCCCTCGCCCGGGGTTTCCACACCCGTGACCTGGGATGAGCTGTCGGCCGCCGCGTCAGCACGATCAAGACGCGGCCGACCCGCCCCGCTGTCATTCACACCCGATGCCGTTCTCGCCCGCGTCCAGTCGCAAGGCGACCTGCTCGCCCCGCTGCTGTCGACACGGCAGACCCTCCCCCAGGCCTGAACAACACGCCGGCGCAGGAAGCGGGGCTGGCTGGCGACGGCTCATGAGTGGAGCAGTTGGCCCCCACGCAGGCACATACGCCTGGTACTCGGTGCGAGGCCTCCCGGCTTGGCCGTCCAGCAACAGATGCGACGTTGCGATGACGGGCGGGATGGTCATCCGCTTCTACAAATCGCAGACTGTGGCCGAGTCGGACGGGACCCGTAACCCCTTGCGGGAACCGGCGTAGAAAACGAAGAAGCCGCCAAGGTCTCTTGGCGGCTCCTCGTGGAAACCGTAGGGCCGATCACATTGACAACCGGCCCTGAAGTAGCTTGCTGGGGATGCGCAACCGTCCGCAGAGCTCGCCCATGGAAGAACATCGTAATTGCCTTCCGTTTGCATCAGTTACGAATCGGCGGGTGCCCTTGGGGTTATGAGCCATGTGACGTCCGGGTTATGTCCCTACCCGTCAGAACGCCTTTTCGGTGCCGCCGCGGCGAAGTCCCCTGACCTGGGGGGGTATGGGATGGGGCCGCTCTCGACCGCCTAATCGCCCTCGCCTCGTTTGCCGATCTAAAGTTGTTGGATGGCCATTTGGCGCGTACAATATAGCCAGATGGCCGATTACAGGAGGTGCCCAATGCCTGTTGAACAAAAGCACATGCACAAAGGGACCGCCAAAGGCGGGCAGCGGATTCGGATTGTCCAGAAGATCGGGATCGCCACCGACGATGCGGTGAAGAAGGTTCAGGCTGTTCGCGCTGGTTTTTCATTCACGGTCATTGCCAAGTTCCAGAAGGCCACCGAGCTGCCTTGGACGGAGATTTCCCGTTTCGTGGCCATCCCGCAGCGCACGCTGTCTCGGCGGCAGCGCCAGGGCAAGTTGCAGGCCGACGAATCGGATCGCGTCTTGCGCGCCTCGAGTATCTTCGATCTGGCTGTGGACCTCTTCGATGGCGACACGACCGAGGCACGCCGGTGGCTGCAGAGCCCGCAACCTGGCCTTGGGGGAGAAACGCCCCTGGACTTTGCCTCCACGGAAGTCGGGGCGCGCGAGGTCGAGAATCTCATCGGCCGCCTTGAGCATGGAGTCTTCGCCTAATGATCCATGCGTGGCGCATCACCAAGGCCAAACACGCCGCGACGGCGTTCACCGGGGGCGGCGCAAAAGCCTTCGGCGGACGATGGAACAGTCCCGGCACGGCCCTCGTATACACGGCCAGCACCACATCGCTGGCGATCCTGGAGATGTTGGTGCATCTGCAGGCCCAGGATCGGATGCACCGGTATGTCATCTTTGAGGTATCGTTTGAGGAAGCACTCATGACGAGTATTGATCCCGCCACACTCCCTAAGTCGTGGCGCAAGTCGCCAGCGCCGGCCAGCGTGCAGCAGGTGGGGGATCAGTGGTCGGCCCAGGGGAGTTCGGCAGTCCTGCAGGTGCCCAGCGTGATCGTTCCGAGCGAATGGAATTACTTGCTGAACCCGGCGCACCCCGACTTCGCCAAGATTACCCTTGGCCCGAAGCAGCCGATCAAGTTCGATTCCCGGCTGCTCAAGACGCCGTCATGATGGTCCAATGGGCTACCGCTCATCGGTACTCACGCAACCGCAATGTACGGCGATTGTCTCTAATTTAGGCGAGACCACGACGAGACTTCCCAGAGACTGGGAGACGTGGCTTTTATCTGGAGTTCGGGCGCTGAACTGCAGAGACAACCCTGCTATAACCCGTGCCGCAAAGTCTCTCCGGCCATCCGACCTCTGCGTACGAGCGTCCCGTGGCGTGCCCCAAGTTGCCCCCGAAGGGTAAGCCGGTTATCGCTTTTCGTGAATCGGAGACCACGGCCGAGGTGGGCGGAAATCGTAACTCGTTGCCGGAAAATGGCGTAGAAAACGAAGAAGCCGCCAAGGTCTCTTGGCGGCTTCTCGTGGAAACCGTAGGGCCGGTCACGTTCATAACCGGCCCAGAAGTAGTGTGTACCGAACAGTATGCAAACATTGTTTGTCTCTGTCCGAGGGAAGCGAACTCACCGTACCGGTAGCCCTGCCGGGAAGATGGCGACTCGGCGGGCACCTGCGGAACGACGGCTTGATTCGGAACGGTAACTGAGGCTCAGTGCGATCAATCCTCGCCGCGTGTCGGCGGGTGGGAGGTCGCCGATGTCTCAACGCGAATTCGACCGTGAGATTCCGCCGGACGAACAACTCCGGGAAGTATCGCTCATTCTCATGCAGGCGCTGTACCGCCTGAAGCGGCATGGCCCACCGCCACGTCCGCCACGCGTCGCCACGCCACCCGCCACGCCGATTCGCACAGCCGCCGTGCCTCGCCGTCGAAAGCAGACGCTGCCCAAGCCACGCCATGCCAAACAAAAGCCGGGCAGCTATGCGAACCAGCTGAAAAACCTCTTCAGGAAACGCAGGCCCCAGAAGCGCCAATGGTGGATGGAAATGGTCGTCTCAATCGACACCGTCCCCTGCGACCAATTGGACCGCGCTGTCTGCCACACGCACCAGGACGTTGATGAACTGGAGTTCCGCGAGGCCTTCGAGCATGCCATGCGCGCCCTGTCCGCCGAGGAGCGCCGGATCGCCGGCCTGGTCGCCGAGCACGGGATGGCGCACGCGGCACGCAAAGCGGGAGTGTCGTGGCGGCAGGTCCGCAACGCGCTGGTGCGCATGCGTGCGGTGTTCGAAGTGGCAGGTTTTGGTCCTCCCGCCCGCGCGGTTCCGCATCACACTACTCAATGACGCCGCCGGACATCCGCCCTCGTGGTGTTCTTCTTCCCCGGCGCGACGTTGGCGCACCAAACGCCCCCGCGCCAGACGTTGCCAAATGAGAAACATCCCGCCCTCCCGCTGAAACTATTTTACAAGCCCGCCATCCCCGGCCCAGCGGATCGTCCGCGAGCGTGTTGCGCCTGAGCATCGCGGGCCGGTTCAGGTATGGCGGCCAGGTCATCTGCGGCCAGGAGACGGAGCCTGCTTATGACCGCAGAGCAGATTCGCCGACTCGCCGTGTTGAGTCGGCAACTCACCGAGAGCCTCATGCACGCGGCGCTGTGCGCCAACGAGATCACGGAACTGGCGCAAGCGTCGGCCACGATTCCCCGCCCCCACGCCACGGGCCGCAACGGCCACCAGCGTAATGGCAAAGCCCCGCCCCATCCCTTTGTTGACGAAGCGACGTTGTCGGTGACCTGGCGCGGCAAGACACTGCACCTGGGGCACATCAAGGGATTTTGGCTCCTGGCCCGCCTGGCCCGCCGCGCCAATCAGTATGTCACGCACGCGGACCTGCTCCCCGAAATCTGGGACGATGAACTGGCCGACACGGAACTGGTCCGGGCGGGGATGAAGCGCTTGCGCGGCAAGCTGCGGCGCGGCGGCATGGCGGATCTGGCCGAGGCGCTCACGGGGCACCACGGGCGCTACATGCTGGACCTGGCACGCACGGAAAGTCCCACCGAAGTCCCACGGATGTCCCATCGCCCGTCCCGGCGCTAGCGCAGAATGACCCGCGACCATGGGCGGTTGTCTTGGCCGCCGGCGTGTTGCCGGCAGCACGATGACACAGCGCCCTGGCCGACGAGGCCATTATGAACGAATCCAGTCAGCGCCCCTGGTGGGCCAAGGAGGAGCCCGCCGCAGCGACGATAGCGCCACGCTTCCGCGGCGTGGCGTACTACCGGCATTCGGCGCGCGACCGCCAGGAGAACTCGGTTGCCATTCAGCAAGAGCTGGTCCAGAAGTGGGCCAAGGAGAACGGCGTCGACATCATCCACGAGTTCGCCGATCGCGGGAAGTCGGGCCTGACCGCCGAGGGGCGCGACGAATTCAACGACATGATGGAGAACTGGGTCAAGAAGCGGAAGGACTTTGACTTCGTGCTTTGCCTGGACGTGAGCCGCTGGGGGCGGTTTCAGGACATCGACCTCTCGGCGACCTACAGCGCCGAGTGCAAGAAGCACGGCAAGCAGGTCATCTACACCACGCTGGGCATGCCCCGGCCCGATGATCCCCTCTACCCGGTGTACGTGCAGTTTGAGCGATTCCGCGCGGCGCAGTACAGCAAGGAACTCAGCGCCAAGGTCTTCCACGGCTGCGTGAAGATCGCACAGCAGGGGTACTGGGCCGGCGGCAAAGCCCCGTTCGGCTTTGACCGGCTGCTCTTGGACGAACAGCGCAATAGGCTGCACGTCCTGACGCTGCACCAGAAAAAGAGCATCCAAAATCAGCGGGTCACCTTGACGCTGGGGCCGGAGGACCAGGTGACGGTCGTCCGCCGCATCTTTAGGGAGTTCATAGAGACGCGGCGTTCGATGCAGCACATCGCCGAGGGGCTCAACGGCGACGGCTTCCGCTCGGCGATGGGCGGGCTTTGGAACGTCGAGAAGGTCCGCCGCATCCTCACCAACATCATGTACGCCGGCACGCTGGTCTATAACAAGACCACGAGCAAACTGAAGACGCCCACGCGGAAGAACCCGGTCGATCAGTGGGTGCGGACGGCCGGGGCGATTGACCCGCTGGTCGACCAGGCGGTTTACGACCGCGCGCAGGCTATCTTGGCCGAGGTGGCGCTGCGGTACTCGCCGGCGACCATGCTCGAGCACCTCCAGCGCCTGCACCAGGAGCACGGCTTCCTGCGGCCGTCGATGATCAGCGCCGACGCGCTGTCCCCGTCCACGTCCACCTACGCCACGCACTTCCGTTCGCTCGACGCTGCCTATCAGCAACTCTTCAAAGAGGCGGCGACGGAGGTCAGGACGCGGGTCGAATCGCTCCTGCGGGAGGCGGTCGGGCACGTCGACAGTTACGACGACTTCCTGGTGGTTAACGGCAAGTTCACGGTCCTGATTCAGCCGTCGGTACCGGTGCCGCACGGCTACAGCCAGTACTGGTACTTCCGCCCGGACCTTCGGGACGTGGTGGATATCACGCTGGGAGTTCCCGTCTCGGCCAGCGAGGGGCCGCAAATCCTCGGGTACGTGGAAAGTCGACTGAACATGGCAAGAACAAGCGGGGCGGTAGACACGGCGCGTCCGGCCTCGGTCAATCTGAGGCGATACCAGAACAGAGACGAATGTCCACCTACGGGGACGAAGTCGAGACCTTGCCGAGAACGGAGCAAGTGCGCCCGCCTGGTCATGGCAAGTTTATCTGATCTGGAGCAGAGACAACCCTCCCATAACCCGTGCCGCAAAGTCTCTCCGGCGATCCGAGACCTCCGGGTACGAGCGTCCGCGAGCGCGCCGGAAGTCGCGCCGGATGGGTTGGACGGTTATGTGCTTCTGCGAATAGGAGACCACGGCCGAGTTGGGCAGGAATCGTAACCCGTTGCGGGAACTGGCCTAGAAAACGAAGAAGCCGCCAAGCTCTCTTGGCGGCTTCTCCTCTGAACCGTGGGGCCGGTGACGTTTGTAACCGGCCCTGAAGTAGCGGGGGGAGGATTCGAACCTCCGACCTCCGGGTTATGAGCCCGACGAGCTACCAGGCTGCTCTACCCCGCGATCGTGTGGGCGATGATAGGGCCGCGTTCGGGAGTGTCAAGCGATGCATGGAACTTCATTGCCGGCGATGTGTTGCGGCCGCTCGCGCGGGGGCCGATGACGCCCGTCTCGGGCGGCCACGGTCGCGACGCCGCCGATCGATCAGCGGCCCGCTTGACAGGTTCGCCGCTCGACTCACCTGTGGCGCCTTCGGCCCGGCCATCGAAGGGCAGGCGCGGCGGCCGGTCGGTCACGCGAGGCAGAACCGCACCAGCTCATCGACATGAGCGGTGGCCAGGCACTCGACGGTGTCGGCGCTGCCGTAGTAGATCTTCACCTCGCCGCTGTCTTCCAGGATCATCCCGCCGGGGAAGAGCACGTGGTTGCGAAAGCCGTTGGTCTCAAATGAAGCGCCCTGGCCGGTCTCATAGGGCGCTTCGGGCGTCAGAAGCGGCTGCTTCGATATCGCGATAACGCGCGACGGGTCTTTGAGGTCGAGCAGCGCCAGCGACATGAAGTAGCGCTTTGTCCAGGCGGGCTCCCATCCGTTTTTGCCGCGTGACTCGTCGCGATCGACGGCATGCAGCGTCACCAGCCAGCCGGCGTCGGTGCGCACAGGCGGCGCGCCCGGGCCGATTTTGTCGTTGGCGCCTGCGATGTCTTCGACGCCGATGATACACCGGGCATCGCCCCAGTAGCGCAGGTCAGGAGAGCGGCTGATCCACACGTCGAACCGGTCGCGGCGCTGCCGGCCATAAACCGGCATCGGGCGTTCGAGACGGACATACTGCCCGTCGATCTTCTCGGGCAGCAGCACCATGTTGCGGTTGTCGGGCGGGCTGAGCGAGAGGAGGGTGAAATCCTCGAAGTCATCGGTGACGGCGACGCCGCCGCACACGCCGTGCGCGGTGTCGACGGCGAAGCACATGTGCATCCGCCCGTCGATCACGGTGAGCCGAGGGTCATAGAAGCGTCTCACCTCGGTCTGCGGGTCGCGATGGGGCAGCAGTGGCGCGATCATCTCGCGCGCCCGGGCCAGCGAGATCAGCGGCGTCGGGGCGACATGCCAGCGGATGCCGTCGTCGCTGTGGGCGATGCCGAGGTTGGTGCCGTCGAACCGGGTGTCGCCCCAGCGGCCGTAGTCATTGCGAAAGACCATCACGTAGCGCCCCTGCCACTTCGCGACGCCCGCGTTGAACAGCAGTGTGCAGTGATAGGGCACGTCCTTGGCGGTCAGGATCGGGTTGGCCGGGTGGCGCTTGAGCGGGGTCTGCATGGGGTGTGGCTCCTGGCGGAGGTTGCTTCGAGCGGTGTATGTGATCCGGAAGACGCGTGAATCGAGCGCGATCACCGATGCGAGGCGTGCCGACATCACGCGTGCCGGTTATCAGAAGTAGCCGCCGCGGTCGTGAATCTCCTCGGCCGACAGCCCTGCGTCGACCCACTCCTTGATCTCACCTTCGTTCCGCTCGATCTGCTCCGCCCGCTCGAGCACGGCGACCGCGATCTTCCGTGGAATGACCAGCGCGCCATCGATGTCGGCCAGGATCAGATCGCCGGGGCGGATGATGACCTCGCCGACAAACACCGGCACCTGATACCCCACGATCTTCGTCCTCGAGAGCGCGCCGTTGCTGGTTCGATACCGGTACCAGATCGGGAACTTCTGCTGGAGAATGTCGTGAGTGTCGCGGATGCCGCCGTCGATGATCGCGCCGCGGCAGCCGCGCTTGAGGCTGGCGCGGGTCATCACGCCGCCCCAGTGGCTGGCGCCGTCGTCGCCGTTGGCGTTCCACACGACGACATCGCCCGGCGAAATCTTGTCGAGCATGTCGACACGAACGGCCAGTTCGCCTCCCATGGTCGGGTCCTTGACCGCCTTGACAGTGAAGGCCGGCCCGCAGATTGCCATCTCGTCGCGCAGCGGCATGATGCCCGGTGGCAGCGCCTGGTTGGTCAGGCACATCTCGCGCATCACATCGTTGACCGCGCCGGTATAGAGCCGCTCAAACCGGCGGCACAGATCGGCCTGAGGGATCGTTAGCTCGACCCGCTCAATATTGTCGCGGATCTCCTGCAGCCTGCTGGTGTTCATCTTGTGTGACATGCTCGACTTCTGCTCCAATGTTGAATGCCTGGTTGTCTAACATCCGGCTCGATCGCCCTACGGCAGCCTCAGCCCTCCGTCTACGGGCAGATCGATGCCGGTGATGTAACGCCCCGCCTGCCCACACAGCAGCAGCACCGCCCCCACGCAGTCGTCGGCCGACCCGAACTCGCCGGCGGGTATCATCGCCCTGACTTTGGCGGCATAGGCCGCGTCGTTGAGCGCATCGCTGTTGCGGTCGGTCACCACCACGCCGGGCGAGATGTTGTTGACGGTCACACCCGATCCGGCAAGCTGCCGGGCCAGATTGCGACACAGGTTTTCCAGGGCGCTCTTCGTCGCCGCATAGGTCAGCATCTGCGGGTGCGGCCGATACTGCTGCACCGACCCGATCGTCACGACCCGCCCCCAGCCTCGCGCCGCCATCTGCGGCGCCACCAGCCGGATCATCCGCAGGACGCTCTTGAAGTTGACCTCGATCTGTTCATCCACCGCAGATTCGTCGTCGTCGGTCCACGGCCGGCGATACTGCACCGACGCATTGAGCACGGCGATGTCGATCTCGCCCAGTTGCCGTCTGACCTCATCGACCACATGCCTTGGCGTTGCCGGGTCGGCCAGATCGCCCTGCACCACACACGACCGCGTGCAACGCGCCGCCACTTCGTCCGCGGCGGCCCGGTTGCCCACATAGTGCACCGCCACCGCCGCGCCGCACTCGGCCAGGCCCAGCGCGATGGCCCGGCCGATGCCGCGAGAAGCCCCTGTCACCAGCGCCGTCTTACCCGTGAGGTCAAACCGATTCAGAATATCCGCCATGACCGACTCCGCTTGGCAGTCACTCCAGTTCAACACCCGATGCCGCCGCGATTCCCTTCATGTAGCCCACGGCGAACAGGTGCCCCAGCGCGCCGTAGCCGGGGACGTCGGCCGACTCGCCGTGCATCGTCGGCACGTGGTCATCCCTGATCGGCCCGCGAAACCCGATCTGGTGATAATGCCGGAGCATCGCGGCCATGTCGGTCGGGCCCTCGTCGTGCCATGTCTCGGTGAATCGTGTCGCCGTCCCGCGGACGTCGCGAAAATGCACGAAAGCCAGCCGTCCCTGAGCGGCGAATCTCGCCGACCAATCCATGAGCCCGCGGTCGTCGAGCCCCATCAGCCGGAAGTTTGCCTGGCAAAACGTCACCCCGTTGCTCCTTGACGGAGCCAGGTCGTAAGCGCGATCGAAGGCCTGCGGTGTGCCGAACAGCCGTGCCACGCCGCCCAGCATGCCCACCGGCGGGTCATCGGGATGCAGCCCCATCGTCACGCCCGCCTGCTCCGCCGCGGGGATCACCGAGCGGATGAACCAGGTATAGTTCTCCCACAGCTGCGACTCGGCTAGACTCAGTGCCTTCGCCGCAGGTACGGCAGCCGCATCGAACGACGTACCGATCGACCCGCCGCGCAAGGGCAGGTTGACGTCGGTCCGGTGCCAGTCGTGTGCGGCGCCCGGCGGGCGAGCCATGAAGTTGTAACAAAGCAGCCCCAGCCCCAACTCGCCCATGTTGATCAGCATCCGGCGGTATCGGTCCGCGTCCTGCTCGCGCCCGGGTAACCCGAGCTTGATCCGCGTCATGTCGAATTGATCGCCCTCGAGTCCGATCAGACGTATGCCCGCCTCGGCGAAACGGTCGCGCACGGCCCGAAGCGCATCGAGGTCGTCCGGCGCCGCGAGGCCCGACAACTCAGGAGCCGCCTTGGTTACGGCGTGTGTCACGCCGATCTGCCGGGCATACGCCCATCGCGCGTCGGGTCTGGCCGGCAACAGCAGGGTCAGTTTCATGGTCCGCCTTTTCGGCCCCGATCGGTTCTGACGGTCAGTGCACTGCTCAGTTCCGCCCGCGGCCCATCCCGCTGCAATCGTCTCCTGCCACGCTCGTCGCCATCGACGATCGCCGCACACCCGGACTATCGCACGCGGGAATCATCGCCCTGTGCCCGCCCGCTCCGGCCGGTCAAACCATCGCTTCATCACCGCGGCCGCGGGCTTGCCCCAGACCGTGAAGCCTTTATCGCCGGCGGGATCGTTGATGAACGCAGGCCTGACGTTCTGCTCATCCCATTTCCACCAGAACAGCCCGGCGAACCACGGCTCGTCCCAGAAAGTCTGCAAGACCGCGTCGATATGGTCGGACTGTTCCTGGGGTTCGTACTTTCCATCGCCAGACCACCCACTCGGGCGCGTCGAGCCGCCCGTGCTGCTGGTGCATCCGATCTCGCCGAACATGATCGGCCTGCCCAGCAGGCGCGCGATCTGGCGATACTCCTGCCTCACCGGCTCGAGCATCTTCAGCCGCGTTGCCATGTCGGCCCCGTGTTCCAGTGCGCTGCGTTTGTAGAAACTGGTTCCCAGGCAGTCCAGATCGCGGAACCAGTGATCCGGTCTTTCCAGTTCCTTGATGAAGTTCACTTCGTGCGTGTGGCATGACGTGACCGGGCCGTCGTAGACCGACCGGGCCGTCTCCACCACTTCGCGCCATTCCTTGTTGAAGCTCACGAAGCGATCGATTTCGCTGTCGATACCATACATCTCACACCCGGTGCGCTTCGCCAGCCGGGCGTAAAAGCGCGTGCGCGCCCGCATCGAACGGAACCAGTTGGCATAATGCGTCGTCGCCAGCCCCGGGATGCGCGGGCGGTCGTAGGGGAACCAGATCATCGTCCGCCCGTGACCGTCCCACCCTTCGATCATCGGCCGGAGCTTCACCTTCATCCCGCGGCCGTGGATATAGTCGATGATCTCAGCCAGCTCGAACTCACCCGGCGTCACCTCGAAGTCCGCGAACATCCGCGGTGTGGTGATCGTCTCCTGCATGATCGTCGGCACCACGCACACCCAGCGCACGCCGGTCTCGGCCATGCGGTCGACCTCGAGCCTCGCCTGCGGGCTCTCGAAGTACCCATTTCGCGCCCAGAATCCGAACGTCACTCCGCGGTAGATCTCCGGCGAGAAGGGCATATCACGATCGCCATCGCTGATCGCCTCCACACCCGTTCCTGTTGCCGATGTCGTCTTCGATGCTGCAGAAGTCATTTGCTCTCCTCGCCTTGATAGGCCCGCTCGATCTGCCGAGCCGCACCGCGCGCGGCCTTCTCGATCTGGCGGCACCGTTCCGGTCCGTCCAGCTCATCGGGCAATCCCACGACGGTCAGCGCCGCCCGGTTCACCGCCCCGCCGCCGAGCGCCACCGCCACCGACACGGTGTGCACCTGTGGGTGAAAGCTGCCACGGTCGACGCACGCGCCATCGCGCCGCGCGGCTAATACCCGATCCACCAGCGTCTGCTCAGTCTGATTCGCCCAGACATCGGCCGGCGACTCTTTGATCAGCCGGCGCAGCGCCGCTTCGTCCAGCTCCGCGGCCAGCACCGCGCCGCTCGACCCAAAAGCGAGTGGATATCGAGCGCCGAGCCGCCCCCCCACCAGCACCGCCCGCGGCGGCTCCGCCCTGACGAGCGTGACGGCATAGGCGCCCTGCCTCACCGACAGCTTCACCGCCAGGCCCAGTTGGATCGCCAGCTCGTCGGCCGGCTCCTGCGCAGCGACGATGAGCCGCCTGAATGGCTCCAGCGGCCGAAGCATTTGCGCGAGTCCTGCCGACAGTTCCCATCCACCGTCAAGCCGCTGGCTGATCCAGTCGGCCGACTCGAATGTCCGAAGCACTCGAAACAGCGTGGTCGGCGCCACCCCACACCGCCGCGCCATCTGCGCCAGCGATCCGCCGGCCTCCCCACGCGACACCATCGCCAGCACCGCCAGCGCCTTCCCGAGCACCGGAACAGCCGTGCCGTCTGATTCTGTATTGGATTGAAACATCCTCTAATGGAATATACACGGCGGCGTGTTCAACCGCAAGCGTGAACGACGCTTTGCCAGCGGTGGGTCGGATAGTGCGGGATGGCGGGCCGGAAAGGGCTGTGGCTAGTCGACAGCGGGTGCGGCGGCCGGCGGCTCGCGGGGCACGGCCGGGCCCGACGCGGCGGGCTTGAGAAAGATCGTGTGGCTGACCGGCGATGCGTCTTCGCGAGGGCGCTCGAGCCGCGTAACGGTGTTGCCGTTCAGCGTGACCGTGCCCGGCGCGGGGTCGATGAGGATGGTGTCGCCGGGATATACGTGCCTGCTATAGACCGCGGTCTTGTCGTGGTCATTGCCGACCCAGACGCGCCCGGCGACCGGCGTCGTGAACGCGAGTCGGCCGGCGCCCGATTCCACCGCCAGGGCGACGGGCGCGACCGTGCCATAGGGCTGGGGCAAAGCGGTGCCGCCCGATGCCGCCTCGAAGAACAGGGCCCGGCGGCCGTCGGTGTCGATATCGCCGGCCGGCTCTCCGGAAATGGTGACGACGCCCGCCTGCGGATCGACGACGACCTGGTCGCTCGGGTCGATCACACGAGAGAGCATGAGCCTGCGTTGTGCTTCGTCGCCGACCCAGATGCGTCCTTCGCCGCCGGGTGTGAAATCGAGGCGCTCCGATCCTTCGGCCACGCGGATCGCCTCTCGCGGGATGCCGCCATAGCCGGCGGGCCGTGACCTTGCGGCGTCCTGCGTCGTGCACCCTGCCGCGATGGCCGTCACCATCGCCGCCGAGAGCACGAGGCCCGACCATTGAGCTTTGCGCTGATCCATCACGCTTGCAACAATACCAGAGTCGCCCGCGGGATGACGACTCTGTTAAACTCCGCGGCATGAGAAAGCTTCTTCTGCTGGCTCCGCTGACGTTGACCGCCCCGGGCTGCATCGCCTGGGAGATCCGCGACAACATCGACACCGCCAACGCGCGCATCAGCGAGATCGACGGGGTCATCATCGACACCGCCCAGCGGGTCGGTCAGACCAACCAGCGAATCGACCAGGTCAACGCTGACATCGTGCAGATTCACGCCGCGCTGGGCGAAACCAATCAGCGGCTGGCGCAGGTCAACAGCCACCTCGCCCGCACCAACGAACAGCTCGACACGGTCAGCTCGCTCCTGGGCAACACCAATCCGATGCTGACCG
>CAZBOE010000105.1:0-231 GCA_964493365.1 uncultured Tepidisphaeraceae bacterium | reverse complement strand
GCATTCTCAAAGACGTGCAGGCGTCGCTGGCCAGAACCAACCAGGCACTGGCGCCGCTGGCCAAGACGATGCAGTCGCTCGACAACACGATGTCGTTCTTCGGCCTTGGCGGCGACGAGACGCTGTCAGCAGATCAGGCCCCCACCCCGCCCGATTCTCCCGCGGCCGGCAACCAGGCCGGGCCCGCGGACACAGGCGACGCCGGCGCCGGTGCGGCGGCAGCGGGTAACG
>CAZBOE010000104.1:13800-15837 GCA_964493365.1 uncultured Tepidisphaeraceae bacterium | reverse complement strand
CGTCGCCCGCATCCTGTTGCCCGCCCTGCTCCGCCGATCCCGCCTTGCCCTTGGTCTTGCCCGCCTTGCCGCCGCCCGTTGGTTTGTCGCCCGCTGGTTTGTTCGAATTTGCCATAGACGTCGCTCCGTGGTTGGTCGCCCCAATCAAGCGCCTGCCGGGAAACCGGAAGACGCCCACGAAGCCCCATGGCAACGCCGATACCAGTCCGCTACCCCGCCGCGCTTCTGACCCCGACCAGCGGCGGTTTGCGTGCGGCGCGGTGGGCAAAGCAGAGCCGCCCCGCGTATCCGCATCCTGCTCATTTCGCGGGATTGCCTAACACGTATAAATTGTTCTCTGCGATATACTTTTCAACCGTCTCCGGAATCAGATATCTCACCGACTTCCCCGCCGCCACACGGTTGCGGATCAGCGTTGCACTGATGTCGATCAGTGGCGCCGGAAGTATGCGCTCTTTCAAAACCGCAAACCGCGACTCTATCACAGTCCAGTCGATGGCCTGGCCCGGTCTTGCCATCACCCACAGCCTCGCCTCGGCCATCAGCTGGTCGGGCTGGTGCCATTTCGGCAGGGAAAGCAGTTGGTCGGCTCCGATCAACCAATCGACCGCCTGCCAACCGGCTTCCGCCTTGAGCCGACGGACCGTGTCGAGCGTGTAGTTCGGCCCGGATTGGCGCAGTTCGATATCACTGACCTCAAAGTGAGAATCCCCGGCCACCGCCAGACGCGTCATCGCCAGCCGATGTTCGGCCGGTGCCAGTGACGAATCGGCCGGTCGGTGCGGCGGAACGCCAGTCGGGATCAGCACCACCCGGCCAAAGCCCCCGGCCTCGGCCGCCGCCCGGGCGCACAGCAAGTGCCCATGATGTATGGGGTTAAACGCGCCGCCATAGACCAGTTTCCGCTCCAATCGACGCCCGCCTTTCGTTGCCGACGCGTCCGAGGGGCTCGTCCCCAAGGGCAGCACGGCCTGCCGAACCGATCAAGCCACCCACGATATCGTCCGATAAACGCTGTCGTTAGCGGCCTTGGGGTGTCCCATGGGGGTGTACCGGCCGACCGACGAACAACCGTCGCAGGCCGCACATCCGGCAAAATGCCGGCCTCGGCCGACAATGGTACCGGATTTGGTATCCACCACGCCGCCTGCTGCGAAAACCTGTCAGGGCAGACGAACTCGTCCGTCGCACAGGTGTCCAGTGGTAATGACCGAATGTTTCGAACAGATTGAAAACTGCCCTAAGTGGCGATTTTTCATTTGGTTAGCGAAACGAACCTGTGTCAGTCGGACGCGTATTAGACAGGATGGACGTTATTTGTTGTAACATAGAGTCGTCGGCGGTGTCCGTAATGAACGATACAGCCAAGGTGCCGTCCGGGTCGGGGCGACCCCCGTCGATTCCGGGCGAATCCAACGCCGCAGGGAATGCAGGCAATCAGACCAGAATGGAGGCGGCCACCATGACCGCAACGAAGACGCGAAAGACCGTGAAGAACAAGCCGGCCCCCGTCGGCACCCCGGCGCCGACCCGTGCGCCGCGCATCCCGGCCGACCTGCGCACTGCCGCACAGGCGATCGTCGATAAGGAATACCCCTTCATGGACAGCCCGCTGTTCGCGAAGAAGGGTGCCGAGGCCGAGCTGTTTGCCCTGGCCGAGCCGACGCTGCCGATCACGAGCTGGTACCAGCCCACGCGTGAAGACGTGTTGGGTGACAATGTCGCCACGCCCACGCTGATGAAGGCGGACGAAGAGCGGCTGATGTTCTATCGCTACAACTTCGCCAAGTGCAAGATCAACCGTCTGCGCCGCAAGGCCAAGAAGGACGGGCTGACCCGCGAGCTGGCCGAGGAGCTGGTCGAGTGGGATCGCCGCGTCGAGCACTACCGCGAATACCTCACCCGCACCAACCTCGCGCTGGTGCTGGCGATGGCCAAGCGGACCCGGCTCGGCGACGTCGACTTTGCCGAGGTCGTGTCGGAAGGCAACATGGCGCTGCTCCGGGCGGTCGACAAGTTCAACGTCGATCGCGGGTT
>CAZBOE010000104.1:9844-13790 GCA_964493365.1 uncultured Tepidisphaeraceae bacterium | reverse complement strand
CCTCAAGGCGTTCAGCCGCACCGCGATGAAGCACAGCCGCCACCGCACGCGGTTCCCCGTCGAGTTCGAGCCCGACCTCGAAAAGAGCGACTGGGCCGACAAGCGGCGCGACCAGGTCGAAGAGGACTGCATCGACGAGCTCAAGCAGATCGTCGACCGCAACCTCGCTGACCTCAGCAGCGTGGAGCAGACGGTGATCAAGCGCCGCTTCAACTGGGAGCAGCAGGACGAAAGCCCGCTGACCCTCGAAGAAGTGGGCAAGATCATCGGCGTGACCAAGGAGCGCGTGCGCCAGATCCAGAACAAGGCGCTGGCCAAGATTCGCCTGGTGATGGAAGACGGCGTGCTCCGTGTGCAGCCGACCGCCGAGGCGGGCGAGCCCGCCGCCGAGCAGATCGCCGCAGCGGCGGCCTTCGAGGCGCGGTAAGGCATCGACGCCAGGCCCGACTCGACAAATCCACTAGCCTTCAACCCCGCGGGGCCGACCGTTTCGTCGGCCCCGCGGTTGTTTTAGGCGAACACCGATCCCATTACGATGGCCGGCAGTGGAAATCGTCTTCTTGTTTCCCTGCATGGCCTTCCCGGCGTTTATCGCGCTGGTGGTGGTGTTGATCGTCTACGGGGCGGCGGCGGCGAAGAAGCGGCGGGCGGAGCTCGAAGAGACGGCCCAGCGGATGGGCTGGAGCTTTCGCGCAGACCGCGAACATGATTTCAAGGACCGCTTCCCTCAGTTTGCCGCGTTTCGGTCGGGCAGCGACCGATACGCCTACAACCTCCTCTCCGGTCCGCTCCAGTTGCGCGGCGTCAACTGCCACGGCATCGTCGGCGAATATCACTACGAGACCGAATCCGGCACCGGCGACGACCGCAAGACCACCTCTCACTACTTCAGCTTCCTGCTGGTCTGCCTTCCCTGGCGCGACGTCGGCGATCTGGCCATCCGCCGGGAGGGCTTCTTCGACCGCGTCGCCGGCATGCTGGGGTGGGAGGATATCGACTTCGAGTGGGCCGAGTTCAGCCGCAACTTTCACGTCAAGTCGAGCAACAAGCGATTCGCCTATGACGTGATCGATCAGCGGATGATGGAGTTCCTGATGGCCGACTTCCCCGGCCCGGTCTGGATCGACCGCGACTGGCTGATGGTCTACACCGGGGGCGTGTGGAAGCCGCAGGAGATCGGCCGGTTCATCGCCTGGGCGGCGCGTTTTCTCGAGCAGTGGCCGAGGCACGTCGATCGGGCGCTGGGGGGCCACTTGCCTGTCGCGCCGCGGCCGGCCGAGGTGGTCGAGCAACCGTCAGGCCGACCGATGCCCCCGCCGCTGCCGGGCGACCGCCCTGCGTGGCCGTCGGAGGGCCGGCCATGACCGGCGCGATCCTCGGAGTCGTCGAAGTGCTTGCGCTGGGCTGCATGGTGGTGCTGCTGGTGTTTCCGCTGATCTGGCTGATCGGCAACTACAACCGCCTGATGGGCCTGCAGCAGCATGTTCGCGAGAGCTGGGCGGGCATCGATATCGAGCTCAAACGCCGCTACGACCTGATCCCCAACCTGGTGGAAACCGTCCGCGGCTATGCGGCCCACGAGCGCGATGTGCTCGAGCGGGTGGTGTCGCTGCGCAACCGCGCCGCCGCCAGCACGGGCCCGGCCGACCAGCAGGCCGCCGACGAGTCGGCGCTGCTGCGCGGGCTGCGCGAGATGTTCATCGTGGTCGAGCGCTACCCCCAACTCAGGGCCGACGCCCATTTCCTGTCGCTGCAGGAGGAGCTGGCCGACACGGAAGACCGCATCGCCGCCGCCCGGCGGTTCTACAACGCCAACGTGCGTGACCTCAACCGGTTTTGCCAGTCGTTTCCGAGCAACCTTGTCGCCGGACTGGCCGGCGCGCGACAGGCGGGATATTTCGAACTCTCGTCCGACGCCGAACGCGTCGTGCCACGGGTGGGGCAAAGGCTTTAGCGCTCTGGCCGGGAGCCCCGCGCCCCTCGTGGCACGTCACCTCGTGGCATGGGAAATCTTGGCCATGGTTCGCAGCGCAAGCGGCTTGCGCCGCAGGTCCACGGCCTGGTAGGCCGTGCCACCGGGGGGGACGCTGCCGTGGCTGGTTCTTCTGGTGGTGCCTCCCCTGCAGGTGTCATCTCCAGTGGTGGGTTCTCCGGTGGCATGGGCAACCTTGCCCATGGTCCGCCGCGTAAGCGGCTTGCGCCGCGGGCTCGCGGCCAAGATGGCCGCGCCACGACATAAGAGCGCCACGCCGTGTCACCTCGTGGCATGAGCGTCTCGCCCATGGCTCGCCGCGTAAGCGGCTTGCGCCGCAGGTCCACGGCCTAGTAGGCCGTGCCACCGGGGGGGACGCTGCCGTGGCTGGTTCTTCTGGTGGTGCCTCCCCTGCAGGTGTCATCTCCAGTGGTGGGTTCTCCGGTGGCATGGGCAACCTTGCCCATGGTCCGCCGCGTGAACGGCTTGCGCCGCGGGCTCGCGGCCAAGATGGCCGCGCCACGAGGAAGAAGCGCCACGCCGTGTCCGCTCGTGGCATGGGCGTCTCGCCCATGGTTCGCCGCGCAAGCGGCTTGCGCCGCGAGTTCACGGCCTGGTAGGCCTTGCCACGACAGGAGGGCGATATGGCATGTGCCCCCTCATCGCGTGTCTGGCGGGTCACTCGGTCGGCGGCATCGGCTTTTTCCTGATCACCCACAGCCCCGCGGCCGCGAGGGTCACGCCGACGCCGGGCATGACCACGGCGGTCCATACGTTGAACTGCTGCATCGCCTGCTCGGCGGCCGCGAGGTCGCTGCCGTAGTGGGCGATGTGCCATCCGGCCAGCCAGAGGGCCGACGCGTTGTACAGCGCGTGGGCGATCACCGACGGCCAGATCGAGCCCGTGCGGAGCACCATCCAGCCGAAGACGCACCCCAGCACGAGCCGCGGCACGAAGCCCGCGGCGTCGAAGTGGGCGAGCGAGAACAGCAGCGCCGCCCCGATCACGGCCGCCGCCTTGGGCAGCTTTTTGCCCAGCGCGCTTTGGATGGCGCCGCGGTAGAGCAGTTCTTCGCAGACGCCGGCGAAGAGCCCGACGAACACGCCGGTGAGGATCGGCATCGATTCGAGATAGCCCGCGAGCAGCTGCGCCACCCGCAGCGCATATTCGCTGGGCCCGGTCGGGAAATACTGCGCCCGCAGCGATTGAACCAGCTGCATCACCGCCATCAGCCCCAGCCCGATCATCGCCCCGGCCGCGGCATGGGCGAGCGCCGGCCGCCGAAGCTTGAGCGCCCCGCCCCACGCCCAGCGGAGCAGCCAGGCGGCCGCCAGCGTGGGCAGGAGCATCGTCGTGAGCTGGTTGGCGGCGATGAGCCAGAAGACGCTCTCGCTCACCCGCGCCAGGGAGGGCCCGACATAAAACGCCAGGAGCAGGCTGACCGCGAACAGCGCGATGCCCTCGTCGGCGTTGGGCATGCGGCGCGGCAGCGTGCGGCTGAGCAGGCCTTTCTTGATGCGGCCAAACGAGAGCGGCTCCCAGCTGGGGCTGACGAGCTGCTCGTTGCTGAAGATGCGGGCCGCCACGCCCATGACCAGGCCGCAATAGACCAGCGAGGAGAAGAACGAGAGCGCAAAGGCGCCGGCGGTCGCGCGGTCGGTCAGCACATCGCGGATCATGACGGTGGCGCTGGCGACGGGCGTGAGCAGCAGCGCGGTCGTCGTCGGGGGCTCGACGATGCCGATCGCCACCGACGCCAGCGGCAGCAGCATGACCGGCGTGGCAAAGGCGTTGGCCTCGCGGAAGCTGCGGGCGACCAGCGCGACGACCATCGCCAGCGCCGCAAACAGCAGCAGCGACGGCACCGCCGCCACGAACGCCAGCGCGAGCGACACCGGCGACAGCGACGTCATGCCCAGCGCCGCGGCGCCGCCGCCCCCGGGCAGTTGCGACGTGATCCGCCAGACCACCAG
>CAZBOE010000104.1:0-9834 GCA_964493365.1 uncultured Tepidisphaeraceae bacterium | reverse complement strand
TGAGCCCCGCGGTCACCAGCGAACACGCCAGCACCAGCAGCCCCTTGGCCGCCAGGAGCTCCATCCGCGAGACGGGGCTGACCAGCAGCGTTTCCATCGTGCCCAGCTCGCGCTCGGTGGTGGTCGATGAGAGTGCGGGGAAGATCGCCCCGAGCATGCCCGTGACCAGCAGCAGCATGGGCAGCGCCGTCGAGAGCACCTTGCCCAGGCGCTGGTCCGACGTGGCGACATCGACCGTCGCCCGCGCGGGCGGCGTGAGGATGTCATCGGGCACGTCGCGCTCGGCCAGCCGCTGGCGGATCACCCACTGATCAAACCGATCGAGCACGCGATCGAGCTTGCCCTCGGCGAAGGCGCTGCTCGTGCGGCTGCGGTCGACCTTGACCCCCATCTCGACCGGCTCGCCCGCCAGCGCCCGCGCCTGCGCGTCGGGCGGAACATCCACCAGCGCGTCGATGGCACCCGCCTTGAGCTCCGCCTCGGGCGACTGCGAAACATCGATGAGCTCGAGCTGGCTGTCGGGCTCGCGGATGAGCCTTGCCAGCTCGGGCGCCGACCGATCGACACCCGCGGCCACGATCTTGCTGCGGCTTTCGCTCAGCTCCGCCTGGCGGCTGGTGGCCAGCCCGGCGAGGCCGATCGTCAGCAACGGATAGACCAGCAGCGGAATGCCGAACATGATCGCCAGCGAGCGGCGGTCGCGCAGCAGCTCACGCAGCTCCTTGCCCAGCACGATCAGAATCTGCCGGCTACGCATGGTCCGCCCCCTTGGCTTCGTGGCGGTCGCCATCGCCCGGTGGTTGCTCGGCACGCTCGACGAGCTTGAAAAACGCATCGCGCAGGTTTCGTGCGCCGGTCTGTTCGATCAAATCGCCGGGCGTGCCCGAAGCAACGACGCGGCCGGCGGCGATGACGCCAAGGCGGTCGCACATGTCTTCCGCCTGGTAGAGCATGTGGGTCGAGAGCAGCACGCATTTGCCGGCGTCGCGCAGCGCCATCACCGCGTCTTCGACCGCCTTCGACGCGATCGGGTCGAGCCCGCTGGTGGGCTCGTCGAAGATCACCACCGGCGGATCATGCACCACCGCCCGCGCCAGGCCCACGCGCTGTTTCATGCCGGTCGAGAGCCGGTCGTTGGGGCGGTCGGCGTAGTCGGTGACGGCGAACATCGCCAGCGTCGTTTCGACGCGGTCGCGCAGCGCCGCGCCCTCGAGCCCGTTGAGGCGGGCGAAAAACGTCAGCGTCTCGCGCGGGGTGAGGCGGGCGTAAAGCCCGGTCGTGCCCGAGAGAAAACCGATCGACCGCCGAACCGCCTGCGGGTCTTGAACGATGTCGTGACCCGCGATGACCGCCGACCCGCTTGTGGGCGTGAGCACCGTGGCAAGACAGCGCAGTGTCGTGGTCTTGCCGGCGCCGTTCGGGCCCAGCAACCCGTAGATTTGGCCCGCCCGGCACGAAAAACTGGCATCGCGCACCGCATAAACCGACGCGCCGTCGGGGTCTTCATACGTCTTGGAGAGCTGGCGCACGTCGATCAAGGGCGGTCCATCCGTGTGTGAGTGCCTCGCCTGGTCAGCCCGCACCGTGTAACGGGCGCGGCGCTGTCCTGTTGCCTTCACCACTGTACGATGAAACTTCAGACGCGGCACGCCGACGCGTGCGGCACATCATTAGCGGGTTGCCTCAAGAGGAACATCACATGAGCGACACCCTCGGATCCCTGTGTATCGTCCTCCACGGCCACCTGCCCTACGTGCTCCACCACGGCACTTATCCCCACGGCGAAGCCTGGCTCTTCGAGGCCGCCGCCGAAACCTACCTGCCGATGCTCGACGTCATCGGCGAAGCCGCCCTGCTCAAGGCCCGACCCGCCATCACCTTCGGCCTCACGCCGATCCTGCTCGAGCAGCTCGCCCACCCGCGCTTCAAGAACGGCTTCGACACCTACCTCGACGACCGCATCGACCGCGCCCGCCGCGATCAAAAAGAGTTTGAGTCGTCGAACCAGCTCCACTTCGCCTACCTCGCCGGCCGGTGGGCCGACTGGTATGGCACGCAAAAGGCCCACTTCGCCCGCATCAACCGCGACATCCCCGGCGAATTCGCCTCGCGCATGCGCGAGGGCCACATCCAGATCCTCACCAGCAACGCCACCCACGCCTACATGCCGCTGCTGCTCAACGACGAGATGCTCACCGCCCAGATGGCGCTGGGCACCCACACGTCGCAGCGCATCCTGGGTCTGAGGCCCCGCGGCATGTGGCTGCCCGAGTGCGCCTATCGCCCCACGTGGGAACACTGGATGCCCTCGGTGCTCTACGACAACGCCCGCCACCGCACGGGCATCGAGCACTTTATCGCCAAGGCCGGGGTCACCCATTTCTTCGTCGACACCCACCTCATCACCGGCGGCCACCCGCTGGGTACCTACGAACAAAACAACTTCCGCCCGGTCAACGAGACCCAGCTCTACTGGGATTCGCGCCGCGGCTGGCGCAGCGTGCTTGAAGGCGTGGGTGTCACCTCAGACCCGCGCCGGCCGGACGTCTTCGCCTTCGGGCGACACCCCCTGGTCAGCGAGCAGGTCTGGTCGGGCAAGATCGGCTACCCCGGCTCGGGCGAATATCTCGAGTTCCACCGCAAGTATGGCGAGCGCGGGCTCCGCTATCACAAGGTCACCTCGCCCACCACGCCCCTGTCGGACAAACACCCCTACTACCCCGACGACATCAGCGCCAAGTGCTTTCAGCACGCCCAGCACTTCGCCAACGTCATTAAGGACGTGCTCCGCCAGCACCGCGACGCGACCGGCAGGCAAGGCGTGGTCGTCGCCCCGTTCGACGCCGAACTCTTCGGGCACTGGTGGTTCGAGGGCCCGCGCTTCCTGCGCGACGTCATCCTCACGCTCGCCAATGACAAACAGGTGACGCTGCGCACCGCCGAAGAGTGCCTCTATCACCACCCGCCCGACAAGGTCGTCCGCATGCCCGAAGGCTCGTGGGGCGAAAACGGCAACCACAGCGTCTGGATCAACGAACGCAACCGCTTCATGTGGGAGATCGAGTACCGCGCCGAAGGCCACTTCCTCAAGCTCATCCACGGCCTGCCCTGGCAGACCAGCCAGCCCGTGCGCGAGATGCTCACCCGCGCCGCCCGCGAACTGGTCCTGCTCCAGGCCAGCGACTGGCCGTTCGTCGTCCACACCCACGGCGCGGTCGACTACGGCATCCAGCGCTTCAGCGGCCACGCCACCCGGTTCCATCGCATGTGCGACATCGCCGAACACGTCGCCGCCGGCCGACAGCCCGACGAGCTGATGGCATCCGAAATCGCCGAGGCCGACCTCCACGACAGCGTTTTCCCCGAGATCGATCTCAACTGGTGGATGGGCAAATAGCCGGCCGCTTCCCAAAGCCTCTGCCAGCGCCAGAAGGTATAATTGCCGCATGACCTTCAAAGCCCATTTCGACGGCAAGGTGATCGTCCCTGACGAGCCGGTAGACCTGCGCGCGGGGGAAAGCGTTGTTGTTTTCAGGGTCAACTACATCGCGCCAAGTACGGCTAAGCGCCCGGAAGAAAAGCCCGCCGGCATCGATGGCGCGTCGTCGGTGAAAATCATCGACCGTGGCAAGACCGGTGCCGACCTGCTCGCAGCACTGGAGAGCTCCGAACCCATCTGGCAGGACGTCGGCGACAGCGTCGAATTTGCCAGAGAGCTTCGCCAGCGCGCGTCTCGCCGGAGGTTTGACATTGATCCTGATTGACACCGACATCGTCGTAGACCTGCTGCGCGATCACCAGCCGGCACGTCAGTGGCTGACCGACAATCAGGATAAGGTTTTTTCTATCACTGGCTTTACCGAGATGGAACTGATCGCGGGCTGCCGCGATCGCCATGGAGTCGTCAAAGTGGATTCGACCATCCGCGCGTTGAGCACTGTCTGGATCGAAGCCGACGCATGCCAAACAGCACTGCACCTTTTCCGGCAATTCCGCCTCTCGCACTCGCTCGACCTCGTTGACGCTCTGAATGCCGCCGCGGCCTTGTCACTTGGAGTGCCCCTCTACACCTTCAACCAGAAGCACTATGCGCCAATCTCGGGCCTGCGCACCGTCGGCCCCTACTCGCGGTGAGCTGCGCGAATCTGCAACAAACGCCCTCGAAGCCGCGTGTCGTCATCAGGTGATCGTCTTGCATTAATCGGTTGACTTGATGCTCCACCGACCCCTCGGCCGACTACCCTACCGCGACGCCTGGCAAATCCAGGAGCAGGCCCACGAATCCGTCGTCGCGGGGGGCGATGAGCAGATCATCACCGTCGAACACCCGCCCGTCATCACCTTCGGCCGGCGCGCCGAATTGTCGGCCTCGCACCTGCTCGCATCCGCCCCCGACCTCGCCCGCGCGGGTGTCGAAGTCGTCGAATCCGACCGCGGCGGCGACATCACCTTTCACGGGCCCGGGCAGCTTGTGGTCTACCCGATCGTCCGCCTGGCCGATCACCGCCTATCCGTGGGCGGCTATGTCCGCCTGCTCGAGTCGGCGGTCGTCCGCATGCTCCGCGAAGACTTCGGCCTCGACGCCGTGCGAGACCCGTCGGCCGTCGGCGTATGGGTCCGACGCGAACCCCGCTCCGAAGACGGCACCGGGCATCGCCCACCCAGCCCCACCCCCGACGGCCCTGTTCCAGCCCCGGCACACGACACGAGCAGCCCCGGGCCTGCGAAGATTTGCGCGATTGGCGTCCGTGTCCGCCGGGGGGTCACGCTCCACGGGCTGGCGCTCAACGTGTCGACCGACCTCCGCTACTTCGACCTCATCGTCCCCTGCGGGCTGCCCGGTCGGCCGGTGACTTCGCTGGCCCGCCTGCTTCCCAAACCGCCCGAGATGGGCGATGTCGCATCGCGCTTGCTCCGCCATCTGGGCGCGGCGCTCGCCTCGGCCGGCTCGGGCGAATCATTGCCGCCGGCGCCGACCCTGCCCGACCCGGCGGCGTCGCCCTGAGCCCGAGTATCGATTGTGACGTCGCGCCAGCGGAGTTACACTCCCGCGCAGGGCGGCATCGGGGTGATCCGGGCGTCGTCGGCATCAACACACGAGCAAGGTGTCCCGCACCCGCGCGGTCGCTTGGCCGTGTCAATCGGGCATCCGAACCGACAGGAGCAGTGAATGAAGCGGCCGATGTCTCGCCGAGCGGGGATTCTTGCGCTGTGGTCCGCGGTGCTCGCCGCCACCGCCGCATACGTTTACGCCCAAGACACCTCGCCCGCGCAACCCGCGCCCGGCACAAGCCAGCCCAGCCCGACCGAGCCACCGACAACCCAGCCCGCCACCAAGCCGCTGGCTGACGAAGAAACCGCCACCAAAGAGACCGCGGCCACAGAGACTGCGGCTGAAGAAACTGGCGGCGAAGAAACTGGCGGTGAAGAAACTGGCGGCGAAGAAACATCGACCGCCGAGTCGTCCGTTGAGCAATCGTCGAACGAGCCGTCTTCCACCGAGCAACCATCGACCGCCCCCTCGGCCGACCGCGCATCGGCCGTCTCCGACCTGTTTCGCGACCTCGAAGCCTATCGCGACGTGTCGATGTCGCTCGACGCCCAAAGCTCCGCCAGGGCGTGGGTCGCCCTCTTCGACCGCACCCTCACGCTGGCGAGCGAATCGGCGCTGTTCAAAGCCGACGACTACAACGATACGTTCATCTCGCTGAGCCACGCGATCGCGGTGCTCCCCCGGCCCGATGTCTGGCCCCTGATCGCCGAAGCGCTGCTCGATGATTCCCGGCCGCCCGCCGCTGACGCCGAGCACGCCGCGCCCCAAAACGAGACTCCGCAAATCGCCTCGCCCCAAGTCGACTCACCCGATCCCGCAGCGCCCACGTCGCCCCACTCCTCGTCACCGGACTCGGCTTCGCCCGACCCCGCCTCGCTCGATATCGATGACCTTTCTGCCAGGCGGAAGCTGCTGATCCGCAAGGTGGTCGGACAACTGCTTGCCGGCAAGACCGGCAGCGATCTGACCCATGCCGCCGAGCTGGCCGCCACCTATGACGGCACCGACTTCGACTGGATCGGCGACTACATCCGCGATGACGTCATCCGCGAGGTCGTCGATGCCGACGTCCGGCTGGCAGACCTGATCGCCGACCCCGACCGCGACTCCGACGATCTGGTGGAAATCGGCAGGCTCATTCCCTCCGTCGGCCCCGACCGCGCCCGCACCGCCATCGAACGCGCCATCTCGCGCGGCGTTCGACTCTCCCCCGTCGGCGTCGACCCCGACACCTTCGCGCTGGCACAGGAGATCGCGCTGTCGATGTCGGCCAACCGCACGCTGCTGATCCCCCAGTGGGCGCTGTGCAATGAGGTCTCGCCACAGGCCCGAACGCTGTTCGAGGCGATGCGCGAGCAATTCAAAAAGACACCCGGCCGATCGCGCGGCAACGTGCTCTCCCGCCTGCTCGGGCAGTCGTCTGCCGGCAGCAATCACACCGACGACACCGAATACGATGCGGCGCTGCGCTATCAGGTGGTCAATCTGCTCGTGGCCGGCGAGACCGAATCGGCCGCCGCGCTGGCGGCCCAGATCATCGCAGACGATGGCGAGGAGACCTATCTCCTGCCGGCAGAGACGATCGATCGCCTGCGCCTGCCCGACACAGCGCCCGCGGTCTTCTCGCTCCTCGACGACGTGCTGGCGCGACACCCCAAGGTGGGAGAGTGGGCCGAGTATTTCAAGGCCGCCGCTTCCGCCGGAAAGACTGACCGCGCGGTGGAACTGGCCGGGCAGACGGCCCGGGCACGCTCCGCAGGCCCGCAGCAGGATGTTCTGCTCTGGCAGCTGGTCGATGCCCAGCTTTTCCACGACCGCGTGGATGAAGCCGCCGAAGTCCTCCGCGAGATCATCAGCATCAACGATTCGAGCTACAGCCGCGTGCTCGCCACGTCGCGGCTTGCCGAGATCGGCGTGGCCGCCGATCGACCAGACCTGATCGACGAGGGGCATGACCGGCTCGCCTCGATGCTCAAAAATCGCAGGGACAACCTCCGCGGCCATGTTGTTGTCCTGGCCGACCGCATCGTGAAGCTCCTCGCCCGCTCGGGGCGATACGAGCAGGCGCTTTCGTTTGTGACCGCCGCCATCGTCGAGGCCCAGCACAGCTACACCATTGCCGACGACCCCAGCTACAGAGAGTCCGACCTTAATTTGCTGCGCAACCAGTGCACCACCCTGGTCTCGCTCTACGTCCGAGCGAGCAAGCCCGACGAGGCCATCGAGCTGGCCCAGGGCCTGGAAGACTGGCTGGCACAAGACGCCGCACAGATTCTCCTCGCCAAAGAGGACCGCGACTGGCCGCTCGGCTACATCCTCGCCGAAGCGCTGCTCGAGCGCTCGCTGCCCCCGGACCAGCGGCAGCCCATGACTGCCGCCAAGCGCAATCGGCAGAGCCAGCACGACGACGCGCCGACATCGCCCGACGCAAACGAGGCCTCCCCCGGCGAAGACCGGTCAGCACCCGGCGCCGACGCGGAAGCGGCACAGCCCTCGCCCGAGGCGCTCGCCCGCGCCCAGGCCGATCGTCAACAGGCGATCGCCCTGCTGCGGGCGGTCATTCTTCGTCGGCCGAACTTCGACTTCGCGTATCGCGCGCTCATCAAGACCGCAGGCGCCGAGGCGATGCCCATTCTCGATGAAGCCACCGACGCCGACCCGACCAACAACCGCGCGTGGATCTCCAAGGCGCGCGTGTATCTGCTCGAGGGTCAAACCGACCGGGCCCGCATGGCCCTCCAGGCCGCACGGCGGATCGACGCTGGCGATCTCAAGTCGCCCGAGTTCATCATCGCTGCCGACGCCCGGCTCGAGCGCCGCCTCGCCGACGCGGCCGCAGACACCGAGGCGAGCCGCCGGGCCTCCGACCGCGCCCGCGCCTTTGATCTCGCGGCCGATGCCAAGCAACTCTTTGCCGTTAATCTCACAACCCGCGGGCTCGCGCTGCAGCGCCAGGCGGTCGAACTCGCGCCCGATGAATACCACCTGCGGCTCACCCTCGCCAAAGAACTCGACCGCGTCGGCGACCCCGAAGCCGTTGAGCACTTCCGCGCCGCGCTCAGGCTCCTGCCCGCCGCCTACAGCCAGACCGAGCTCCGATGCATCCACTGCGACGGGCTGCTGGTCAATCCCGCCATCGCCGACGAAGTCGATCGCTTCACCGCGGAGCGGGTCGCCCAGAGCCCCGACGATCCGACCGCACTCTATCTGCGTGCCTATCGGCTGATCCTGCAGGATCGCTCTGAGCAAGCCATTCCGCTGCTCGACCGCGCGCTGAGCATCGACCCCGACTACACCGCGGCGTGGGTCCTCTACGATGACATTTCTGACGAAAGTCCGGTGTCGCCCGCATTCATCGACAAGATCATCGCCCAGCTCCTCCGCCTCGATCCGTACGAGCGCCACCGCCTCCACGCCGTCGACCGCGCCCACGACCTCACCGCGTTGTGGCATGCAGTCGACACCCACGCCCGCCGTCGCCCGGCCATCCCGACCACGCTCTTCCCCTTCCCCGGCTCCAAGCCCGCCGAAGACGTCGCCACACCGCCCGACGAGCTCGCCTCGTTCGCCCCTTACGAGTCGTTCCAATCGCGCACCGACACCCCCAGCATGGCCGTCGCCCGAAACGCGCGCTTCACCACCCTCAACATGACGCTGTACAACCGCAACGCCAGGTAGCCGGTGCCGACCACCGCCCAGTTGACCACCGCCAAGTCGACCGCCGCCCAGTTGACCGCCGCCGGTCATTCACCCGGCCGCCCACTCACCCGTCACTCCCCAGTTACCCGTCCTCACGTTACATTCCCCCCGCCTGAGCCCGGCCGTCGGGCTCGACCGACGCCCTTGCCACGCAGCTTCCCATGGCCACCGCCCCGCCCAAAAGCATCTCCACCCGGCGCGACGACATCGCCTACGTCCTGCCGATGGCGGTCTTCCTGCTCTTCACCGCCGTCGGGGGGAACTACAAAGACTTCTACCCCCTCACCTACGTCCTCAAGACGTTTATCGTCGCCGGCATCATCTTCTACTTCTGGAAGCACTACACCCGCATCACCTGGAACTATTGGTGGCTCGGCCTGCTGCTGGGCGTGCTGACGACCGTCCAGTGGATCGGGCAGGAATTGCTCCTGCTGCACTACTGGCCGGACTACATCCGCCTCGACAGCAAATACCCGGGCAACGCGTTTATCCCGTTCGAATACTTCGCCGACCCGCCCGCCCCCTTCGGCATGTTCGAAGGCATCGGCTGGGCCTGGGCGTTCATCATCATCCGCTGGATGGGCGCTTCGCTGCTCGTGCCGGTGATGGAAGAACTCTTCTGGCGCGATTACCTCTGGCGCAACCTTCTCGCCCCGGCCGACTTCAAGCTCGCCCAGGTCGGCGAGTGGGACTGGAAGGCCTTCCTCATCATCGCCATCGTCTTCGGCGCGGGCGTTCACCTCCAGTGGATGACCGCCATCGTCTGGGGCCTGCTCGTCGGCCTCCTCCTGGTCTACACCAAGAGCCTGGGCGCCTGCATCATCATGCACGCCGTCACCAACTTCCTCCTGGGCGCCTATGTCCTCTACATGAACCACATCGGCAAACCCCAGTGGTTTTTCTGGTAAGCCGCCGCCATCCACTGCCATCCACCGTCATCCGCCGCCCCCTTCGCCCGACCGTCATGCCGCCAAAGCCGGCGGCAGGCAGGCGCCTGATCACAAGCTCCGCAGATACGCCGCCGTGCGCGGCCTCGCATAATCGATCGCACGCTTGCCGTGCGCGTCCTTCGCGTCCGGATC
>CAZBOE010000103.1:0-15998 GCA_964493365.1 uncultured Tepidisphaeraceae bacterium | reverse complement strand
CGCCACATACCGTCGGCCCCACGGCACCAGCCCAGGCACATAGAACAGCGGCTGGCGATAAAACGGCAGGCTCAGGTGCACCGCCGCCGCGACAAAGCCCCGCTCGCCCCGCAGCGATGCCGCAAATCGCTCGGCCACATCGCGCATCGTCTCCCGATCCCGCCACGCCACTTCAAAGATGTGGATGGCCGCCACCAGTTGACCCGCTCCGACAATCGCAAACTGCTCCGGCATCATGCCTCCGCGTCGTGCCCTACGGCCGCGCGTCACCCTCGGGCGGCAACGAGTCGTGCGGCCGCGGTCAACGCCCATCGCCCGTGTCGATCCCGCGTTGCGTCCTTTCTGTCGGCCTCACGGCAAGCCTCCGCCGTCGACGCCGATCACCTGGCCCGAGACATAAGACGCCTCATCGCTCGCCAGCCAGACCGCCACCGCCGCGACCTCTTCCGGCCGGCCCACGCGCTTCACGGGATAAGCCGAGGCCAGCTGCTCCTTGGTCACATTCCACTGTGCTTCCACCCGGTCGAGCATGGCCGTGTCGATCGCGCCGGGCGCCAGCGCGTTGACACGGACGTCTTTGCCATACTCCTGTGCGCAGCACCGAGTCATCATGATCACCGCGGCCTTGCTCGCGGCGTAAGCGAGAATATTTGGAAACGCGTGACGTCCGCCGATCGAGGCCATGTTGATCATCGCCCCGCGCGCCCTGACCAGGTGAGGAAGCTCGTGCTTCATGCACACCGCCACGCCGCGCAGGTTGACCGCCATCTGTTCGTCAAACCCGGCGAAATCGATCTGCGCAATCGGCGCCGGCGGCTTGTCGATGCCCGCGTTGTTAAACGCCACGTCGAGCCTGCCATAGCGCTCGACACACGTATCGACCAGCGCCTTCACCTGCGCCTCGCTGCTCACGTCGGCCTGCTGATAGCTCGCCGTCCCGCCGGCCTCGGCGATCTCACGGGCGACTTTCTCGCCCAGCTCGACACGCCGCCCGCAGAAGTGAACGCTCGCCCCCTCGGCGGCGAACGCCCTGGCCGCAGCCTCACCGATGCCGCTGGTCGCGCCCGTGATCAGGACCACCTTGCCGGCGAAGCGCCGCCTGTTCGCGGCCGGCTGCGCCGTCGCCTGCGCCGAAACGCTCCCCACACCGCCCAGCATCGCGCCGGCCACGGTGGCCGCGCCCACGGCCAGCGCGCTGCGCCGGTCAATCAGTCCGTCTGCCATCACACACCTCGAAGGTTAAAACAGCCCGACTGCCCAAGGCCCCGCTCAGCGGGCCGCCTGTTCCGCGGCCATGGTTCGCTTGAAATGCGCCGCCAGCGCATCCGCGGCCTTGTCGATGTGCGGCGCAGAATCGTAAAACTGCGTGTGCTCGCCCTGCGTCCACAGCAGATCTTTCTCGCCGCCGGCCGACGCAAATGCCTTGCGGACATTGTCGGGCAGCGCGCTGGCGTCGCTGTGAACCATGAGCAGCGGCTGGCCGACCGCCGACGCCGCGGCCACGCCATCGAGGTCGAGCCACTCGTCCCAGCTCATGACCGCCATTCGGTTGGTCCACTGCGGGATCTGCCCGCGCTGCGGGTTGGTGTAGAAGAACGACGGATCGGGGAAGAACATGCCCGCGGTCCGGTCGGTGTTGCTCGCCGCCGGCACGTAGACCACCTCGCCGGTGGCTTCAAACCGGCGTCGCGCGTCGGCCGCCGCGGCATACCGGCGGTCGATCTCCTCCTGCCCGAAGATCGCTGACAGCGTCGGCTTGTCATGCAGCCATGCCGCGACTGTCGCCACCGATTTCACGTCGTCGTTCCCGCCCGCGGCGCGGAACACGTGCCCGGCGCCAAAACAGATCCCCAGCATGCCAATGCGCTGCGGGTCAACGTCCCGGCGGGTCTGGAGGTAAGCCACCGCCGCCCGAAGGTCTTCGACCTTCGCCGACGCCGATTCCCACTCGCGCGGCTCGCCTGCGCTTTGGCCCCAGTAGCGATAGTCGAACGCCAGCGCCGCCACGCCGCGCTCCGCCAGCGCCCGTGCATGCCGCGCCGCAACCTGCTCCTTCACATTCAGCCAGGGCGGCGCCACGACCACCACCGGCGCGGGCTCGTCGCCCGCCGCCATCGGGCGATACAACACGCCCGCAAGCGTCTTGCCGCCGCTCTCGAAGGTCACCGGCGTCTCCGACACGGCCTGACCCGCCGCCGTCGTCGCCATTGCCACCACCGTCACCACCACCCACGCCGCGCTCGAAATCCACGTGCCCATGGCCGCTCCTGTTGTTGCGCCGGCTCATCGGAGGCCGGCATTAGGTTCGCCGTGTCGAGTGCCCATGCCGCTAGGGCAGATAGGGCTTTGGAATGTGCGTCTTCGCCCCGCCGTGCATCACGCCCTGGATCATCTCGCTGTTGATAAACGTGTGCGGGAACCCCAGGTCGATCGTCGATGCCGCATCGAGCGCCCGAAGCTGGTCACCCGATAGCGTGAACTCGAGGCACCCGAGGTTGTCGTCCAACTGCTCGACCTTCCGCGCACCAAGGATGATGCTGGTCACGCCCGGCCGCGTCAGCAGCCAGTTGAGCGCAACCTGCGAAGGCGTTCTGCCCACCTCGGCCGCCACCCGCTTGACCGCTTCGGCAATGCCGATCTTGCGCTCGGTCAATTCGATACCGCGCCCCGAAGCGCCGTCACCGCCCTGCTTCCCGCCGGCTTGCTTCTGCTTATTCAAGTCGTCGCGCGAATATTTTCCCGACAAGATTCCCCCCGCCAGCGGCGACCACGGCAGCAGCCCCAGCCCAAGCTCGCGGCACATCGGCAGCACATCACGCTCGACGTCACGCGTGACCAGCGAGTATTCGGCCTGATAGGCGATGAACCGCGTCAGCCCGAAATCGGCCGCATACTGGTTGAGCTGGCTCACCTTCCACGCCGGCGTATCGCTGACGGCGATGTACGTCACCTTGCCCTGCCGCACCACGTCGTCCAGCGCCCGCATCACCTCATCCACCGGCGTCGAAAAATCCCAGATGTGCAGCCAATAGAGATCGATGTAGTCGGTCTGGAGCCGCTTGAGCGAATCGTCCAGCGAACGAATCAGGTTTTTTCGGCCGTTGCCGCCGGCATTGGGGTCAGGTCGTGCGCCGGGCGTCGAGCCGCCGATCGCCGATGTGAAGGGGTTGTTGCTGTACTTCGTCGCCAGCACAAAGCGGTCGCGGTCGGCCTTGATGAACCGGCCGACATAGGTCCCGCTGGTCGTGGCGGCATAGAGCGTGGCGGTGGCGATGAAGTTGCCGCCCGCCTCGACATAGCGATCAAAAATGGCGCGGCTCGCTGATTCGTCGGCGCCCCAGCCCCAATCCGTTCCGAAGGTCATCGTCCCCAGGCACAGCGGGCTGACGCGCAGGCCGCTGTTCCCCAGCAGCCGGTGGTGATCGAGTCGGGTCAACGGTTCGGCCATGGCACGCCTTTATGGTTGGGTCCACCGACCATAGGAGCGCAACCGGCACCGCAGAACCATAAAAGCGCCGTATCAGCAGGATTCTATTTGTCGGAGATCCGACACTCCGTCGCACCCCGGCCGGCCGCCCAACCGTGTGGGCTGACGCCGACCGACACCACCCCGCCGGTGCAGCCCGGGTTCTGGCATCATCCACGAAGGACGCCCCGGTCAGTCACTTGCTCTGAGCGCCTTGATCAGCTCCGCCTTGCGCATCCGGCTGTAGCCGTGCATCCCCTTTTCGCGGGCCTGATTTTCCAGCTCTTTTTTCGTGTGCTGGCTCAGCGGCTGGTTCGGATTGCCTGTGCCCTGTGTCTGCCTGCTGGGCGTTCGACCCTCCTCCCGGCGGTGCTTGTTCACCGTCCGGGCCGCGATCTCCTTCGCGCGGTCTTCCGGCGTCCCGCGCTGCTCGGTCGAGTCCTTGATGTGCTCGTACATCCGCTCGTCTTTTTTGCTCCAGCCGGGCATGGCTGACCTCCATGGTGCAGATCACCGCTGGGCAAACAGAATGCCGCCGACCCGTCTCTGCATCGCAATCGTCCGGATGAACTCTCGCCGGAGGAGCACACAACCAAATCAAGGTGTTTGCCGAAGCATTTTGCTGGCAACAGTCGGTTCTTGTTGTACTGTCATTGCCGCCAACCGAGCTGAGGCGATCAACGAGGTGGGAATCCCTATCCGGATCGTAATCGCCTTACCATTTTGAGCATCGCGGGTTCAGCGGAGAGTGAGACTATGTTGAGTCGGTCGACCTGCCGTATCAGGCAAATTTGTCTACGCAGCGCGGTCTCAACACCAATAGCACCGTGCCGGTGCAGGTCGAGGGGCTCTCACGAGGCGTCACCGCCATCGCGGCCGGGGCATTTTGGAGCCACGCCATCAAAGACGGCGCGGTCTGGCACTGGGGCCAGGACGTCGGCGACTTCTCCGGGCCCGGCGACTACTTCAGTTCATCCGTGCCCGTCCTTCTTCCCGAGCTGAGATCGGGCGTCACCGATATCGCCGCCGGCTATAGACATCACCTCGCGATCAAAGACGGCAACGTCTGGGCCTGGGGCCAAAGTTTTTACGGCGCCTACGGCATACCCGGCTTCAACAACATCATCCCCCACAAGGTGCTCGACCTCGAAGCCGACTTCATCGACGTGGCGGCCGGCAACGATGCCAGCTATGCCCTCTCCGCCGATGGCAGCCTCTGGGTCTGGGGCCGCAACGACTCCGGCCAGTTGGGCCTCGGTTATGTGCCCGTCACCCCAATTGACATATTCAATGGCGAACCGACGCCCAAGCAGGTCCTCCCGCCGCCGGGCTACCGTTTCACCTCCATCGCCTCGGGTGTCCTGGCCTTCCATGCAATGGCCACGATCAGCCCCATCCCCGAACCGTCGACGACTGCTCTGCTTCCCCTCGCCGCATTAGGCCTTGCAAGATTCCGGCGGCCGTGATGCCAAAATGTGACCGTGGCCTTCCATCTACTGTTGCGTCTCCAAATGCCGCAAAAGCAGTCCCGGCCGTTCACGCGCCACATCACATCAACCGATCCCGCCCGACCGGCCATTCCCGTTCTCTTGATCCTCTATCCTTGGCTTCGTTCGCCCCCCTACCCGCCATCCATCGCCGACCACATCGCGTCGATGTCGGCGTTGGCGTTGCCTGACATGTCGATCGCGCTCAGGCGCGACAACCAGGGGTCGATGACGCTGCGGCCGATCCACCGGGCCGAGCCGTCGCCGAAGAGGGCGTTCACGCCCGTGCGATGGCGGGTGTCGACCCGGTCGGCCACCGACGTCAGGTCGGCAAAGACCGCGCGGTTGCCGAAGTCACTCAGGCGAGGCAGGGTCTGGTTGGTCCATGCGGCCGGATCGTCGGGAATGCGGCGGTCGGGTCGGCTGGCATAGCCGGCCGCCACATTGACCGACGGGTTCGCCCCCGGCGGCCAAGGGTTGCTCGGCGTCCCCCGCTGACTGCGTTCGTCCTGCTCGGCCGGACAAAACAAAATGTCGGCCGACGGGAAATAGCCGCTTTGCCACATTGTGCCAAAAAGCACAAACCGACCGGCCGTGCCCGAGTAGATCATGCTGTTGAATTGCTTGGTCGGCGTGCGATAGCCCAGCGGCACGCGGTCCTTCCAGTCGTGTGCATATTGCACAAACGTCAGGTGAACCTGGCGCAGGTTGCTCAGGCAGGCCGTTCTCGCCGCGGCCGACCGCGCCTTGCCCAGGGCGGGCAGCAACACCCCGACCAGCACCCCGATGATGCCGATCACGACGAGCAGCTCGACGAGGGTAAACCCGCCTGATCCGATGGTTTTAGCCGGGATTCGCATGAGACGGCCTGCCTCGCCGCAACGGATGATAGGCGGCCGCCCGCCACACCGGCGGGCCGCGTGGCCTGGCGCAAGGGGGCAAAAAAACGTCCCGCCAGACAGTCATCTGGCGGGACGCAAGGAGGAGGAGAATGCTCCGAGTGAAAACGCTTGGTTATTAACGGCTAACGCAACATTTTAACGTGCTCTCCCCAAATGTCACACCGTTCTGCTGTAATTGACAGTCTCGTGTTCCCCTGGTTGGGGCGGTTTTCCGGTCAGCGTCGCTTTTGCCAGCCCGTAGAGATGGATCATCGTGCTGCTGGGCTGATCCCAGTATTCGGCATTCGACACGGAAATGTTTAATAAAGCGATCTCCGGGTCGTCGAGGCCCTTGGGGAACCACGTCTTAAGCGGCGTGCTCCACAGGTCTTGCATTTTCTGGCGGTCGCGGACGAGCTGCGCCCGGCCGGACATCGACACATAGATGTTGCTGTCGGGGTCGGCGAAGGCGACGTTGACATCGCGGTCGCGCTGCGTCTCGCTCACCTTGAGCGAGTCGGCCCGGGTGAAAAACCACAACTCGTTGCCCTGCGGGTCCACCTCACACACCGCCATCGGGCGGCTGTGCAACCGCCCGTCCTCGCTCACGGTCGTGAGCATGCAGAACTGGATGTCTTTGATCAGGTCGACCAGCTTTTCGCGGCGTTCGGTTTCGGTTTTCGGTTTGGCCATGATCGGCGGGAGGATGCACGCCGCGTGCCTGACCCGCCGAATTTGTGGGGCCGATTGACGCCACAATCCTCATGCCGCCTGTCGTGGGTTTACAGGAGGTCGCGGAGCGATTCGATTACGAAATCGGGGGTTCGGTGGGGCGGCAGATTGACCAGGTCTTCGCGGCGGGCGACGCCGGTGAGCACGAGCGCGGTCGTCATGCCGACCGACCGGCCGCCGGCGATGTCGGAGTCGAGGTTGTCGCCGATCAGCAGGCACCGGTCGGGTGCGACACCGAGTCGTCCGCACAGCTCGTGGAAGAAGACCGGCTCGGGCTTTCCCGTGTAGACGGGGGTCACGCCGGCAGCGTAGGCAAGCATCTGGGTGAGGCTGCCGGCGCCGAACTCAAAGCCGCGCGGGCTGGGGTAGACCCGATCCGCACACGACCCGACCAGCGCCGCCGGCGGCAGCCCGGGCCGGCCGCGGAGGAGCTGAAGCGCGATCCACTGCCGCTGGGGCGATGACTCGGGATTGCTCGGCGCGGCGGCGATCACCACGTCGCAGGGCTGGGCCGGCTCGGTCACCCAGTCGACCTTCTCATCGAGCAGGTCGGTGATGCCGTCGGACCCGCAGTTGAACACGCGCGGCCGCCGGCCGGCCGTGCCGAAGCGCTGCAGGACGTAGTCGGCCGCGGCGGCCGAGCACGACCAGATGTGGTCGGCGGGCAGGGTGATGCCCATGTGGGCCAGCCGACGCTCGATCTGGCGCGGCGAAGCCGACGAATTGGTGAGGCTGGCATAGCGAAGCCGCTCGCGCGTGAGCCTGACAACCAGATCGACCGCGCCGTCGACCGGATGGCCTTCGACGTAGAGCGTGCCGTCGAGGTCGAGCAGGACGGCGGAGAAGTTTTGGAGCGTCAGGGTCATAGGGTGTCTTGCTGTGGGTTGCGCATCGCGAATCGCCCGCTCCTTGCTACTCGCGGCGACGCGTATTGGGAAGGGGCGTGTGACCTGCGGGCGGTTCCGCAATCGCTCGCGCGTCGGGCCCCCGGAGCTGGTCGCAGGCGCGACGGCGCGCATCCGACCGGCGCATCCGACCCGCGCGCCGATCCGCGCCGAAGACCCCGCCGAAGGCCCGCGGATGTGATCTACGCAAGTCCGACCAACCGACCCGAACCCGCGCCAGTCAGCGGCGGGTTGTGTCCGTCAGCGGGAGGGCAACGACGCCTTTGGGCAGCATCATGCGGTGCTGTGGAGCCTGATCGCCTCGGCCGAGGCGCACGGCATCGACCCGCAGGCGTACCTGAGGAGCGTGCTGGCCAAGATCGGCCAGACGCCGCTGAGCGAACTGGAGCAGTTCCTGCCGGAGGTGTGGAAGCGGGAACTGGCACTCTGCCCGCCGTTGGCTCCGACCCCCGTCAGCCATGCGCCCACCTCCAGTACATGAACGCGAGCACCCCGAGCACGGCTGTGCCTATGGGTGAGAGCCACTTCAAGACAAAGCTTGCACCTGCGGATGTAGTCGGTCTGCCCCTGAGATACTCCAACGTGAAGAACCAAAGAAGTGGGCAGGCCGTCAGCGCTGCGCCAAGCCAGATGCTCTTCATTGACCTTGCTCCATCTGCTGAACGCGCAGCCACTGGTAACCTGTATAGGCCGACAGCTCGATGCCGACACCCGCACTTCCCCAGTACACGGCGCGCTGGATCGGGTGCAGGGCCGGATCGAAGATGAGGTTGGTCGGGCCTCCGATGTTGCGGGGGCGAATGTCATTCATGGGCGTTCTCATCCGCCATGAGCCCCTCACCCACGTGTTCCAGAAGTTACCGGGCACGTACTCACCCACGTCAGGCATGACGAGCTTTTCGTTTCTGAACAGATGAGACGGCGCCATGTCCCCAAGCCGATCAAGAGCGTCGGCCGGCGCCCTCAGCGAACCACGACCCCACCACGGTTGCAAAGCCGAAGCATCCGGATCGACCTCTTTAATCCAGTAGTTGCCCACCTTCCTTATCCTCGTGCCCTCGGGACGCCGCAGCCAACCGCCAGCACCCATGCGGTTCGCGGAAGCGACACCACTAACTGGGGCTGGAGCACCCGACCCCGCACCGCTCTTCGTTGAGTATACGGTTCCCACCAGCGCCCCGATAACGCCCGCCGGCGTGCTGCCTCGCACGGCGGCGGCGGCTGCGGCGACATTGTCGAGTTGAAGATGTGGGTAACTGAAGGCAGCGGGGGGCCGCGTCGGCGGGGCCGGGGGTGGGCTGACGACCCTCGCTTGCTGCGACGATTTCGCATACAATTCGGGTCTCGCATGGACGCGAGGCCGGGCCTGATTTCGGCCCGGTTTTTCCGAATGAATCTGCTGGTTTTGACAAAGACGCCGTATGGCCGAGAACCCTCCGACCGACACGCCTGTTTCGCCCGAGAGTCCGCAGCCCGAGCGGATCGAAAACCTGCAGATCGAGCAGGAGCTTCAGGACAGCTACCTGACCTACGCCATGAGCACGATCATGGATCGTGCGCTGCCCGACGTGCGCGACGGGCTCAAGCCATCGCAGCGGCGAATCCTGGTCGCGATGAACGACCTCAACCTGACGCCGCGCGCCAAGCACTACAAGTGCGCCAAGATCTGCGGCGACACGTCGGGCAACTATCACCCGCACGGCGACCAGATCGTCTACCCCACGCTGGTGCGGCTGGGGCAGGAATGGACGATGCGGACGACACTGGTCGATCCGCAGGGCAACTTCGGCTCCACCGACGGCGACCCGCCGGCCGCGTCGCGATACACCGAGGCGCGCATGACCTCGGCCGCGGTCGACATGCTGGCCGACCTCGAATTCGAGACGGTCGATTTTCAGCCCAACTACGACGAGCGGCTCATGGAGCCGACGGTGCTGCCGGGCAAGTTTCCCAACCTGCTGATCAACGGCAGCACGGGCATCGCGGTGGGCATGGCGTGCAACCTGCTGCCGCACAACCCCACCGAGATCTGCGACGCGATCGTGCGGGTGATCGATCGGCCTGAGATCACGCTGGCCGAGCTGATGAGTGACGTGGTCGATGCCGAAGGCAAGACGGTGTTGCTGGGTGTCAAGGGTCCGGATTTTCCGACCGGGGGCGTGCTGGTCGGGCGGCAGGGCATCGCCGACGGCTATGCCAACGGCCGCGGCCGGCTCATGATGCGCGCCAAGCTCCACACCGAGGAAGACAAGCGCGGCCGCTCGAGCATCGTGGTCGACGAGATCCCCTACGGCACGATCCGCAAGGCGATCGTCGAGGCGGTGGCCGAGGCGGTGAAGGCGGGGCGGATCACCGACGTGTCGGCGGTCAACGACGAGAGGGGTCGGCAGCACAAGGTGCGGATCGTGATTGACCTCAAGCGCGATGCCGACCCGCAGGTGGTGATCAACCAGCTCTACCAGTTCACGCCGTGTCAGCAGACGGTGTCGATGATCAACATCGCGCTGGTCAACCGCCAGCCGCGGACGCTGGGGCTCAAGGAGCTGATCGAGCATTTCATCGCCCACCGCAAAGAGGTGATTGTCAGGCGGACGCGGTTTCTGCTGCGCAAGGCGCAGCAGCGCGGGCACATTCTCGAGGGGCTGATCTTCGCGGTCTGCGACATCGACGAGGTGGTCCGCCTGATCCGCAGCAGCCGCACGCGCGACGAGGCGATCGCCAAGCTGCGCGAAAAAGCCTTCCGAATCGCGCCCGAGCATCCCGCGGCCCCGCGCATCCCCGCGGCGCTGATGACCCGCGTGAGCGACCGCGCGGTGTATCTGACGCAGGTGCAGGCGGAGGCGATCGGTCGGCTGCAGCTCATCCAGCTCGTCGGGCTCGAGCTGGAAAAACTGGTCGACGAATACCGCAAGGTGGTCGAGGAGATCGAGGGGTATGAGTTCATCCTCGGCAGTGAGAAGGCGGTGCTCGACATCATCCGCGAGGACATGTTCGAGATGAAGGAGAAGTATGGCGACGCCCGCCGCACGGCGATCGAAGAGTCCGCGGGCGACATGAGCATCGAGGCCCTGATCCCGCGTGAAGAGGTGGTGGTGACGGTCAGCCACAACGGCTACGTCAAGCGCATTCCGATCGACACCTACCGCAGCCAGGGCCGCGGCGGCCGCGGGATCAAGGGCACGGAAAACCGCGAGGGCGATTTCATCGAGCATCTGTTCGTCGCCAACACCCACGATTACCTGCTGTTTTTCACCAACCAGGGCCGGGTGTATGAGCGGCGGGTGTTCGACATTCCCGAGATGAGCCGCACGAGCATGGGCCGGGCGATCGCCAACCTGCTGTCGCTTCAGAGCGGCGAGAAGATCGCCGGCACGCTGGCGGTGAAAGACTTCGGCGCCGGCGAGCAGTTCCTGATGTTCTCGACCAAGCGCGGCACGGTGAAGAAGACGGCGCTGACGGCGTATGCCAACATCCGCCAGAACGGGATCATCGCCATCGGGCTCGATGAGGGCGATGAGCTGATCGACGTGGCGGTGACCGGGGGCAAAGACCACGTCATGCTCGCGACCAAGTCGGGCCTGGCGATACGGTTTGAAGAAACCGAGGTCCGCGCGATGGGCCGGCAGGCGGGCGGCGTGATCGGGTGCAAGTTCAAGCGCGAGGGGGATGAAGTGGTGTCGATGGTCATCATCCCCGAGGGGCTGCCCGAAGGCTGCTGCATTCTCACCGCGTGTGTCAACGGCTTCGGGAAGCGGACGCCGATCGATCAGTATCCGGTCAAGGGGCGCGGCACGCGGGGCGTGATCAGCATCGATGCCAATGACCGCAACGGCGATGTCGTGGCGATGCGCCTGGTCAGCAACACCGACGAAGTGATGATGATCACCGAAAAGGGCATCCTCATCCGCACCGCGGTGACCGAGATCCGCGAGACCGGCCGAAACGCCGCGGGCGTGCGGCTGATCCGCATCGACGAAGGCGACCGACTCGTCGCGATGGCGAAGGTGGAGGCCGAGGAAGCGGCGACAACGGCGGGCGCTTCATCGGAAGCGGCCGCGTCATCCGCCGCCGGCGTCGCTGCCGATGCAAGCGCTGATGAAGGCGCCGCATCCGACGACGTCGCGGCGGGCGACGACGCATCTTCGGACGAAAGTTTTCCGTCAGACGATAGCGCGGCCGACGAGGATGGGCCGCCCGGCGCGGGTGAGTAGCAGGCCAGGTGAACAGGGAGAGGGTGGTCGGCGTCGGATTGTCCGCCGGGCTTGTGTCACAGTGGCACGCGCCAGCAGTCACTGGCCAGCGGGTGTCACTGGCCAGTAGGTGGCACGGGCTACCAGCCCGTGGGTTCCCGATCTGTCTGCCTCGTCTTCTTGCGCGCCGGCCTCTTGCCACGTTTGCGATGACACGGGCTGGTAGCCCGTGCCACGACAAGGCGAGCGCGGATCAAGCCTGGCCCATCTCACAGCCCCTCCGATCGCGGAGCCTCAGGCGAAGCTCGACACCACGCCCGCGCTGATGCGGGAGGCGTCGCGGAGTGAGAGCGTGACGATGCCGTCGTTGGCGTCGTCGAGCGATCCGATGGGTCCGTCGGCGTTCCAGGGGTTACGCAGGACAACGCCCGTCGGCCTGCCGTTCGGGTCAAACGTCAGGGCGATGACGGCATAGGCGTGCCGGGGCACGACGTTGAGCTCATCGGCCACGCGTGAGCGTGTCGCCAGCGTGACGGCCTTGCCCGCGTCGAGCTCGCGCGACAGCAGTCGCGCCAGCGCCGCCTCGCCCTTGGCGCGGTGGGTCTTCCCGCGCAGGCCCAGGGCGGCATAGGTCTCGGTCATCCAGCCCGAGGTGATCGCGGCGTAGCCCCGACCGCCGCCGCGGAAGAAGGCGAAGGCCTTTTCCATCAGCGCCACCCACGTGCTGTCGTCGTGTCCGAGCCCGGCATAGGCCGGATCACCATCCGCCCGCGCGGGCAGGTCGCCGTCGACGCGCAGATAAAACTGGCTCCGCCCGCGCGAGAGGTGAACGCCGTAGGTGCCGTCGCCCAGGTCGATCACGCGCCGGCGGATCAGGTCGGGGTTTTCCTCCGCCACGCTCGCCAGCGCCGCGAGGAAGTAGCAATCGCCCAGTCCGCCCTGGCGGATGTCATCGGCAGACGGGCCGCCGGCCGCGAAGAGCGGGCGATCGGAAAAATCGCGATAGGTGTACTGCCCGGCATCGACCGTCGGCACGCGCGGGTCGGCGAGGCTTTGGCCGAGCAGGTCGTTCTCACCCGACACGCGGAACGCCGAGCGGCTCAGCGAGACACGCCCGCGGATGACCGAGGCCTCGGTGGGCGAGACGAGCGTGCGGATCGACTGCACTGACCCGGTCATGTGTTCGTGGTCGGAGGCGTCGAGCACGGTGTCGCCCGGCAGGGCCACCCGATTTCGGCCGCGGCCGTTGGTGTAGGCGGCGTCGACCCAGAAGACATCGTTTCCCTCGCCGCCGAGGATCTGATCGACCCCGCCTCCGACAGCGATGAGGGTGTCATCGCCTGTGTTGCCGACGAGGAGGTTGTCGCCAGCGCCGCCGTAGAGGTGGTCGTCGCCGGAGCCGCCGGAGAGGGTGTCGTTGCCGTCGCCGCCGATGAGCCAGACCGCGACGACCACATCGGCATGTACGGTGACGACATCGTCGCCCGCGCCAGCGTCGATGCGGATGGCGGCGTAGTCGCCGTGCCAGGTGGTGGTCTGACCGCCGGCGCTCACGAGCAGGCCCGATGGCGTCGGCGCCGCGTCGCCCTGCGCGGAAGCATCGTCGGCCGGGGCGAGGTGGATCTGGTCGTCGAGGTCGGTGCCGGTGATGTGGAGTTCGAGCCCCCGCGGCGTCGCGACCTCGGCGACCGAGGCCATGAGGCGTCGCGGCTCGAGCGGCTCGGGCGTGAGCGGGGCGTTATGTGCCTCACCGCGATCAGGCCGAGTGGGGTTGTGCTGGTTGCGCCCGGGCGGGGTGCGATAGGCCTGCGGGTCATTCGCATGGCCGCGATCGGGCGTCGCGTCGGCCGCCTCGCTGTCGCGTGACCACGGGCGGCGGCGCGGGCGGCCTTGACGGGGTGGAATCTCCTGATGCACGTCTACTCTCCCGCTCCGTTGGCTCACTGACACGTCCTGCCGCCGGCGCTTCCCCGGGGGCCGGCCCTTCCAAGGCCGCTCACCCCGAGACGTCGGTCATGGCCGGTTGATATCGGCACGACGCCGCCGGTCGCGCGGGGCGGCGTTCGAAAACTGCAACCGCACGCGGATGATCTCCGATCGTCGCCCGCGAATGACAACCCGCCCGCAGGTTATCGGACGCGCCAGACGCCGAGAAAATCACCGCTGGTGAGACAACTTACACTTGGCGCCGTCGCGGCAGGCTGACGTGCGTTGGTTTCTGGAAGAGGTCGGCAAACCATGGGCCGCGGACTTTGCGGGCGTCACCGTCGCGCCGTCGTCAGTGCCGCGCGAGCGCGTACTGGGCGGAATCGGTACGGGATGGCCGGCGCTGACGCGGGGTCGGCGAAGCGGCCGCGCTGCCGGGGACTTTCGTCAGGCGCGGGCGGGTTCGGCGTGGGCGGGGGGTGCTCCGCGGCGCTGGTCGATCACGGCGCGGCGCTGCGGCGCGACGGGGCCGAGCGGTTCGCCGAGCCGGGCGAGTTTCTCGCGGTAGAGCACGCTGATCATGTGCTCATAGCTCGCCATGAGCAGCGCGAGATGCCAGCCGGCGCGGCCGTCGAGGACGCCCAGGCGAACGACGAACATATGCAGGAATCGCCACGCGGGTCGGGCGGGCACATAGGGCCACACCTCGCGCTTGAGCCATTGCCGCCAGGCGAGCGCCCGGCGGAAGAGGATGGCGGGCTTTTCGCCGCCGCCTTCGCCGGTGATGCGCTTGACCCACTCGCCGCTTTCGAGGTCGGCATAGCGGACGTGCTTGGCGATATAGGTGGCGATCGGCTCGGTGCGGATGTGGAGCATCTCGCCGGCCATGTGGCGTACCTCGCCGCGGCAGACCATGTGTTCGTGCACCGCCCGCTCTTCGTAGCGCGCCATTCCCCGGCGGAACAGCCGGAGGTTCCACGACGGATAGAGCCCGCCGTGTCGGACGGTCTGGCCCATGAACAGCAGGACGCGGTTGATGTAATACCCGTCGGCCGACGCGGGCGAATTGACCGCGGTGTGGATGTGCCGTCGCAGTTCGGGGGTGACGCGTTCGTCGGCGTCGAGAATGAACACCCACGGGGCGCTCATGGGCAGGTTGTCCAGGCCCCAGTTCTTGTGCTCGGAATAGTTGGTGAATCGCCGCTCGACGACCGTCGCGCCCGCGAGGCGCGCCAGGCCCTGGGTGCCGTCGGTGCTGCCGCTGTCGAGGACAAACACCTCGGCGCCCAGCAGCAGCGCGTTGCGCACGGCTTCGACGATGTGCTCGGCCTCGTTCTTGGTGGGGATGACCACCGCGATCTGGGCGCGGCCCTGCGCTTCGAACGCCGCATCGACCGGCCGCGACGGGTCTTCACGGAGCATCTCCCGGGCGAGCGCGCGGGTGCGGGGCTGCCAGGGGTCGCGCTGTTCCATCGCCAGCAGGTGACGCCAATAGCGGCCCATGATGCGAAGCTTCAGGTCGGGCGAAAGGGGCGCATCGTCGGCCGGCCCGGCGACGGGCGCTGCGCGGTCCTTTCGACCGTCGGCGGTCGGCGGATCGGACAGAATCGCATCAAACTGCTCGCGGCCGCCGTTGCGCCGATGACCGGCGCGCCGGCCGGTCGAGCCGGGCCCGCCGGCACGCGACGACACGGCGGCGTTTCGGTGCGAAACCTCGGCTCCGATCGCGTGCACCGTCATGCTCATTCTCCCAACCCACTTTCCAAGGCAATGCATCAAAGGACATCGAGAGGAAGCCGCCCGACCACGACACACTTGGGCATGACACGCCTGGCCAAAACACACTCGACCACGACACGCTCAGACGAAACGCCGTTGCGGCCGGCAACCCTGTCATGAACAGCGGACAACCCAACAGACCTGACCCGACCCTGACCAGACTTTGCCCGCCGGCGTCCGAAGGCGACGGCCACACCCTGCCCAGGCGGGCCAACGACCGTTTAGCGGACACTCGGCAACACGCGGCGTCGTCGCGATCCACGACATCCGCCGCGACTTAATCAGACCTCAATGATTTGCGAGCGGAAATTTAACCGACCCTGAACTTCGACTCAATACCGAAATCCGTCGTAGCTCGACAAGGTGTCATATTTACCCCAACTTATCGTATGGGAGGGGTCGCCCTATCCTGCCAAGGGCGGCCGATGCAAAAGCCCGGCCACGGCCGACGGGCTTGGTGCTGCGCCGGCGACGCCCGGCAGTTTCTGCGCCTGTCGCCCTGGCGGGGGTGGCGGTCGGTCACGAACAGCCTTGGGGGCTGGCGTACGGTCGCGGTGCGCTGGGCGTTCATCGTGTGTGGCCGGGGGTGGTGGCCCGGGGTGGGCGTCGGAACGACCGTCGTGCGGGGGCAC
>CAZBOE010000102.1:7376-16053 GCA_964493365.1 uncultured Tepidisphaeraceae bacterium | reverse complement strand
CCCATCGCCATGATGATCGGGACGAAGAAGGTCAGCGCGGCGATCCGGGTCAGCAGGGCAAGGATGCGGTCACTGCTGAACAGCGGCGCGCGGGTCGCCCCGAAGGCCGGGGCCCGTGGCAGGCTGACCTCGATCGGCGGGGTGATGGTATCAACCGGGTTGCTCAACAGGTCACGGTTTGGCGTCAGGTCGGGCGTCGGACGGCTTCAGGCGGTCGGCCCGTTCCGCGGCTTGGCGGCTTGCCATCGCCGGGTGGTTCAGTGGTTCGAGAGCGGCTGACCTTCGAAGGTGAGGCCGTCGATCGCTTCGAGCACTTTCGTCTGCACGCCTTCGCTCAGCGGGGCGTAGTCGAGGTCGTCGGCGGTCTCCTGTCCTTCGGTCGCGGCCCAGCGGAGGAAGGTGACCAGCGCCTCGGCCTTCTCGCGGCTGCCGAGATATCCCAGGTCTTTATAGACGATGACATAGGTGAACGCCGAGATCGGATAGGCCTGCTCGCCCGGCTGATTCCAGATGTTGACCGCGAGGTTGTTCTTCATCGACTCGACCGCCCCTTCGCCCGCGGCGCTGGTGGTGGCGGGGGTGGCGAGGATGAAATTGCCCGCGCGGTTTTTCACCGCGGCATAGGGAATCTTGTTGGCGATGGCGAAGTTGAGCTCGATGTAGCCGATCGAGCCCGCGGTTCGCTGGATGGCGGCCGTCACGCCGTCGTTTCGAGGGGCCGCCTGACCGCGCGGAAACTTCACTTCCTTGCCCGGGCCGACCTGCTCGCGAAACGCCTTGCTCTGGGTCGAAAGGTAGTTGGTGAAGACGAAGGTCGTGCCGCTCGAGTCGGCGCGGTAGACCGGCGAGATCGCCATGTCGGGCAGCGTGACGCCTTCGTTGAGCTCGCCGATGCGGGGGTCATTCCAGCGGGTGATGGTGCCGAGATAGATGTCGGCCAGCACTTCGCCCGACAGGTTGAGCGGCTCTTTGAGGTCGGGCAGGTTGTACGCCGGCACGACCGCGCCAGCCACCGTCGGCAGGTGCAGCACCTCGGCCGGGGCCCGCTCGCGCTCGGCGCGGCTCATCGGCGCGTCAGAGCCGGCGAAATCGACCGTCTTGTCGGTAATCGCCTTGATCCCCGCGCCCGAACCGGTCGACTGATAATCGACCTGGATCGCCTCGTGCGACTTGTGGAAGTCTTCCGCCCACCGCTGATAAAGCGGATTGGGGAAGCTGGCGCCCGCGCCCTGAAGACGGGTCTGGGCGAGGGCGATCGAGGAAGACACACAGACCGCCATGCCGACAACGGCAGTTATCCAGGTGCGCATCGGAGGCTCCTTCGCAGTTTGACGTCAGTTTGGGCAGTAACCCCTCTCCCAGATGGCCGAGCGTAGGCGAGGTTTGTTAAGATTCAATGAGTGCCGGCGGCGTAAGAAAGCCCGTTGTGTGAGGCAGGCGGGTGCGGCGGGGCGATGGCGCAACTGTCGTCACAGGCGACAGTCATCACGGGCAACAGTCATCACGGGCGACGGTCGTTTGAATCGAATGCCCGGCGTCGGATGTGCGTGTGATCGGCGGCAGGCGCAAAATTTGCCGATGCTGGGCCGCTCGCTGGGCGAAGGCGACCCTGGGTGTGCGTCGCTACCACGGCCGCGGATCGCGACATACACTCTGGAGATGATCCCATTCACCTTCGCCGCAAGCAGCTTGGTCCGCCCGCCGGAGCGTTAGCGGGCCGATGAGATCAACGTGCCGGTCGGCCAGCGCCGGCCGGGCGGCGTGCACCGAGCCATCGGCGCTCAAACCGTGCCGGGTGACCCGTGCCGGTTGATCAGGCGGGCTGATCCGGCCAGGTCGATCAGGCTCGGCCGATCGGCCACCCAGCCCGGTTGGCTTGCATCGCGTCGCTCGAATCGTGTGATTCGAACAGGGCGGGTCGAATAGCGCAGGCTGGAATCGGATTGCGGAGTTGAGGCGGGGGGCAGATGTATCTGGATCGGTGATCATGTCGACAACGGATGTCATTACAGCGGTTCCGCCTAATTTGCTGAAAAAGCTTGCCGACATGGCCGAGCGGTTTGACGCGCTCCAGGCTCAGCTCAACGACCCGGCCGTGCTCGCGTCGGGTGCGCGGATGGTGGCGATTTCGAAGGAGTCGGGCCAGCTCGAACCAGCCGTCGCACGCTACCGGGAGTATCTCGCCGCCCAGAAGCAGGTGGGTGAGCTGGTCGAGTTGTCGACATCGGGGGACGCCGACATGGCCGAGCTGGCGGCCGCCGAACTGCCCGGGGCGCAGGCCAAGCTGGGCGAGCTGGGCGAGGCGCTCAAAGACGAGTTTGTTGCCGCCGAGGACGAGGGGGCCAAGGTCGACAGCTTTTTCCTCGAAATCCGCGCCGGCACGGGCGGCGAAGAGGCGGCGCTGTTTGCGCGCGATCTGTATGAGATGTACCGCAAATACGCCGAGGGGCATGGATGGCGGTTTGACGTGTCTGATTTTTCGGAATCGGAGCGGGGCGGGTTCAAGGAGTGCATCGTCAACATCAAGGGTGACGGCGCCTATCTCCATTTCCGCTTCGAAGGCGGCGGCCACCGCGTGCAGCGCGTTCCCGAGACCGAGACCCAGGGCCGCATTCACACCAGCGCCGCCACCGTGGCGGTGCTGCCCGAGATGCCCGATGTGAAGATCGACATCAACCCCAAGGATGTCGAAGAGTTCGGTTGTCGCGGCGGCGGTCCGGGCGGGCAGAACGTCAACAAGGTCGAGACCGGCTGGTTCATCCGCCACAAGCCCAGCGGGCTGACCTTCAAGATGACCGAGCACAAGAGCCAGACACAGAACAAGGAGCGTGCGTGGGCGCTGCTGCGGGCGAGTTTGTATGAAGCCGAACAGGCGAAGCAGCACGCGCAGCTCACCAGCGCCCGCAAAGCCATGATGGGCTCGGGCGACCGCTCACAGCGCGTGCGCACCTACAATTTCCCCCAGAACCGCTGCACCGACCATCGCCTGGGCGGCGAAGGCGGTGGCGAGAAAAACTTCAACCTCGACGCCGTCCTGCAGGGCGGCATGGAGCCGCTGGTCAAAGCCCTGATGGACCTCGACAAACAGCAGCGGCTGGAGAGCTTGTGATCGAAGCGATGCTTCGCCGCGGCCGGTTTCGTGCCGACGCCGAGACCACCGGACGGGGCTTTCAGATGGGGATCTCAGACGGGGCTTTCGCCGGCAAGCTTCTCATCCGCCCGCTGGAGATCACGCTCGGGAAGTGCATCGAGAACCTCGAGCCGATCTGCCGCGGTGACGATCCATCAGACACGGCGAATCGGCTCGTTCGATCGCCCCTTCGATAGAAATACACAGGAATGACTATGGCAAAGACACCCAAAAAATCAGTTGGAAGCAAAGCAGGCAAGCAATCCGCGGCCGGCGGCGCGGGCGTTTCCCCGGTCGATACCGCCGGGGCGGCGAAGACCGCGGCGGCGATGCTCGCGGCCCGCAACGCGCTCAAGTCGGGCGGCAAAGGCGGCTCGGCCGGCGCATCGGGCGGCTCGACCATCGAGCAGATCAAGAGCAGCCTCAAGCCGTCGGCCGGTGCGATGGGCACGGGCGGCGCTGCCGCCGCGAACAAGCCGGCCTTCGGTCACGACCAGCACAACCAGGTGGCCAGAAACCAGGTTTTCGGCGCCGGCGCGAGCAAGATCAACGTGCCCAGGCGGACGGGGGGATAACGGTAGGGAATGAAGCAGTGCGTGAGTGCGGCTGGCGACGCATTGAAACCGTCAACGAGCGAACGAGGGCACCGGTCTGGGGCTGACCTCGGGGAGCAGGGCCCTTGGCTGCTGCCCGCCGGGGGGCTCGCGCCGCCCGTCGCGCCGGGCGAAACGTCGGGACGATTCGCCCGTTTACTCCCGTCGTTCACTCCCGTCTTTCACTCCCGACTTTCACTCACCTGTGCGCTGGCTGGCTTCCAGTTGTCGCAGCGCATCGGGGTTGCGGATCAGGAATGGCCCGTGCCGGCCATGGCCCTGCGCGTGGAAGTGGTCGATGCACTGGAAGGCGCGGCACGCGCGGGGGCGGGCGTCGTAGATGGTGCACAAGTTGTCGTCGCCCAGGAACTGGCATCGCCCGGCCACATAGGGCAGAACGTATTCCGTGCGGGCCGGGGCATGGGGGTCGGCCGACGGCGGGGCGAAGACCGCGGTCGCCGCAAACGGGCGGAAGCGCGGAAGCTCATCGGGCTCGAGAATGGCGGCATAGTCGTGCCCGTTCTGGCGGCAACACCACGCCCCGCAGCCCTCGCAGGGGCTTTGGCCGACGATCGCGATGCGAATGCTGCGTGAGGGCATGGGTCATGCGGAAGCGAGCTAATTCTCGCCCCGGCTCATCTTTCTGACTGCCTGCGAAGCAGGCAATTGCACTGTTGCGGCCGCGCGAACTAACGATGCTCCGTATCAGTGAATCGAGCAGGTGAAATCGCACCGGCGGGCTGCCGATCCGGCGGGCGATCAGACAAACTGCGTGAGCTCGAGTGTCTCGATCTCCCGCGGATCGAAGTCGATCCGCTGTTCAAACACGCCGGCCAGCCCCTCGCGGCTGGTGGCGATGATCCAGCCCTCTTCGATGATCAAGTCGTCGATCACCCGGCCGCCGGTGAGGGTGGCGCGGCAGACGGCGGTGTATTTCCGCTTGGGCACACCGCGGGCCACGAGCATCTTCCGCCACGGCTCGGGCAGAACCTTGGCCAGCCGGTTTCGCGGGGGTGTCTTGGAGTGCATGGTCGATCGTCTGCCCCCTGGCTTCGCGACGGTTTTTCCGGTGAAAGCGGCGTAATCCGCGGGTAAGTTTACCGCCGCAGGTCGCCCGGAATAAGCATATGCACAGCACAGCGTACGAAAAGCGTCCGACGTGGGAGCTGGTGGACATGTTCCCCTATCAGGGGTCGTGGACGCCTCAGGATTATCTCGCGCTGGAGACCAACAAGCTGGTCGAACTGACCGACGGTTATCTGGAATTTCTGCCCATTCCGGATGAGCTTCACCAGTGGATCACGATGCACATCTATCAAGCGGTCGTCTCGCTTCTGCGTCAGCGGAAGAGAGGCGTCGCTGTGCCCGCACCATTCCGCGTGAGGGTGGCTGCCGGCCGTTTCCGCGAGCCCGATGTCTCGGTGCTGTGGAACGAATCGGATGAGCGGCGATCCAGCCAATACTGGCACGGCGCCGATCTGGTCGTAGAGGTCGTCAGCCCCGATAACCCCGAGCGCGATTACTGGAAAAAGCGCCAGGATTACGCCGACGCACGCATCGGTGAATACTGGATCGTCGATCCACAGAAGCAGGTCATTCTCGTGCTGAAACTGGAAGGCGACAATTACGTCGATCACCAGGAGTACTCGCGCGGCCAGACCGCCCGCTCGATTTCGATGCCCGACCTGAAGATCGATGTGGATGAGTGTTTCAGGGCGGGTTTCTGAGCCCAGATCCACGGGCTCGCTTAGGCCGGCATCACCCACGTCATCACCAGCCCCGTCGCGATCGACACCGCGAGGATCGCCGCCCACACGCGTTCCGCGAGCGACCATTGTGCGGGCTGTTCCGCATCGCTCTTGCCAGCTTCGTCGGCCGGGCGCTGCGGGCCGAGCGCCGGCGTCGGCTTCGTCGAGCGCGGCTTCTTGCCCCGCCTGCTCACGATGCCACCTCGCAGCTTTGCAGGGCCTCCGGGGAGTTGGGGTCGGCGTCGGGCTGCACGCGGCCGCCGGCGTCGGGCGCGCCGTCGTTGACTTCGTCGGCCGACCTCGGGTCCGGCCACACGCCCGGTGCGTCGTCGGCATACCAGCGGTCGAGCACGCCCGACCAGTCGCGCAGGCTGTGAACCGCGATGAACTCCTTCCACACCGTCTGGCCCTGCGGATGGAAGCGGGAATACTTGATCCCCATTTTCCGCATGCGCCGGCCGGCCAGCGATTCCCCGTGAATCTGCATCGCGCCCGCGAAATGCTCGCGCAGCGCCTCGCGCTGTTCGTGCACGGTTGGCGGCGCGATCGCCTCGCCCCGCAGCAGCGCCGCCGCGTGGGCGAAGATCCACGGGTTGCCGATGGCGCCGCGGGCGATCCAGGCGATGTCGACGCGGGTGCGGGTGAGCAGGTCGACCACGTCGTGCGCGGTGAAGACGTCACCGCTGCCGATGATCGTGCGGTCGGGAAAGTCGCGCTTGAGCCGGGCGAGAAAGTCGCGATCGGCCCGGCCCTGATATTTCTGCTCAACGGTCCGACCATGCACGCGGACCGCGCTGTAGCCGGCCGACCAGGCGCTCTCGATGAGCTGGTAGAACAGGTCGCGGCTCTCGGCCGAATCGTCAAACGCCCGGCGCATCGACACCGTCGTGGGGATGTCGGCCGGCACGGCATCACGCACGGCCGACAGGATCGCCCGCCCGCGGTCGATGTCGCGGAGCATGTGCCCGCCCCGCGCGCGGTTTTTGATCTTCTTCACCGGGCAGGCGAAGTTGAGGTCGATCACGTCGTAGCCGTGTTCGGCCAGGATTTTCGCTGCCGCAGCCATGGGCTGCGGGTCAGAGCCGATGATCTGCCCGGCCACGGGATGATCTTCGTCGTTGATGTCGATGCTCTTTCTGAGCCCCTGCCCGCCCGAGAGCAGGATGACATCGAGCAGCGCCTCGGTGACGGCATAGGGGCAGCCCCGCCGCCGCGCCACGACGCGCATCGCGCGGTCGCTGTAGCCCGCCAGCCCGGCCTGACACAGCGGGACGGGCAGTTCGATCGGCCCGATCTTCGGGCGTGTTGCGGGCACGGGCTCGGGCGTTTCGACGGCGCTCATCGCTGGCATTCTAGTCTATTTCGCCAGACACAACGCCCCCGCGTCGGGCCGCAGGAGCCGCCCGTGCGCCCAGACAAGCGGCTTTCCGGGCAGATTCGCCTCGATGTGGCCTGGCATCGGCGCGGGCGTGGTATCGCGGGGCATGGCGTGTGGCGACATCGCATCGCGTAATCGGCATCTTGCCACGGCGCACTTCGCTCGACCGGCGAAAATTGCCGGTCGATCGTCCGTCGCCGCCGACGCATGATGCATGTCGGCGGCGCGGGGCCACGCAGACCACGCCGGCGCGATCACCGTCGAGCGTGATCGGGGCACTGACAGGTCGGTCGCCTCATCAATCGGTGACGTGAGCGATCGGCGGTCTGAGAGATGTCGTGCTTGAGAGTTACGCCGACGGGGGCGCGGCTGTATCATCGCTGCGACTCGAATCGCGGGTCTGGCAGACCAACCGCCCCGCAGCCGCTGCGACCGACTTGCCCAGGACTGTGCATGGCCTCCGTCTGCTTTTACTTTCAGGTGCACCAGCCTTACCGGCTTCGGCGCTACAGCGTCTTTGACACCGACCGGCATTATTTCGACGACCACAAAAACGCGGAGATCTGCCGCAAGGTGGCGACGAAGTGTTACCTGCCGGCCACGCGGACGCTGCTCGACACCATCCGCGAGCATGACGGGCGGTTTCGCATTGCGTTTTCGATCACGGGCGTGGCGCTCGAGCAGTTCGAGCGGTCGGTGCCCGAGGTGATGGATCAACTGATCGCGCTGGCCCGGACGGGTTGTGTCGAGTTTTTGTCCGAGACCTATCACCACTCGCTCAGCTTTCTCTACAGCCGCGACGAGTTTCGGGCGCAGGTCGATCTGCACCGCGAGAAGATCAAGTCGCTCTTCGGGCAGGAGCCGCGGGTCTTCCGCAACACGGAGCTGATCTACAACAACGACCTGGCCCACTTCGTGTCGCACATGGGCTATGACGCCATCCTGGCCGAGGGCGCCGACCGTGTACTGGGGTTTCGCAGCCCCAATTTCGTGTACAAGCCGCCGCACACCGACAACATCAAGCTGCTGCTCAAGAACTATCGCCTCAGCGATGACATCGCCTTCCGGTTTTCCAACCGAAGCTGGGAGCAGTGGCCGCTGACGGCCGACAAGTTCGCCACGTGGGTCAACCAGATCAACGGCAACGGCTATGTCTGCAACCTGTTCATGGATTACGAGACCTTCGGCGAGCACCAGTGGGCCGACACCGGCATCTTCGACTTCCTCCGCCACATGCCCGGCGCGATCATGCGGGCAGGCAACAACGACTTCCTCACGCCCTCGCAGGTGATCGACGCCCATCAGCCGGTGGGCGAGATCGATGTTCCCCACATGACCTCATGGGCCGACACCGAGCGCGACCTCTCGGCCTGGCTGGGCAACGCCATGCAGAGCAACGCGCTGCATGAGCTGTACAAGCTTGAGTCCAAGCTCAAGGAAAAGAGCGACGCCGACCTGCTCGACGACTGGCGTCGCATCACCACGAGCGACCACTTCTATTACATGTGCACGAAGTTCTGGTCTGACGGCGACGTGCACAGATATTTCAGCCCCTACGAATCGCCCTACGACAGCTACATCAACTTCATGAACGTGCTGGACAACATCCAGTCGCGGGTGAGAGAAAGCACTCTGCCCGTGACCGGCGCGGGAAAGTAGCGCGCATCCTCCACGCCCGGCGCGCCGGCAGAACATCGCCCCCGCCAACAGCGCCAGGCGGCCGCCCGACCGCCACCATCCTGCACGCATCACGCATCACGCACCACGCACCACGCACCACGCACCACGCACCACGCACCACGCATCACGCACCACGCATCGCGACTCC
>CAZBOE010000102.1:307-7272 GCA_964493365.1 uncultured Tepidisphaeraceae bacterium | reverse complement strand
CGGCGGCTGGCTGACGGGCTGACGGCGGCAGGCCCGGCGCTGCGGGTGGATCAGTGCCCGGTCGCCGACGGCGGTGAGGGCACGGTCGCGGCGCTGGTGGGGGCGACGGGCGGGCGGATCATGCAGACCACCGTCACCGGCCCGCTGGCCGACACGCGCGTCGAGGCGCAGTGGGGCCTGCTGGGCGACGGCACGACCGCGGTCATCGAGATGGCGGCGGCGTCGGGGCTGGCGCTGGTGCCCGCGGCGCTGCGTAACCCGAAAAACACCACCACCTTCGGCACGGGCGAACTCCTCCGCGCCGCGGTCGATGCCGGGGCGAGGCGGATCATTCTCGGCATCGGCGGCAGCGCCACCGTCGACGGCGGCCTGGGCTGCTGCCAGGCGGCGGGCATGACCATCCTCCGCCGCGACGGCGAGCCCGTCTCGATGACCGACCCGCTGTGCGGGCGAGACCTCGCCGACATCTATGCCATCAAGCGCGGCCGCGGCTCGCCGCTCGATCGCGTCGACATCGTCGTGGCGGCCGACGTGTCCAGCCCGCTCTATGGACCCCAGGGGGCGGCAAGGGTGTTTGGCCCGCAGAAGGGCGCATCGCCCGGCGACGTCGAATGGTTTGACGCCCAGCTTCGCGGGCTGGCGCAGCGGTCGCTGGTGGACGACGTCGCGCAGGCCCACGGCGCCGGGGCGGCCGGCGGATTGGGCTTTGCCATGCTCGCGTTCTTCAGCGCCACGATCCGCCCGGGCATCGACATCGTGATCGAAGCGACGCGGCTGCGCGAGCGGCTGGCCGATGCGGCGCTGTGCATCACCGCCGAAGGCTCGCTCGACGCCCAATCGCTGGCGGGCAAGGCGACAGCCGGCGTCGCCCGCACGGCTCGCGAGGCAGGCGTGCCCTGCGTCGCGGTGGCGGGGCGGGGCGACCCGCACAGCCGGCCCGCTCTGCGCCGGCACTTTGCCGCCGTCATGTCGCTGTGCAACCGCCCGATGACGCTCGAGGAAGCCCTGGCCGAGGCGGGCGATCGGCTGGAAGACACCGGCCGCGCCATCGCGGCGCTGCTGTCGGCCGGCGCCGGCGTCAATAAGGCGACGGGCCTGCCGCCCGCTTCTTCCCAGCGCTGAGCTTTGCCACAGAGCTGCGGCGCAGGCTAACGCTCTATCGCTGCCGCTCGACGGCCTGCCATCGGTCGGCCGCGAGTCGTGCGGCGGCCGCCCGCTGGGGTTGCCCGGCCTCTTCGAGCAACATCGCCAGCGCACGCCACGCCGACGCGTCGCGCGGGAATGCGCGGGTGTAACGCTCGAGCGGCGCGATCGCCTCCGCCCCGCGGTCGCGCGCGATCAACATGCGGACCAGCGCCGACAGCGCCACACCGTTGCGCGGCTGCAGCGCCACCGCCTTGCGATGATCAGACAGCGCCTCCTCGCTTCGCCCGAGCCGCTCGAGCGCGTTGCCGCGGAGCGTATAGAGCGACGACATGCCGATGTTGTCCGGGTAGGTCTCGATCGCGCGGGTCAGCAGGTCGACCGCTTCGCCGTCCCGGCCCTCGCGGGTCAGCCCGACCGCGATGTTGCGGGCCGTGTCGGGCACGTCGGGCGCCCGCTGATAGGCCAGCTCAAACCACGCCCGCGCGCGAGACAGCCTCGCCTCGCGCTCCTGCGGCGCGGCGGCGCCCGCCGCCTCGGCTTCGATCAGGCCCAGGTTGAGCGGCGCGACCCAGGTGGTCGGGTTGGCCGACTCAACCCACGACCACAGTGTCTGCGCCGATGCGTAGTGTCGCGACGTGCGATGGGTCACGCCCGCGAGCGGGATCGACAGCATCGCGGTCAGCGCCAGCGCCCGGGCCGCCGCCGGCTGAGGCGCCGCACCCATCCACCGCGACAACCGGACGACGCCCGCCGCCGCAAGCACAAACATCGCGACGCTCGCGTGATACTGAAAGTGGTCGGCCACGAAGCTGTAGCGATGCGGGTAGACGTTGAGGAACCCCAGCGCCGGGAGCAGTGTGCCGACATAGATCGCGCCGGCCGCCATGGCCCCTCGGCCGATCGCACGTCGAAGCAGATACAGCGCCAGCAGCGCCGCGACCGCCGCCAGCGGAAACAGCCACTGCCCCGGCGATCCGGCATCAGGCGACCACCGCGGATAGATGAACACCAGCCCGCCCGGCCACGCCAGCGTCGCAAGATAAAACCACACCGCCCGCCCGGCGATCAGCACGCGCTCGGCCGGTGAATGGTCAAAAAGCGGTCCTCCGGCGCCGACGACATGGCGCTCGATCATCGCGGTCGTCAGGCCCAGCGCGATGCCGATCGCGAACATCGGCGCGGTCGAAAGCAGGTCGCGCCGGTCGATCCGCCCGCGCTGCCACCAGGCAATCACCAGCAGCGCCGCCGGCACAGCCGCGACCACCGTCTTGCTCAGCATCGCGGCCACGAACAGCCCCACTGCCGCGAGGTAAACGCGCAGCGCCGCCCACCGGTCGTTCGCCGGCTGGTCGCTTGCCCGCTGGTCGCCTGCCCGCGCGGGGCCACGCCAGTGCAGGTAGGTCACGACGGCCGCCAGCGCCAGCGGCAGCGAGAGCACGTTTTTCCGCTCGGTGATCCACGCGACCGACTCGACATTGACCGGGTGTGCCGCAAACAGCGCCGCTGCGGCCCAGCCGGTCAGCTCGCCCAGGCCCAGCTCGACACACAGTCGGCGGATCAGCACACACGAGCCGATGTGCAGCAGAACGTTGACCGCGTGATACCCCGGCGACCACAGGCCCCAGATCTGATACTCGATCCAGAACGTGGTGTGCACGAGCGGATACCACTGCGGCAGCGAGAGCGGGTCGGTCCAGATCTGCCAGAGCCCGAGCCTGTCGCGGAGGGTCGGGTTGTTGATCACGTAGTCGGGGTCGTCCCAGATAAACCCGGCCGACAATGCCGGCAGATACGCGATCAGCGCCGTCAGCGCGACGGCAAACACCCCGATCGCCAGCCTGAGCCGATCGTGCGTGCTAGGATGTAAGCCGGTCGGCGGGGTCATCGGTGTCCCCGCGAGTATGACGGACAAGCAGGCTTTCTTCGAGAGGTGCTGACATGCGCACAGCGGCGTTTGCGGTCGTAGCGGTCACAATGGGATTGATCACCGGCGTCGTCGCGGCGCAGACCACGCAGCCGGCCAGCGATGCCGATGCGCGGGCGCTGGCCGCCCGGGTGATCAAAGCCAGCGGCGGCGACAATTGGGCCAACACCCAGCGCGTCCGCTTCACCTTCGATGTCGAGCGCGACGGCAAGGTGATCATGTCGGCAACCCACGACTGGGACCTTGCCCGCGGCGTCGACACCGTCACATGGCGCGACAGCTCGGGCGAAAAAACCGTCGCGGTCGACCTGAAGAAAGACCCCGCCACCTACACCGAAGACGAGAAGGCCGCCTTCGCCCGTTGGACCAACGACACCTACTGGCTTCTGGCGCCGCTGAAGATCAACGACCCCGGCACCGAACTCGCGTCGGGCGGCACGGTCGAGCGCGACGGCAAAACCGTGCACGTGCTCAAGCTCAGCTTCGCCCGTGTCGGTCTGACGCCGGGCGACCAGTATCACTGGTACATCGACCCGCAGACCGACCTGCCGGTGGCGTGGGATTACATCCCCAACGCGCAAACCACCCGCACGTTCACATGGGAAGCCTACGCGCAGTCCGGGGGGCTGACGCTCTCGACACTGCACCGCGGGCCCGGCCTGACGATTCGAATCAATGACCTGCAGGTGGAATAGACCACCGCCGAAACCCGGCGTCGCAGAGACCAGTTCGCCAAAAGCACGGCGGCAACAACCGCCACGCGCACAATCCCCGCGCGACCTACCCCCGTGGCGCGGGCGTCTCGCCCGCGACCAAGCGGCGTTTGATCCAGCTCGACCACAAAGCCCAAGCCCACAGCATCACGTCACACGTGGCGCGGGCGTCTCGCCCGCGACCAACCGGCCTGTGATCCAGCCCATCCACAAACGCCCACCCCCAGCATGGCCTCCCCCGTCCCAAGGCATGCTTCCGACTCGCCCGGTCGGGGTTTCTGCGGCGCATCGCCCACAGACCCACCTGCTACACATGCGCCTGATACGCCGCCACGATCTCGCTCAGAAACTCTCCCTGGTCTTTCGCCCACAGCTCATTGCTGAAGATCTCGACCTCGATCATGCCGTCGAACCCGGCCTTCTCGACCCATGAACGGATGCGTGGGATGTCGATGCACCCCGTGCCCATCAGGGCGCGGTCGAGCAGCAGATCGCGTGTGGGCACGCGCCAGTCGCAGACGTGAAACGCCATCAGGGCGTCCAGCTTGCCGCAGCGGGCGATTTCGCTCTCCAGCGTGTCATCCCACCAAAGGTGGTAGACGTCGGCCGCCACGCCCACGAGGGGCGAGCCGATCCGCTCGACAAGGTCGTTCGCCTGCTTGAGCGTGTTGACCGCGCTGCGGTCGCCGGCGTACATCGGGTGCAGCGGCTCGATGGCGAGTTTGACGCCGGTCTTCTCGCAGTGGGGCAGCAGGGCGGTGATGGCCGACGCGATCTGGTCGCGCGCCGCCGGCAGCGGCACGCCCTTGTCCGCACCGCACACCAGCACAACATGCGGCGCGCCGATGGCCGCCGCCTCGTCTATCGCCCGGCGGTTGTCGTCGAGGGCTTCGGCGCGCTTGCCCGGATCGGGGCTGACGAAAAACCCGCCGCGGCAGAGCGAGACCACCTTCAGCCCCGATGCCGCCAGCAGCCTGGCGCTGCCCTCCACGCCCAGCGGCGTGAGCGCGTCACGCCAGACCGTGATCCCCGCGACCCCGGCCGCGTGATACTGCTCGACCGCCCGCTCGAGCGACCAGGGCTTGGTGGTGATCGTGTGAACGCAGAGTCGTGAAAGTGGGGCGGGCATGGGAGGAGCCTTGGCCGGTTAACGGGAAGCAGTCGTGCGGCAGAACGGCTTAGTGCTGATTGCCGGGCTTTGAGCGCTGATTGTCGAATGCCTGGTGCAGAGCGATCAGCGGCGAACGGGCGATGGTGAGCGCTGCCGGGGAAGCCGATCCGCCGCCCGGCAGCCCGCCACCGCTTTGGCAATTAAGCCAACGGTTTCACATCCAGCCACTTCCGCTGTTTCCAGCTTTCAAGGCCCAGCTCGGCCAGTTGCACGCCCTTGGCGCCTTCGCGGAGCGTCCAGGGGAACGGCTCGCCCAGCGCCACGTGCCGCAGGAACAGTTCCCACTGCACTTTGAATGCGTTGTCATAGATCATGTTGCTGGGCACTTCCGACCAGTTGGCGAAGTAGTCGATCGGGCTGTCGATGTCGGGGTTCCACACCGGCTTGGGGGTCATCGCGTCGCTCTGGATCCGGCACCCGCGCAGCCCCGCGACCGCCGACCCCTTCGTGCCATCGACCTGCAGCGTCAGCAGGTCGTCGCGGCGGACCCTCACACACCAGCTGCTGTTGAAATGGCAGACGATGTCCTGGTCGGTCGTGAAGGTGGCATAGGCCGAGTCGTCGCTGGTGGCGGTGTAGGCTTTGTTCTGCTCGTCCCAGCGGCGGTCGATGTGGGTTGCGCCCAGGCAGCTCACGCCGGTGACATTGCCAAAGAGGTTGTCGATGACATAGCGCCAGTGACAGAGCATGTCGACGATGATGCCGCCGCCGTCTTCGGCGCGATAGTTCCAGCTGGGGCGCTGTGCGGGCTGGTTTTCGCCGGTGAAGACCCAATATCCGAACTCGCCGCGCACGCTGAGGATCTTGCCGAAAAACCCGGTGTCGATCAGGTACTTGAGCTTGCGGATGCCCGGCAGCCACAGCTTGTCCTGCACCGCGCCGTTCTTCACGCCCGCCTTCTCGGCCAGCCGCGCCAGCTCCATCGCCTCGGCGGTGCTGGTGGCGATCGGCTTCTCACAATAAATGTGCTTGCCCGCCGCGATCGCCTGCTTGACCGCCTCGAAGCGCATCTGCGTGGTCTGGGCGTCGAAGTAGATCTGATACTTCTTGTCCGACATCACGCCCGCGAGGTCGGTGGTGAAGGGAATATCGCCCCCGTGCTTGTCCGATAGCGTCTTGAGCTTGACGGCGCTGCGCCCGACCAGGATCGGATCGACCACGATCTTCGCCCCGCTCGGCGTCGTCACACCGCCCTGCTGGCGGATCGCCACGATCGACCGCGCCAAATGCTGGTTGGCGCCCATGCGGCCGGTGACGCCGTTCATGATGATGCCCAGGCGGATGGTTTCGGGGGTTGCCGATGTCGACATAGCTGGCCTCTTCAAATGCGGTGACGGTTAAACGACGTGTGCATAGCCGACGGTTGTACGCTCAAACGCCGGATATGCGCTACCCGGCCGGGCGGCTCCGGGCCGCGGGCCCGGGCGCTTCAGCCACGGCTTTACTGTGCCACAGGCGGCGCGACATGCCATGCACCGTTCAATCCGGGTTTTGCACTTATCGCTCACTTTGGCGATAATGGGGCAGGGCCAGAAAGGCCGCACCATGCACCGGATCGACCTCGAATTTCTCTTCGGTCAGCGGGTCCCGCGGTGCACGCACGACATCGACAAGCGATGGATCGGCTACCAGACGCTGCAGTTTATGGAATCGGGCGCAGTCGATCTGCGCATCGCGGGTCGGCGTCAGGTTCTCCGGGGGCCGCACTTCTGGTCGGCATACCCCGGCCCGCAGATCGCCTTCCGAGCCGCAACCGTCCGCTCACGCGCCGACGCCGAGGCGCCGTGCTGGTTTCACCGGTTTATCGCCTTCCGCGGGCCGCTCGTGGCGCGGTGGACGGCGGACCATCTCTTCCCCGTCGCCCCGCAGGCGTGCCCGCGCGGACGCGCGGGCGACCTCGCGGCCCGGTTCGACCGCCTGCTCGACCTGTCGCGCCGACGCGACCGATGGGCGCAGCGCCGCGCCGTCAACCTGATCGAGGGCATTCTGCTCGAACTCGCCGAAGCCAGGA
>CAZBOE010000102.1:0-206 GCA_964493365.1 uncultured Tepidisphaeraceae bacterium | reverse complement strand
CGGACCGTGAGCACATCCGCCGATTCGGCGGCTGCGATCGGGTGATCGGCGATCGAGTGAGCCTCAGTCGGGTGATCCGCGATCGGGCGACCCGCGATTCGGCGCGCGGGCGATGCCGCCGCCCGGCGCCCGGGTGGTCGCGCTGGCGGCGGCCGAGGTGGGCATGGCGCCCGCCACGTTTCGTCGTCGCTTTACGCTCGCGACCG
>CAZBOE010000101.1:0-16053 GCA_964493365.1 uncultured Tepidisphaeraceae bacterium | reverse complement strand
AGGGCGCTGGCGGAGGACCCCAGCCCCGACCCCAACGACGAGCAGACGATCATCGCCCTTCGGTCGCTCATGCGGGCGGACCCGGTGTTGACCGAGGCCGCGGCGCAGGCCCTGTCGATCTACCGCGGAAGCGACCTGGTCGTGCGTCTGCTGGTCAACTACGTGGCGGACGTCAACCAGGCCGAGGCGGCGCGGGAGCGGGCGGTGCGTGTGCTGGGGTTGCAGTCGGAGAAGCAGGCGGCCGAATCGTTGATGGCGCTGGCGACAAACCAGGGCGAGAGCCAGCGGATCCGCAACGCCGCGATGGATGCGCTGGTCGAGATGACCGGGCTCGACGCCAACGGACGCGACCTAGCCGCCTGGCGGCAGTGGTGGGCGGAAAACCGCGCGGCGGGCGACGGCGTGTTCAGGGAGCGGATCCTTCAGAGGCGGTCGAGGGAGTTGATGCAGGTGCGCCAGCGCTATGACCGGCTGGCCCAGGAGCTCGACGCTCAGCTCACGCAGGGATATCGGCTGCTGCCCGAAGCCGACCGGCCCGCACGCATCGTGTCGCTGCTGGACAGCCCGGTGGCCGAGGTGCGTGCCACCGGGGCCCGGATCGCGCGAACCGAAAGCGCCGAGGGCAAGCCGATGGCGCCGGCGGCCCTCACGCGGCTCCGCGCCGCGATCAGCGACAGCTCGCCGGTGGTGCGGGAACAGGTCGCCCGGGCGCTCTTTAACATCAATGACGCCGCGGCTATCGACCCGCTGCTGAGCCAGCTCGCGCAGGAGAGCTCGCCGCAGGTGCGGGCGGCCATTGCGCTGGCGCTGGGCCCCAGCGGCAACCCGCGGGTGATCGACCCGCTGGTGTCTCTCGTGCGCAACGACACGTACCTGGTGGCCGAGCGGGCGGCCGAGGCGCTGCGCAACATCGCCGGGCGGCTGCGCGAAAACGACCCGGCGCGCTCTTCGGAGCTTGCGGGCGATCTTCGGAGCATTCTCGAAGCCCGCTCGTCCGACCCGGGCGCGCGGGACGTGCGCGGGGCGGTGGTCGAGGTGCTCGCGCGCCTTCGCGACGACCGGTCGCTTTCGCTGTTTCCCAGGCTGCTCAACACGCGTGAAACGCCCCGGGTGAGACGGGCGGCCCTGCGCGGCCTGGCAGAGCTCGGCAAGCTCGACACCTCGCAGACGATCGTCAGCCACCTGCTCGAGAGCAGCGATGATGCCGGTGTCCGGCTCGAGGCGGTCAACGCGCTGGGGGCGCTGCCGACCTTTGAGCACGCGCCCACCCTCTATGACCGGCTCAGCGAAACCAACGAGCCCGATCCGTCAGTGCGGTCACGGGCGTGGGATGTCTTTGCTTCACTGGTGCCCATGGCATCGAAGGAACAGCTTGCGCTGTGGGCGGATCGCTTCGAAGGCGACCGGCGGATCACGCTGCTCCGCGCGCTGGCGGAGAAACAGTCGGCCGACGGCGAAGTCGACCGGCTTGCCGTGGTGCGGCAGCAGATCGGCGAGGCCTATCTGCAGTTGGGCAGGCCGGCCGACGCGGTGCCCTTCCTCCGCCAGGCGCTCGATTTCCAGCGAGGTCGGCCGGAGGGAGCGATGTTCACCGAGGCGCTCTACGACCACCTGATGGATGCGCTGCTCGCCAGCGGGCAATATGCCGACGCCGCGGGTTTCGCGGCGCGGTCGATCGCCGACGATCCGGCCAACCAGCAGATGATGGGATCAAAGCTTCGCTCCGAGACGGAGCGACTGCGGAGCACCGGCCAGTTTCGCGAGGCGGTGGCGCTCATTGACGAGGTGTGGAAGATGAGCCCGCCGCTGGCGTCGCGCTATCAGAATGACATTCGTATGGTCGAGCGTGAAGTGAGGGCTAGACTGCCGGGTTCGCCGCTGGGCGCGCCACCGGCTCAGCCACCGGGCGACGCTTCGCCCCCGACGGCCATACCTCCGACAGGCACACCGCCAACGGGCACACCACCGACGGGCACACCACCGACAGGCGGCCCGCCCACCTCCACGCCACCGGGAGCTGCGCCAAGCTCATCGACAACAGGCTCGACAACAACGGGCTCGTCAACAGCGGGCGGACCATCCACTGGCGCCGCCGCTCCTGGTGAAGGGTCGAGTGGTGTCGGTCGGTCCAATGCCGCAACGCCCGGAGCAGCGAGCTCTCGCAGCCCTGCACCCGGTGCGGATCTGCCTGGCCGGGCGTCTCCGTCGGGGCAGTCTGCGGCCGGCGCTTCACCGGGCCGCTGAGCGCCCGCGATGTCACCGGCCGCTGGGGGGGGGCGTAGCACCGCGGCTTTGACGGCCCTGATTCGCCATCTCCACCTTGCGCTGTCGGCTGCGACGCGAGCTTCGACCGAGCTCGGCGGCCGCGCCGCGGGGGTGTCCGATAATCCACGCGGGCATCGGTGCGTCGATCGCGCAGCATGTCGGTCCGCGACATGGCACACCAGTCAGATCGTGGGATGGGCCAAGGGGATACACAATCCCCCTGGGCCGGGCTCACATCGGTGGGGAGAAGCGGCAACATCGCCGTTGGGGTAAACCCCAATCAAGTTGATCAAGTTCAATCTGATTCGCTCCGATTATCTGCGGCACGGCGTTTTAAAGTGCTGCGGGATCGCACCCGTGGACTCGCCGGCCGTGAAGCAGGAAGCCAGGGAGCGCCTATGAAAATCGGTACCAAGATTGTGTTGGCCGCTGTCGCAGCGGTGGGCATCGCGACGCTGACCGGCTTGCTGATTCAGCGGTCGGTCATTCGCGACCAGGGAATTCAGCTCACGCACGACACCATGCGCGGCGCCGTCATCGAAGCCGAGAACGTGCGCGAGTCGATCTCGCGACTTAACGAGATGAAGGCGTTCAACACCGAGAAGCTGGTCGCAGAGGTTCACGCCGCCAGCGACATCCGCACGACCGCGTTCTACAACACGATCCCCGTCGTGGCGGCGTGGAAGGCGATCGAGAAGCTCGCCGAAGAGGAAGGCTACGAGTTCCGCGTGCCGAAGAACGATGCACGCAACCCGAAGAATAATCCGACGCCTGAGGAAGCCGAGATTCTCAAGCTGCTGGAAAGCGGCACCCTCGACGAATACTTCGCGATCGACGAGAAGGCCAACAAGATGGTCTTTGCCCGTCCGATCAAGCTGACGTCAGACTGCCTGGCCTGTCATGGCGACCCTGCCACGAGCCCGACGGGCGATGGCCGCGACGTGGTCGGCTTTACGATGGAAAACTGGAAGGTGGGCGAGGTGCACGGGGCGTTTGTTCTCAAGGCCGACATGGATCGGGTGGACAACGTCGTGACCGCCTCGATGACGACGACGCTGATGTGGATGACGCCTGTCGTGATCGGCATCGGCATCGGGTTCTTCTTCCTCAACCGCCGGATGATCGTCAAGCCGCTGTCGGCGAGCATCGCCAAGCTGAACGAATCGACCGAGCTGACGCGAAATGCGTCGGGGCAGATCGCTGACGCAAGCCAGTCGCTGGCTCAGGGGGCGAGCGAACAGGCGGCCAGCCTCGAAGAGACCAGCGCCTCGCTCGAGGAGATGAGCAGCATGACCCGCAAGAACGCCGACACCGCACACCAGGCCAGCAAGCTGTCGGAGGAAGCCAAGGCCGCGGCGGGTCGCAGCAACGAGGCGATGACGCGCATGAGCAGCGCGATCACCGACATCAAGAAGTCGGCCGAGGAGACCGCCAAGATCATCAAGACGATCGATGAGATCGCCTTCCAGACCAACCTGCTGGCGCTCAATGCCGCAGTGGAAGCGGCTCGTGCGGGCGAAGCGGGCAAGGGCTTTGCCGTGGTCGCGGAAGAAGTTCGGAACCTCGCGATGCGCAGCGCGGAGGCGGCCAAGAGCACCGCGGCGCTGATCGAAAAATCCGTGCAGAACACTTCTGCAGGCGTGGGGCTGGCCGAGGAGGTCAACCAGACGCTGAGCGACATCACCTCGGTGAGCGACAAGGTCAACGAGCTGATCGGCGAGATCGCCGCCGCCAGCAGCGAACAGGCGCAGGGCATCGGGCAGGTGAACACGGCGGTGTCGCAGATGGACAAGGTGACCCAGGCGAATGCCGCGGGCGCCGAGGAATCGGCGGCGGCCAGCCAGCAGCTCGCGGATCAGGCAATGCAGCTCAACGCGATCGTCTCCGAGCTGAGCATGCTGGTCGGCGTCGGCAGCACCGACAACGCGGCGCGGTCGTATCGTCAGGCCGCCTGACCGACAACGGCTTTAAATCAGCGGGAACAGCCGCCGCGGGGGCTTTGGCCTTCGCGGCGGCCTTGTTTTCCAGACAATCGATCGTGGGGACTCAGGCGAAGCGCGAGGCGAAGGTAAACAAAAACGGTCGGCGCCAAAGACGACCGGGCCCCCGACGGCACCGAACCGGACTTGCTTAGGGCTGCTTCCTTTCGGACCTGACCCGGTTCACAGCCGACCCTTGCATCGGACCCGGCCGTCGTTGGCGACGACCGTTCATGCAGTATAGCACCGCCCTCGCGGCAATGCGCGTCCGGGCGACCGTCCCCGCTGCCAGCGCGGCATGCGGTGTCCCATGCTTGCGTCGTCGGGCGGCTGAATCGGCGCTGCGTGCCCGGGGGCATCGGCAAAAGTACGAAGAACCGGGCCGGGCCCCCTACCGGCAACTCACTTGCATTCACACCCGCGTGCATTCACACCCGGGTGCATTTTCACCTCGGGCCGGGTCCGGCCGGGTCCGCTCCCGACCCGACGGTTGGTCTCACGTGGGCCGAGACGGGCGGGTCGGCCGGGTGATGGGTCGGCCGGGCGGTGGGTCGGGCCTGCCGGGTCGCTCGCACCTGATCAGCGGGCTACAATCGAGCATGCACAGCCCCGCCCACGGGCATTCCGCGACCGCCGGACCGACCGTCCGCGTTCCCCTGTTTCCGCTGCCCAATGTTGTATTGCTGCCCAATGCGGTTCTGCCGCTGCATATCTTTGAGCCGCGGTATCGCGAGATGACGCGTGACGCTTTGGCAGGCGACAAGGTTATCGCGATGGCGCTGCTCAAGCCGGGCTGGGAGAGCGACTATCACGGGCGTCCGCCGATCGATCCGGTCGTCTGTGTGGGGCGGATTCTTTCGCACGAAATGCTGGAAGACGGGAGGTTCAACTTTCTGCTCCAGGGCATGTCGAGGGCACGCGTCATTCGCGAGATCGGCGACCGTCCGTATCGCATGGCCGACGTTGATCTCATGACCGATCAGCAGGTGATGGAGATCGACCTTGCCAACGAGCGACAGCGGCTGATCGGCATGTTCAGTGAGACGGCGCTGATGGAGCTCCCCGCGGCGAGCCAGTTCAAAAAACTGTTGATGGGCAGCCTGCCGACCTCCGCAGTGGCGGATGTCGTGGCTTTCAGCCTGATCGAAAACCCCGCACTCAAGCAGTCGCTCCTGGCTGAGACCGATCCGCGGCGGCGCATCACAAGGCTGCTGGCGACACTCGAATCGCTGGTGCCGATGCTCGAGCGTCAGTTGATGACCTCACGCGGCGGAACGTCGGCGCGGGGGTCGGCGTAGACACAATGGAACGACAGCCGCGGTCGATGGAGTTCGGCGGCGCCGCCGGGCGTCGCCAAGTGAATTTTTGCGTTTGAGCGGCTGTTGCTGTGTAATGCGGAACGGACGGAGAGAGGATAGAGGGACCGCCGGGCATGCTGTATTTCGCGTATGGATCCAACCTGAACGCTCAAGCCGTGGCGGAGTGGTGTCGTCACTGCGGGCACCGCGTGCCGTCGATTAAGCCCGGAAAACCGGCGATCCTCGACAACTATCGCCTGTGCTTTCCGATCTTCAGCGAGTATTGGGGCGGGGGCACCGCCGATATCGTTTACGACCCGGGCAAGTACGTGGCCGGCGCGCTCTTCGAGGTGTCGGACAACGACATGCGAACGCTCGACGCCAAGGTCGGCCGAAAGCTCGATGGCGAGAAAGAGATCGGTCTTTACAAGCGGATCGAGATCAAGGTTGCCCCGCTGGCCAAGGGCGAAGCGGTGCGGGCGGTGACGTATCAGGGCGTGAACATCGAGAAGTATCACATCCCGCCGACGCAGCACTACATGGACCTGCTCATCCAGGGGGCCTATAGCGTCGGGCTGTCGATGATGTGGATCGCCTATTTGCAGAGCTTCAGCATTCAGGCCGGTCGCAAGCCCAGGCCCCCGGTGGAGCAGCCGTAAACAGGCGATGTCGGCGGCCGAGCCCGCGCGGCGGGCCTGAGCAGTTTCAGTGGAATGTCAGACGCAGTTGCCCCGGCGATGACCGGGGTGTTCTCGACGTGGATTCCGGCGACCTGAATGCCGTGGCATCGCGGTGCGCTCTCGATGGGGCACGTCAAACGGAACGCGTCAACCCGGCTCGTCGACGCCAAGGCCTGCAAGCGCCCGCGCGTATGGACCGGATCGGAAACCGGCGTGCCCGGGCGCTCAGATGCCCTGCCCCGTCAACATGGGGCACGATCAACCTGGGGCCCCGTCAACGCGGGGCACGATCAATCTGGTGCACTGCCACCGACGGGTGGTCGGCCGGGCGTGTTACGCCACGGGGCGTTCGAAGAGTTGGACGGTCATCTCGCCCACATAGACGTGGCCCACGCGCTGGAAACCGTGGCGGTCGTAATAGGCGCAGAGGTTTTCGTTGTCGGCGTTGCAGTCGAGGCGGAGGAATCGCCCGCCGCGGGATCGCACCTGCGACTCGGCCCAGGTGAGAATCTGGCGACCCAGGCCTTTGCCCGCATGCGCCCGGCGGACGGCGACGTGGTGGACATAGCCGGCGTCCTTGTCCATGTGGCCCCACAGCAGGCGGTCGGCCCACTGCAGGTGGAACGTCGCGACCGGCTCATCGCCCAGATAGGCGAGATAAACCTCATGGTTGTTGATGCTGCGCTTGACCCGTTCGTGGGGGAACGACGAAGGCCGCCACTGATCGATGCCCCGCCGCTGCAGCCACTCGGATGCTTCGCCCAGAATGGACATGACCTTGTCGAGGTCATCGAGCGTTGCTTCGCGAACGCTGATCGTCCCGGTATCACTCATCTGAGCACCTCAAAGCCACACAACATCACAACGACATTGACCACTACCAGGCGCGACTCGCCGCGCCGCCGACACCGGCCTCAGGCAGCCCGCACCGGCTCAGGCGGCGACGGCCGACGTCACCTTCTTTGCGGCGTCGGTCAGGTCGACCGCGGCCTGCAGCGTCGGCAATTCACCCTTGGCGCCGGCGAGGATCTCGCGGGCTTTTTCCGCGTTGGTGCCCTCGAGGCGGACAACGACCGGCACCTTGAATCCGACCTCGCGGCCGGCCTTGATCAGCGCCTCGGCGATCAGATCGCATTTGGCGATGCCGCCGAAGATGTTGACCAGAATGCCTTTGACCTTCTCGTCCGACAGGATGATGCGAAACGCCTCGATGGCGCCCTCGGCGGTCACGCCGCCGCCGACGTCGAGGAAGTTCGCGGGCTCGCCGCCGTGGAGCTTTATGACGTCCATCGTCGCCATCGCCAGCCCGGCGCCGTTGACTAGGCAGCCGATGTTGCCGTCGAGGGCGATGTAGTTGAGCGCCGCTTTCTTTGCACGCACGTCGAGCGGCTTCTCCTGAGACTCGTCCTCCATCTCGGCGATGGCTTTCTGACGAAACGCGGCGTTGTCATCGAAGTTGAACTTGGCGTCGATGGCCAGCAGTTGCCCGTCGGTGGTCACGACCAGCGGGTTGATCTCGGCAAGGCTCGCATCGGTCTTCAGGAAGACCTTGGCCAGGCCCATCATGATCTTCGCGGCCTCGGAGGCGTGCTTGCCGGTGAAGCCCAGCTTGGCCGCCAGGTCGCGGGCCTGGAAAGCCTGGAGGCCCAGTGTCGGGTGCAGTGACTCCGTGAAGACCTTCTCGGGCGACTTTCGGGCGACCTCTTCGATCTCCACGCCGCCCTCGGCCGACGCGATCATCGTCGACGTGGCGCGGGCGCGATCGACGACCATGCCCAGGTAGTATTCCTTGGCGATGTCGACGCCCGGCGCGACGATGAGCACCGACACCGGCACGCCCTCCGGACCGGTCTGGTAAGACACCATCCGGTTGCTGAGCATGAACTGTGCGGCGGCCCGGGCCTCGTCAGCCGACTTGCAGAGCTTGACGAAACCGGCCTTGCCGCGACCGCCGGCATAGACCTGTGCCTTGACCACGCACATCGGCGCCTTGAACTTGCCGAACGCGGCGGCCGCCTCATCAGGCGTCCGCACGACCTCGGCGGGGGGAACGGGAATGCCGACTTCGGAGATCAGTTGCCGCGACTGGTATTCGTGGATTTTCATGCCGGGCGGGAGTCTAACGGGTCAGCCCGTGGCGCACAAAGGGGCGATCGACGCGTCGAGCTTTGGACCCTTGGGCCAACATTTTATGATCCGAGCATGCCCAACCCCGCCATCATTCTCCTGTCCGGCGGCCTCGACTCAGCCACCTGCCTTGCCATCGCCCGCGCCCAGGGTTTCGCGCCGCTCTACACCATGGCCTTCGACTACGGCCAGCGGCACCGTCACGAGCTCAAGGCCGCCGCCGAGTTGGCGACCCGATTCGCCACCGTCCACAAGGTGATCACCCTCGACCTGCGCCAGTTCGGCCACAGCGCCCTGACCGATGACATCGCGGTGCCCAAGCATGAGGACGTCAGCGAGATCGGCCTCGACGGCTCGATCCCGGTGACCTACGTGCCGGCGCGAAACACGCTGTTCCTCTCTTATGCGCTGGCCTGGGCGGAAGTGCTTGGCGTGGTCGACCTGTTCATCGGCGTCAACGCGCTCGATTACTCGGGCTATCCCGACTGCCGGCCGGAGTTCATCGCGTCGTTCGAAGCGACCGCCAACCTCGCGACGGCGATGACCGCACCCGGCGCGCAGCACCGCGATGACAACCGCAAACGGCTGACCATCCACACCCCGCTGATCAAGCTCACCAAGGGCCAGATCATCCGCAGAGGACACATGCTCGGGCTCGACTACGCGCTCACCCACTCATGCTATGACCCGCTCACCACGCCCGGCGGCGTGCGCGCGTGCGGCCACTGCGATTCGTGCCTGCTGCGGAAGAAGGGTTTTGCTGAGGCGGCCATCCCCGATCCCACGCCCTATGCCTGAAGGCCGGTGTGCACGCCGATCGGGCGGCGGCACGCTTACTGCGCCGGCGCGAGCGGCATGTTTTCGAGCGTGTTTTTGCCGTTGGCGTTGCGTACGACGAACGCGCGGTCCTTGTCGATCACGCGCTGGTCGCGGACGTTGGTCGCGCCGTTCTGGCTGACAATCGCCCCGGAGCTGATGTCAACGATGGCGTCGCCGAACAGCAGGAGGTGATCTGAATCGGGGATCCAGTCGAGGGCGCCGGTAACGACCGGGGCCAGCAGCGCGCCGGGCGGCAGCGCCACCTTGCCTTCGAGCCGTCCGGTGCTGCCGCTGATGGCATAGACCATGATCACGACGCCGCGGTTGACCTCCGTCGCCAGCGCGAAGCGCCGGCCGTCGGGCGTCCAGGCCATGCCGAGGATGCGAAGGCTGTCGGTGCCCGGCGGGTCTTCGACCGCGAACAACGGCGGGCCCATGCGGAAGTCGTACAGGCCGATGCGGTGCTTGGTCATCATCGGACCGGTCAGCTGCTGAGACTGCATGGGCGAAACGATCAGCAGATGACGCCCCGCGGGGGAGAGCGACAGACCGTTCTCCGCCGGCGCCATGGCCCTGACCGGCGCCGCGGCCGGCCGGCGGGCCTGTGTCGCGTCGAGCTTCTCGGCGCCATACATGCCGTTCTGCCGGTTGGAATACACCATCACCAGCTCTTTGGGCGAGAGGAAGCCGACCAGCGTCGGCTCGGCCTGGTTGATCTGCTGCAGGTCGATCGTGTTGACCACCTTGTTGTCGGCGAACGAGTAAACGTTGATCGCCCACCGCGGGAAGTCGGTCAGCCGCGCCACGAGCCGGCCGTCGGGCGACAGCGCCAGCTGAACACGCGGATTGGTCTCCCCCGGGAAGACCGCTTCGGAAACCTTCCTGGGCGGGCTGGTCTCCCACAACTCGACAACCTGCCGCGCGGGCTCGGTGCGGATGACCGCCATGAACTGGGTGGTCGTTTGCGGGAACAGGACACGGGTGAAGTCCTCAGTGATGATCGGCGACTCGGCTTCCGTGGGCGGCGTCGGTTCGACCGGCAGCGGGCGCTCGGGCACGTTGACCGACGCCACCTCGACCGGCGCGGGAGGAGGCGTCGCGGCTTCGGTCGGCGGGACGTTTCCGCCCGCGGCGGCGGCGTCCGGCGTCGGCGGTGTGGTGCCGGGCGGATTGGCCCCGGGGGTCGTCAGATTCGGTGAAGTCGAGCCGCCAGTGCCACCCGCGCCAACTGCGCCGGCAGCAGCTGCGCCGTTTGAGCCAGCGCCCGCACTTGCCTGAGGGTCTGCGGGTTGGCCGGTTGCGGAGGGCCCCTCTGCTGTTGCGGTCGCCGTGCCTGGCGCAGCGCCGGGGGTGCTCGCCGGACCGGTCGGGGGTGTTTGCTTCGCGACCGGGTCGGCCGGCAGCATGAGCGGCTCGAGGTAGCTCATCAGCGAGACGCCGTATCCGACGACCAGCAGGGTCGCGAGGAACGCCCCGCCGGCGCCGAGCGTCGCGAGGAGCAACTCGATCGGCTGCAGGTGAAACAGCAGACACACAAGCACCCCCGACACCAGCAGGCCTACCGCGGTGCCGAGGATGAAGTAGCCAAACCCGTTGTGGTAGTAAGCCACCACCCCAAAGACCAGCGGCGGCATCACGCAGGCGAGCATGCGCCTGGTTGTGTCAGCAGGGAGGATGAAGCGGAACTCACGCGCCGCCCACGAGATGCCTTTGAGCGCCAGCGGCACGCCCACGGCCAGACCGATCAAGACCAGCAGGGTCGCCTGGGCACCGGCAAGAATGGGGGCCTTTTGTGCTGTCGCCCACTGAATCGACTGCTGAATCAGGAACCCCAGCCCGCCGATGATCACCAGCCACGGCAAAATGCCGTCAACGAGTGTCGAGCCGGGATAGACGAAGGGTCGGTTCGGCCGGGGGACCACGCGCTTTTGGACCGCGGCATAGGCGGCAGCCAAGTCCCAGATGTCGTGGGGGGTATGTGTCTCGGGGCTGCTTTCGCCGAACAAGGCGTCGAGCCCGCTGGCCGAGTCATCGGCATCTCCGCCGGTGGTTTGGGTGGTGCTGGCGGTCGCAGTTCGGGCCGCTCCGACCGCAGGCACGTCGACGGGTTCCTTGCACAACCTGCAGCGCAGGCGCTTGCCGGCCCACTGGTCTTTGACCATGTAGCTCGTGTCGCATGCCTTGCAGTGAACCTGAATTGCCATCTGGCGGTCTCCACCCTTTGCAGAAAGGACAGCTTTGGACAAATCACGCACGAGATGCCCCGGCCTGCCGTTTCGGATTGTCGGTCGACGCAGGAGGGAGTCAAGGGTTTGCCTGACGGCTCGGGCGTCGGGAAAAGGGGCTGGCGGCGGTGAACTGACCTTGACCGGGCGGCGGGCCGGACGATTGTGCCGTACAATCGGATCAGACGCGGCGGCGCAGCGAAAGTTGCGGTCGACGCTGGCGGCAATACAGTTTCTGTTGCGCACTTCCCAAACATGCCCGTTGTCGGGCCCGCGGTAGACGGTGCGGAAAAGGAGTCGTTCGTTGGCCCAGCTTTCATCCGCCGACAGGTCGGCGACAATTTCACGCAACCTTGGCTCCGGCACTCGGTTTTTCACCCATACGTTTGGCAATGGTCTGGCGCTGGTGGCCGAGGCGATGCCCGCGATGCAGTCGGCGGCGATGACGCTGCTGCTGCCGGCAGGCTCGGCCACCGACCCGCAGGGCGCGTGCGGCAGCGCCACCGTGCTGTGCGACATGGTGCTTCGCGGAGCCGGGCCGCGCGACAACCGCGCCCTGACCGAACACCTCGACTCGCTGGGCCTCCAGCGCTCGAGCAGCGTGGGGGTGTATCACACCCGGTTTTCCGCGGCGGCGGTCGCGGCGCAACTGGTCGAGGGGCTGGCTGCGTATGGCGATATCGTCCGTCGGCCTCACCTGCCCGAGAGCGGCTTTGAGCCCTCGCGCGACCTGGCGCTGCAGGCGCTGGAAGGTCTCGACGACGACCCCCGGCAGAAGCTGCTGATCCGGCTTCGCGAGTGGCATCTCCCTTCGCCGCTGGGGCGAAGCTCGATGGGCAACGCGCCCGACCTCGAGCGGCTGACGGTCGAGGCGCTGCGGGCGGATCACGCCCGGCGATACCACGCGAGCGGCGCGATTCTCGCCGTCGCGGGCAACGTCGATTTCGCGGCGCTGACCGACCGGGTTCAGGCGGCGCTGGGCGACCTGCCCGCCAGCGCGCCGGCGACAATCGAGCTGTCGCCGCCGCCGGGGGCTTATCATTTCGAGCCGCAGCAATCGGAGCAGACGCACATCGGCCTGGCTTACCCGAGCATTCCCGAGACGCATCCTGACTACTACGTGGTCCGGCTCGCGGTCGAGGTCTTGTCGGGCGGGATGTCGGGGCGTCTGTTCACCGAGATTCGTGAGAAGCGCGGGCTGGTCTACAGCGTGTGGGCGGGCTATTCGGCGCTGAAAGACCGCGGGTCGATTCTCGCCTATGCCGGGACAAGCAACGAGCGCGCCCAGGCAACCATTGACACGCTGGTTGCCGAGCTTCACCGGCTGAGCGAGGGTGTGACGGCCGCCGAGCTGGCCCGAGCCAAGACGGGGCTCAAGGCATCGACGGTCATGCAGGGCGAGTCGACCGGCGCCCGGGCCGGCGCCATCGCCCACGACTACTACATCCGCGGCCGCCTGCGAACGCTCGACGAAATCAGCAGCGCGATCGACGCCGTCACGCTCGACCAGATCAACGCCTATTTGAAGAACAACCCGCCCCGGGGCTTCACGACCGTGATCGTGGGTCCGAAGGAGCTGAAGTTGCCTCACTGATGCCAGCGTCGCAAGATTGGCGGCGAGGCGGCTGGCATGTGCGCGGCGATGCCCACCTGCGCTTGATGCTCGATCAGTGACATCGCCTCGCTCGACGACGACGCTGTTGTGGCCCGGCCTTGAAGGCTTCGAATGGAACGCTGGTCTGACGCATTAACGTTTTGAATCGCCCGGATCGTGGGCAGGGCGCCGGTGGCCGGGTCACGGGTTGTCTGCTGGCAATGGATCGGCCGGCTCACATAGAGGAACGCCGCCCGCGCCGGATGGTCGGCCGCCACGGGTCTCACGACACGCTTTTCTGTTCGACCGACTGCAACCAAAGAGTTTCATGATGCCACTCCCCTTTCATCACACCACGCTCGCCAACGGCCTCGACATTGTCGCGGAGGCCAATCCTGATTCGCACTCGTTCGCCGCGGGCTTGTTCGTGAAAACCGGCTCGCGTGACGAGTCGGCCGACATCAACGGTGTGTCGCATTTCCTCGAACACATGATGTTCAAGGGATCGGAGAAATACACCTGGGAAGACGTCAACCGCATCTTCGACGAGCTGGGGGCGCGGTACAACGCCTACACCAGCCAGGAGATGACCGCTTACTACGCCAACGTGCTGCCCGAGTTCACCGAGAGGACGATCGAACACCTGGCGCATCTGCTTCGTCCGGCCTTGCGGCAGAGCGATTTTGACACGGAGAAGAACGTCATCCTCGAAGAGATCGCGATGTATCTCGACGACCCGGGTCACCGGGTCTACGAGCGGCTGATGGAAGAGCACTTCGGACGCCACCCGCTGGGCATGTCGATCCTCGGGTCGGCCGACTCGATCAAGGCGCTGACCCGTGACCAGATGCAGCGCTACTTCGCCACGCGGTATGGCCCGCGCAACATGGTGCTCTCGGTCACCGGGCGATTCGACTTTGACGAGGTGGTGGCCCTGGCGCAGCGGTACATGGGGGCATGGGAGCCGGTCGACGCGCAGCGCCATCAGCCGATGCCCGGTCTTGAAGAGCGGCGGATCGACCTCACCGACGCGAAGCTGAACCGACAGTACACCATGGGGATGACCGCCGGTCCGTCGGCGCAGGACGACCGGCGATTCGCGGCGCGGGTGCTCTCTGATGTCGTGGGTGATTCCGACGGCTCACGCTTCTACTGGGCGCTGGTCGACAACGCGATCGCGGAAGATGCCGACTTCGGCTTCTACCCGCATGACGGCTGCGGGTCTTTCTATATCTCGCTGACGACCGACCCCGAGCGGACGGATGAAGCGCTGGACATCGCCCGCCGCGAACTGCAGCGCGTAAAGGCGGACCTGACCGATGCCGAGGTCGAACGGGCGAAGAACAAGATCGCCAGCCAGTTGACGCTCGGCGGCGAAGTGCCCATCGGGCGGATGCGGGCGATCGGTGGCCAGTGGATCTACAACAAAGAATACCGCTCGCTCGAGCACGACATGGCGACGCTCAATGCCGTCGATGCGTCGGCGCTTCGTCGCCTGATGGATGAGTTCACGTTCAAGCCCATGACGATCGTCACGCTCGGCCCGGGCAAGTAACCGCCCAGCATGGGAGGCCACGCGCCGCGCCGAGCGTGGGCGCCGCCACGGCACGGCGCGGGCCAGAGGATCGCGTGAGCATCTCGTGACGGCTAGGCCGCCTGTTTTGCCTTGCGGGCTCCGCCGACGAGGGCGACGAGATCGGCGACAAGCTGGTCTTCGAGCGAGCGTGACATGCCCGTGAGTTCTTCTGCGGCGGCGCTGGTCTCCTCGGCGACGCTCGCACTCTCATTCACCACGCCCTGCATCCGCCGGACCGCTTCGCGCGCCGCGGTGACATCGCTCGCCTGGGTCTGGCTGGAGGCGACGATCTTATCAAGCATGTCGGCCACCGAGGTGACATCGGCGCCGATGGTGCCCAGCACATCGCGCACGCTGGTCGAAACGGCGGCGCCCTGCTGCGCGCTGTCGACGCTCTGCCTGATCAGTTCGTCGGTCTTGCGGGCGGCCTCGGCGCTGCGCTGGGCAAGGCCACGGACTTCTTCCGCCACCACGGCGAAGCCGCGACCGTGGTGACCGGCCCGCGCCGCCTCCACCGCGGCGTTGAGCGCCAGCAGGTTGGTCTGAAACGCGATGCTCTCGATGATCTGGATGATGCTCTTGACCTGCTGGGCCGAGTCGTTGATCGACTTCATCGTCTGGTCAAGCTGCCGGGTGGTTTCGTCGGCCTTGGATGCGCGGTCGCGAGCGGAGGCGGCGATCTGGCTGGCGGCCTGGGCGTCGCGCGCGTTCTCCTGGCTCACCGTCGAGACGCGGGCGATGGTGGTGTCAGCCTGCTCGAGGTCACGGGCGGCGGTCGTCGCGTTTTCGGCGGTTCGCTGAGACGCCCCCGAAACGGTGTTGGCCGCCCCGTTGATCTCGCCCGCCCCGGCGCGAAGGCTGTCAACCGCCTGCATCAGCGGCTTGACGATGCTGCGGCGCAGGAGCAGCCCCATGCAGAACATCGACGCCACGGTCGCCGCCATGACCGCGAGCGTCACCCGACGGGTTGTCGCCGTCTTCCTGTCGAGCTCGGCCCGCTGGGCCTGCACCGATTCGGCGCTGAGCCGATTGATCTCTTTGATGGCGGAGACCGCCCGCTTGAATGCGACAGCCGCATCGTTGGCGGTCAGCGAGAGGGCCCGGGCGACATTGCCCATGAGATAGGCATCGATCGCGGCGTTGGTGTGCACCTGGTATTGCGCCGCGGCGTCTGCGAGGCCGACGGAGGGCACATCCCTGGCAGCGGCTTGTTCCGCGAGATTTGCCTGGTGCTGTTTGAGGGTCGCCATCAGCGCATCGAGCTTGTCCGGATCGCGCTCGCGCAGGATCGACTGCACGTCCGCCTGGATCAGCGCGAGCGTCTCGACGAGGCGATAGCTCGCATCGACGCGCTCGACCCCCTGATCAGCGGAAGAAGCCAGTGCCGCCATCGACCCGACCAGCACGCGGTCATAGTAGATGCTCAGCCCGGCGCTGATGCCGCAGAAGATCACGGTCAGCGCGAGCACCTGGCGTGACACCCCCATACC
>CAZBOE010000100.1:0-16220 GCA_964493365.1 uncultured Tepidisphaeraceae bacterium | reverse complement strand
TGGTGTCGGCGGCGGAAGGCGTGCAGCCCCAGACGGTCGAGGCGATCAACCACGCCAAGGCCGCGGGCGTGCCGATCGTGGTGGCGCTCAACAAGATCGACCGCCCCGACGCCAACCCGGACATGGTGCTCGGTCAGCTGGCCGCCAACGGGCTCAACCCGGTGGAATGGGGCGGCGAGACCGAAGTCGTCCGCACCAGCGCCACGACGGGGCAGGGCATCCCCGAGCTGATCGAAATCCTCGACCTGCAGTCGCAGTTGATCGAACTGGAGCGCCGGGATGACCCGTCGGCGCCTGCGCGCGGCATCGTCATCGAGAGCCGGATGGAAGCCGGGCTCGGCGCGGTGGCGACGGTGCTCGTCCAGAACGGCACGCTCCGTCCGGGCGACATCCTGCTGGCGGGCGGCGGCTATGGCCGAATCCGCAGCCTGCTGAGCGACCGCTCGAAGACCGTCCCCCAGGCGACCGCGGGTATGCCGGTGGTGGTGTCGGGCCTCTCGACGCTGCCGGGCGCGGGCGACAAGTTCTATGTCGTCGACGACCTCGACAACGCCCGCGACATCGCCGAAGACCGCGCCACCCGGGCGCGCCAGACGATGCTGTCGGCACAGACGCGTGTCACCGCCGACAACCTGTTTGCCACGATGAAGGCGGGCGATATCCAGACGATCCACCTAATCATCAAGGCGGATACGCAGGGCTCGCTCGAGACGCTGGTCAAGACCGTCGGCGGGCAGAACACCGAGGAGGTGCAGGTCAAGGTCATTCACTCGGGCGTTGGCGGCATCACCGAGAGCGACGTCGAACTGGCGATGGCGACCCGCCTCAACCCGGAAGACCCGCAGACCCATCGCAAGGTGGCGATCATCGGGTTCCACGTCGTGCCCGACGAAACGGCACGCGGGCTGGCGGAACACAACCACATCGACGTCAAGACCTATCGCGTCATCTACGAGATCTTCGACGACCTCAAGAAGGCGCTGTCGGGCATGCTCGCTCCGGAAGAGCGCGAGAAGCTGCACGGGCACGCCGAGATCAGGCAGGTCTTCAAGTTTTCGAAGGTCGGTTCGATCGCGGGCTGCTATGTCACCGACGGCCACATCAGCCGCGGCAGCAAGATCCGCCTCATCCGCGACGGGCGTCTCATCACCGAGAACCTCACGATCGAGACGCTCAAGCGCGTCAAGGACGACGTGCGCGAGGTCAAGTCGGGGCTCGAGTGCGGCATCAAGCTTGCCGGCTACGACGACATCAAGCAGGGCGACAAGCTCGAGGCTTACATTCGCGAGACCTTCCAGCGCACGCTGTAACCGCGCCCGATCACAACGATTCGACCGATCAGGAGTATTGACGCATTGCCAATCAGCCCCTAACCACTAGTCATCAGCCACTAGTCATCGAATGACCGTCGGCATCCTGCAACTGGAGCTCGAGATCCCCGAAGCCATGTCGCTCAAAGACAAGCGAAGGGTGATCAAGAGCATTAAGGACCGCATCGCCCACCGCCACAACGTGTCGATCGCCGAGGTGGCGGCACTGGATATGCACCGCGAAAGTGTGATCGCCGTTGCGATGGTCGCCAACGACGCGAAATACGTCGAAGGCGGGCTGTCGAAGCTGGTCGATTTCATTCGAACGGTGCCCCGGGTGAACCTGATGGACTACACGATCGAACTGATCTAGGGCATGAGGCCGTTTGGGAGTAAGTGAGTGCCGAATCGCCGAAGCGCAGGTGCTTCGAGATGAACCGGGGCCGACCCACGGCCACGAGCAGGGCGGTTTGCGGGCGGGCGTGGGTGCCCGAAGTTCGGCCAGTCGACAGCCATTAACCAAAAGCCACGATTCCATCTTGTCTCGACGAACTGAAAAACTCGGAAGCTCGATCCGCCAGGAACTGGCAGAGATGATCATGCGCGAGATCAACGATCCCCGGCTCACGGGGTTTCCGTCGATCACGCGGGTCAAGGTCAGCGAAGATCTCGCCGTGGCGGATGTATTTTTTACGGTGATGGGCACGCCCGGCCACCAGCAGGCGGCGCTCAACGCGCTCAAGCACAGCGCCGGACTGATGCGCACGCGGCTGACCAAGTCGCTCTCGATCCGCCAGGCGCCGTTCCTGCGTTTTCATCTCGACGACCAGCTCCGCAGGGAGATGGAGGTTCTCGAGGCGATCAACCGGGCGAAGCGAGAGCTCGACGAGCGCGAGGCGAATCAGCACGACGACGACCCGGAGGCGGGCGACGGGCAGACGAGTTTGGCAAACAGCGCGGGAGACACCCGTTCGGCGGACACCGATTCGGGTGACACCAGCCTGGGCGACACCAGCCTGGGCGACACCAACTTGGGTGACGCCGATTCGGGAGAAGTCGATTCTGGCCACGCCGGTGCGGGCCGCGCCGACGCCGAGGCGACCGGTGACCGGCCGACGCGTGACGACAACCGCGAGTCGTCGTAAACTCTTCCGCTTTGGAATCTGCCGCTCTCGCGACGGCTAAGTCGCGATGATCGTGTTCGCAATGCCGGTTTCGGATCCATCCATGAAGAACGCCACCAAGCACGCCGACGAGCTCAAGAGTCACCTCAAGAAGCTGCTCAAGGAATTTGAGCTTGCGCCCAAGCCGGTCTATGACCCGATCGAGGCCCTCACCCGCGGCGCGCTGGCCGAAGATCAACCTGAGATCCGGGCCGACGAGGCGATGACCGCCATCCGCGGCGAGTTTGTCGAGCTCAACGAGCTGCGCGTTTCAACCGAGCTCGAGGTGGCCGAGATCATCGGGCTCAAGTATCCCGACGTGAACCGCCGGGTGACGATTCTCAACCGCACGATGAACTACCTGTTCGAGAAAGAACACGTGATGTCGATGGAGCGGTTCAAGACGCTGAGCAAGAAGGATGCGCGGGTGGCGGTGCGTGAGTTGCCGGACATCACGCCGTTCGTCGAGGGGTATGTGATGCTGTTCGCGTTCGATGCGCCGGCGGTGCCGATGGACGAAGCCACGCGCGCCTACCTGCTCGAACAGGGCATTCTCGAGCCCACGACCGACCTCGTCGAGGCCCAGAAGTTCGTCGAAAACCAGCTCAAGGCCGAGGAGTGTTATCCCTTCTTCGCGGCCATCCGATACGCGCTGTTCGACCGCAAGAAGAAAAAGGCCTGAGGGGTGACGGCTTCGGCCGAAGAACGGTCGGGCATCCCGCGCGTGCCGACCGGCCGCGGTTCGCTATGATCCGCAGGCATGCGAACCATCAACGTCGGCCACGGCGCTCTTGCCGTTTCGGAACTGTCGCTGGGCTGCATGCGGATCAGCAAGCTGCAGCCCGCGGAGCTTGATCAGCTCATCACCACCAGCCTCGACGTCGGCATCGATTTCTTCGACCATGCCGATATCTACGGCGCCGGCGCCTGCGAGACGGTCTTTGCCGCCTCGGTCAAGCGGCTGGGCATTCCGCGCGGGCGGATGATTCTTCAGAGCAAGGTCGGCATTCGCCCCAAAGAGGGCATGTTTGATTTCAGCAAGGAGCACATCCTTGCCTCGACCGACCTGATCCTCCAGCGGCTGGAGACCGACTATCTCGATGTGCTGCTGCTGCATCGGCCTGACGCCTTGGTCGAGCCGGAGGAGGTGGCCGAGGCGTTTGGGCGGCTTCAGCAGAGCGGCAAGGTGCGGGCGTTTGGGGTGAGCAATCAGAACCCGATGCTGATCGAGTTGCTCCAGCGGGTGTGCCCGGTGAAGTTTCTGTTCAACCAGCTCCAGCTGAGCATCGCGTTCACGCCGATGATCGATGCCAGCCTGAACATGAACAACAAGAACGAACTCGCGGTGATGCGTGACGGCAGCGTGTTGGATTACTGCCGGCTGCACGGCATCACCATCCAGGCGTGGTCGCCGTTTCAGTTCGGGTTTTTCGAGGGTGCGTTTCTGGGCAGCCCGAAGTTCCCCGAGCTCAACAAGGTGATCGACCGTCTCGCCGGCGAGTATGGCGTGAGCAACACCGCTATCGCGATCGCCTGGATCAGCCGGCACCCGGCGCGGATCCAGACGGTCCTGGGCACGACCAAGCCCGAGCGGATCCGGGCCGCGGCTGAGTGCCAAGGGTTCCAGCTGACTCGGCAGCAGTGGTACGAGTTGTATCGGGCTGCGGGCAACAAACTGCCGTGAGCGAGCGCGACGGGGCGGCCGGTCGCTGTCGGCTGGAGGTGGCCGCTTGCTTATCGGGGCATCCCGCTTACCCTGCGCCGGTCCATGCTCGACGCCGTCCTCGCACTGGCTGTTCGTTTTCGCCTGATCGTCACGCGGATTCTCGCACGGATCGGATTCGGCGAAGACGCGTTTCTTGTTCCGGTGGCGGCGGTCGTCGGCGTCGTCACCGCGCTGGCGGCGGTCGGCTTTCACGAGCTGATCCAGATCATCCGCCATCAGCTGTACAGCGATCCGGGCGAGGCATTTCTCTATGGCCCGGGCCTGCTCCTGCTGATCGTCTGGCCGGCGCTGGGCGGGCTGGTCGTCGGCCTGCTCGGGCGCTTTGTCTTCCGCACCGCAGAAGGCCACGGCGTGACCGATGTCATGGAGTCGGTCGTGCGGTCGCGCGGCTTTGTCCGGCCGCTGATCGCGCTGGAGAAGATCCTGCTTTCGGGCGTCACGATCGGGTCGGGCGGTTCGACCGGCGCCGAGGGCCCGATCGTGCAGATCGGCGCCGCGATCTCGTCGGGCGTCGGGCAGTTCTTCCGCCTGGCCCGCCAGCAGATGCCGCTGGTGATCGGGTGCGGCGTGGCGGCGGGCATCAGCGCCATCTTCAACGCCCCGATCGGGGGCGTGCTATTTGCGCTCGAGATCATCCTGCGCGATTTCTCGGTCCGCACGTTCGCGCCGGTGGTTATCGCGTCGGTTATCGCCAACGTCACCACCCGCGCGCTTTTCGGCACCCTGGGGCTGGAATACCTCGCGATCTTCGCCATGCCCGATGTGTATGCCTCGCCCCGAGACCCGTTCTCCACCACCATCGGATGGACCGAGCTGCCCAACTTCGCTGTCCTGGGCGTCGCGGCGGGCGTGGTCGGTGTGTCACTGACGCTGCTGATGCGCCAGGGCAACAGGCTCTTCGCGAAGCTGCCCGTCCACCGCGCCATCACCCCCGCGATCGGCGGCGCGCTGCTGGGTGTGCTGGGTGTGGTCTATGTGCTGCTGTTTGGCCGGCTGTTGCTGGGCGCGCCCAAGCCCATCGCCTTTGAACAATACGAGCCGCCCGCGTTCTTTTCCGACGGATATGGCTTCATCCAGGCGCTGCTCACGCCGGGCATCTATGACCAATATGAGCTGCTCTATCTCCTGCCCCTCTTGATCTTTTTGCTACTTGCCAAGCTGGTCGGCACGTGTCTCACGCTCTGCTCGGGCGGCAGCGGCGGGGTGATCGCGCCGGCGCTGTTCCTCGGCTCGGTCACCGGCGGGCTGCTGGGGATACTCTTCCGAACGACGGGTCTTTTCTCGAGCATCTCGCCCGAGGTCTATGCGCTGGTCGGCATGGGCGCGGCGCTGGCGGCGGTTGTCCACGCGCCGCTCGCCTCGATCCTCATCCTGGTCGAGCTGACCGCAGACTATTCGCTGGTCTTGCCGGCCATGCTGGCGTCGGTCATCGCCGTGGGCGCGGCGCGGCTGCTTCACCGTGACTCGGTCTACACCGAAGCCCTCCGGCAGAAGGGCATTCTCGTCGGCGCGGCGTCCGACGCGCTGCTGCTGCAGCGCCTGAGCGTGGAGGCCGTCGAGCTCGACCCGGTCGCGGTCGTGAGCCACAAAGACCCGGTGCAGAAAGTCGTCGACCTGTCGGCCTCCACGGGCATCGCCAACTTCGTCGTCCTCGATGACCGGGGGCTCTACGCGGGCATGGTGACGGCCGAAGACATCAAGGCCGTGCTGCTCGACCGCGAAGCGCTGCCGCTGCTGCTGGTGCATGAGATCACCCGGCCGGAGATTCCGCAGATCGCCACGACCGACGACCTGGCCAGCGTGCTCGACCGCTTCGGCCGACACGACGTCAGCCACCTTCCCGTCCATGTCACCGGGGCGCCGGGCAAGATCGTCGGCACGATCAGCCGAACGGCGCTGATCCGCCGATATCAGCGGGCGGTCGCCGAGGCATAGTCAGGCTAAGCCGCGAGGGCGGGCGGAGACATAGGGTCGGCGGGTGTCACATCGGTGTCGGATGGCGGGTTGCGGGAGCGTGCCATCGGATGGGCTTGTCTCGTCCCAGGGGTCGGACCGGCGGGCAAAGTCTTAGCAGAACCTGAATAATTGCTGGGTACGCTTTGACGCGCAAGGCGGTCGGGGTTTGGGTGGTGGTGGTCTGGAGGATCGATGGCCGATCGGCTTTTCACGCTGGGGGCAGCGCTCCCTTCGTATCTAACGCCCCTCGCCTGGGCGCTTGACCGCCTCACGGCCCTTTCACGCATTCAAGATGTCTACGACACCGCCAGCGGCGATCCGCTTCCGCGGCCGTTTATGGCGTCGGTGCTCGATGCGCTGGAGATCTCCTACCGCGTCGCCAACCATGACATCGCCCGCATTCCGCGCACAGGGCCGCTGCTGGTGGTTGCCAATCACCCGTTCGGCGCGGTCGAGGGGCTGCTGATCTCAAGCCTGCTCACCAGCGTCAGGCCCGATGTGAAGGTGATGGCGAATTACCTCCTGTCGCTGATCCCCCAGCTCAAAGATCTGTTCATCCCAGTCGACCCGTTCGGGTCGAAGGACGCGGTGAGCAAGAATCTCCAGCCGATCCGCCAGGCCATGCGCTGGCTGGGCGGGGGCAAGGCGCTGGTGATGTTCCCGGCCGGCGAGGTGTCGCACTTTGACCTGCGGTCGCGCGGGGTCGCCGATGTCCGCTGGAATGACCTGGTGGCCAAGCTCGCAGTGCGGTGCAAGGCGACCGTGCTGCCGATTTACATCCCCGGTGGCAACGGGCCGCTGTTCCACGCGGCCGGGCTGATCCACCCGCGCCTGCGGACGGCGCTGCTGCCCCGCGCGATGCTGCGTCAGAGCGGTCAGACTCTCGAACTGCGGATCGGCTCGCCGATCCCGTGGCGCAAGCTGGCCGAAATCGGCTCCGACCGCGAGATCACCACCTACCTCCGGCGAAGGACGTACATGCTCCACCACCGCAACCCGCAGCCGCCCGCGGAGACCCCCCATGCAGCCGCGTCGGCGGCCGGTCCGTCTGCAGCCGCCCACCAGCCGATCGTTGCGCCGGTGGCCCGCGCCGACCTGGCGCGCGAGGTGGCCGACCTGCCCCCGTCGCAGCTCCTGGTCAACGGCGAGGGCCTTCAGGCGTGGGGCGCGCGGTCGTTTCAGATCCCCAGCATTCTCCGCGAGATCGGGCGGCTGCGCGAGGTCACCTTCCGCGCCACGGGCGAAGGCACCGGATTGCCCATCGACCTCGACGATTTTGATGAGGATTATGTCCACCTGTTCCTGTGGAACCCGCAGAAGCTTGAGATCGCGGGGGCGTATCGCCTGGGGCAGGCCGACACGATTCTGCGCCAGAAGGGCCCCGGCGGGCTCTACACCCACACGCTGTTCGACTACCCCGCCCGGCTGATCGAGAACCTGGGCCCGTCGCTCGAGCTCGGGCGGAGCTTTGTGCGGCTGGAATATCAGCGGGCCCACCAGCCGCTGCTGATGCTGTGGAAGGCCATCGGCCGGTTCGTCGTCGAAAACCCGCGCTATCGAATGCTGATCGGGCCGGTGAGCATCAGCAACAGCTACCAATCGGTGAGCCAGCAGCTCATGGTGCAGTTCCTGACGCTCAACCACCGCGCCCACGACCACGCGCCGCTGGTCAAGCCGCGGTCGCCGTTCCGCCAGCGCAGGGTCAAGGGCATCGACCCTCGGACGTTCGGCCAGCTGCTGCGCGACCACGAAGACGTCTCCGATCTGGTCGCCGACGTCGAGCCCGACAACAAGGGCATTCCCGTGCTGCTGCGGCAGTATCTCAAACTGGGTGCGCAGGTGGCGGCGGTGAATGTCGACAAGAGCTTCGGCGACTGCGTCGACGCCCTGATCGTGATCGACCTGGCCCGCACCGACCGCAAACTGCTCGACCGCTATCTCACGCGCGACGGGGCGGGCTCGTTCCTGAGCTATCACGCCCGGCTCGACCAGACCAAGCTGGCCGGCGTGGCGTGAGGCGGGGGCTCGACGCCGACACATTTGCGGAAAAGCAGGTGCCCACGAATGGACACGAATGGGCACGAATGAATGCGGCAGGCAGGTTTGAAGCCTTTGCTCCGGCGGAGCAATGTTGTCGTTCTGCACCCGCGTCGCGAGTCTGGCTTTCTTATTAGGAGCGTCCAAGTCCCCGCGCCGGCGCAGGCCTGGTCTTCGCCTGCTGCGCACGCTGTTGGAATTGATGAGCTGGCGGGAGAACTCTTCCAGATCCGTGTTATACGGAGCATGTCAGACCCACCAAAACAACCTCGCGAGACCACTGCTTGCGTCGTCGGGTTGGCTCGTTGTTGTTGAAGATCGCTCGTATCTGCAATCAATACTGCTTCACTTCACCGCCTTGACCCCGAGCCTATGCCGCGGCGCATCGATCCGCGGGAGGTTGTCTTGGAGGCTCTACGCTTCCTCTTCGCCTGTGCGCAATCTGTTGGAATTGATGAGCTGTTGGCAGACCGTTTCCAGACCCGTCTTATTCGTGTCCATTCGTGCACATTCGTGGGCACATCTTCTTCCGCCTCACGGCTGTTCCTCCGGCGGCGACTGCAGCGACTTGATGTACTCGACCAGCGATTCGAGTTCCCGCTCGCTGAGCATGCCGTAGGCCGGCATGATCCCCGCATAGCCGGCGGTCACGAACTTGTTCGGGCTGACGATCGACTCGGTGAGGTAGGCCTCATCGACGAGGCGGGATTCGCCGGCGTCATTCCTGGCGGTCGAGCCGTAGAGGCCCAGCATTGTGGGGCCGGAGGACATCTCGCCGTCGATGGAATGGCACGACCCGCAGGCGCGGGCGTTGAAGACGTCGCGGCCATCGGCCGCCGACGGGGGAAGCGTCGCCACAAACGCGCCGCCTGTCGCCGCGCCGGGGGAAGTGGGCGTCGTCGAGCCGGGCGTGCCCGGGGTGGTTTGATTCGCCGGGGCGTGGCTCTGGGGTGTGCCCGGGTGGATGGCCGAGCGATGCCGCTCACCCACCATGGTGGGCGTCAGCCAGACCGCCATCACCACGAGGGCGATCATCACGAGGCTCGCGAGCCAGCTCACTGCGGTGTTCATGGTTCAGACACTCCATCCGTACCCGCCTTCGGGTGGGAGGCGGGGCAGCGATTGAGCACGGGTCAGAGCGCTGGTCGATCAGGTGGGGTTGGGGATGAACGGCCCGCCGCGGCAATGCTTGAGGTAGTTGAGCCCGTAGACCTGGCCGGTCATTTCGAGGTCGTCGCGATAGACCGGATCGTGCCACCCTTCAATGTCGATGCAGCCGCGCCACTTGGCCATGCGGAGGGTCGAGATGACGTCGGTCCAGTTGGTGTCACCGAAGCCGGGGGTGCGGTGGTAGACGAATTGCTTGCCGCCGCGCAGGCCGGTGGTCTTGAGGACATCCCAGAGAATGGTGGCGTCTTTGCCGTGGATGTGGAACAGTTTGCCGGCCGAGAGGATCTTGCGAAGCTGCGGCATCGGGTCGATCAGGCTGACCATCTGGTGGCAGGGTTCCCACTCGAGCCCCAGCGCCTTGCTGGGCACTTCGTTGAACATCATCTCCCATGCGGTGGGGCTGTGGGCGATGTTGTAGCGGGGGTTATCCCAGGTGCCGCCCATGTCGCAGTTTTCGAAGGCGATGCGCACGCCGCGGTCTTCGGCTCGCTTTGCCAGTTCGCCCCAGACCTTTTTGAAGACGGGCATCGACTCGTGAACGGGCTTGCCCTCGATCGCGCCGGCAAAACCGACAACCATATCGCAGTTGAACAGGTGGGCCGAGTCGATGAGGCGCGCCCAGTCTTTGGCGGTCCGCTCGTCCTGCAGCGGGTTTCCGAAGACGCCGACCGAGCTGATGACGGCGCGGTCGCCCAGTGTCTCGAGCACCGACTTGGCGGTGGCGGGGATATCGAGCTTCTCGGGAATATGGAGCCAGTTGGTCAGCGAGAAGCTTTCGAAGCCGTGCGGCAGAATCTGGCGCAGGTAGGCGGCGCCTTTCTCCATCGAGGCGAGCGTGCCGATGCGGATGTCGTCGTGGGCCATGAGAACACCTGGTGGAAAAACATCAGACCGATCCATCGCCGGAGCGACCCGCGCCGGCGAAGTCACTATAGCGGGCGACCGTCATTTGCGCCGAGCCGGCTTCGCGGGCGCTGCCTTGCGCTTTGTCGCAGGTTTGGGGCTCGATGCCTTGCCGCCCGAGCCCTTGGCTGCCCCGGCGAGTCCGGATGAGGCCTTTGCGGGAGCGGGCTTTTTCGCGGGCGCGCGCGTCTTGATCGTCGGCACGCGGCCGTTGGAGTGGTCGGCCGACTTCTCCTCCGCGGGCTCGTCGACGCAGGGTGAATTGGCGAGCATCTGCCCGATCGTGCTGGCCGCCTCGGTGCCGATGTCGTCGATGAGGTTAGCGACAAGGCCTGTCCAGCCTGTCTGGTGGCTGGCGCCAAGCCCGCGGCCGCTGTCGCCGTTGAAATATTCGTAAAACAGCACGAGGTCTTTGAAGGCCGGATCGTTCTGGTAAGGGGCGACATCGCCGTGGCAGGGCCGTCGTCCATCGGCGCTGGGGCGGAAGAGGTTGACCAGCCGCTGCATGATCTCGTCGGAGACCTGCTGCAGGTTTTTGAGCCGGCCCGACGAGGTCGGGCACTGCACGAGCAGGCCTGTGCCGTAGAAATAGAAGTATCGCTCGAGCGCTTCGATCAGCAGGTAGTTGACGGGGAACCAGACCGGCCCGCGCCAGTTGGAGTTGCCGCCGAAGACGGAGGTCTGCGAATCGCCCGGCTCGTAATCGACGCGATATTCCTGCCCCTCGGCGTGCCACACATAAGGCTTGGTCTTGTGGACGCGCGAGAGCGAGCGGATGCCGAAATCGGAGAGAAACTCGTCTTCGTCGAGCATGTAATTGAGCACGCGGGGCAGGCGCTGGATATTGGCGATCGCCAGCAGGTAGCGCCCGCCGTCGGGCCCGTCGAGGTTGCGCTCGACGAACCGGCCGAGCTCCGGGCGGTTGTCGAGGAACCAGTTCATGCGCTTCTTAAAGCCCGGCAGCTTGTCGATCACGCGGTCTTCGAGCACCGACACGGCGATGAGCGGCATGAGCCCGACCATCGAGCGGAGCTTGAGCGGCTTGGCGTGGTCGCCCATCCAGAGCTGGTCGTAGTAGAAGCCGTCGGTTTCGTCCCAGAGGCCCGTGCCGCCCAGCGTGTTGATGGCGTCGGTGATGGCGACGAAGTGTTCGAAAAACTTCGACGCGATGTCTTCATAGACCGGGTTGTCCAGCGCCAGTTCCAGCGCCATCGACAGCATGTTGAGGCAGTAGAACGCCATCCACGCGGTGCCGTCGGCCTGCTCGAGCACGCCGCCGGTCGGCAACGGGCGCGACCGGTCGAACACGCCGATGTTGTCCAGCCCGAGGAAGCCGCCGGCGAAGACGTGCCGGCCCGACGGGTCTTTGCGGTTGACCCACCAGGTGAAGTTGAGCAGCAGTTTCTGGAAGCAGCGCTCGAGGAAGAGCCGGTCGCGCTGGCCGCGCGGCGCGGTCATTTTATAGACGCGCCAGCACGCCCACGCGTGCACGGGCGGGTTGACGTCGCCGAAGGCGAATTCGTATGCCGGGATCTGCCCGTTGGGGTGCATGTACCATTCGCGGAGCATGAGCTGCAGCTGCTCCTTGGCAAAGCTCGGGTCGATCTTGGCGAAGGTCACCATGTGAAACGCGAGGTCCCACGCGGCATACCACGGGTACTCCCACTTATCGGGCATCGAGATGATGTCGCGATTGAAGAGGTGTTCCCAGTCGCTGTTGCGCCCGCGCTTTCGCGACCGCGGGGGCTTGGGGCCCGTCGGGTCGCCGTCGAGCCACGTCTCGACCACGTAGTAGTAGAACTGCTTGGTCCAGAGCATGCCCGCATACGCCTGACGCGAGATCTGCTTTTCGTGGTCGGTGAGATTGCCGGGGATGCGGTTGGCATAAAACGTGTCGGCCTCCGCGATCCGCTGGTCGAAGGTCTCTTCATACGTGCGTCCGAGCGGCTTGCCGGGCAGCCTGACGTCCTGCGGACGCAGCCGCAGCCGAACGCTGACCGTCTTGCCCGCTTCGATATCGAATCGATACATCGCAGCACACTTGGTGCCGCTGCGGTCGGGCGAGACCGCGTCTTCGCGGCCGCTGACGACGTAATCGTGAAACGCATCCTTCACGTGCTTCGACGGGTTGGCCTGCCCGAAAAGCCGCTGATGGTTGGTCTCGTTCTCGGTGAACAGCAGCGTCGGCTTGCCGACCGATTCGACCGCGTCGATGTCGAAGAAGAACTGGCCGAGCGTGGGATGACGCACGGACACCTGCGTGTCGCCCAGGGCGTGCAGCGAGGGCCGGCCGCCTTTGTCTTCGTAGGGGTCGCCCCAGCTCCATGTGTTGCGGAACCAGAGCTGGGGCAGCAGCCACAGCGGGGCGGTCTCGGGGCCGCGGTTGGTGACGGTCAGGCGGATGCAGATGTCCTGCTCGTCGGCCTTGGCGTATTCGACCATGACGTCGAAGTAGCGGTTGTCGTCAAAGACGCCGGTGTCGAGCAGCTCAAACTCGACCTGGTCTTTGGGCCTCCCGCGGTTGCCGTCGATCAGCCGGGCATAGGGGTATTCGTTCTGCGGATACTTGTAGAGGGCCTTGGCGTAGCTGTGGGTGGGGGTGGCGTCGAGGTAGTAGTAGAGCTCTTTGACGTCTTCGCCGTGGTTGCCCTCGGCGCCGGTGAGGCCGAAGAGGCGTTCCTTGAGGATCGGGTCTTTGCCGTTCCACAGGGCGATGGCGAAACACAGGCGACACTGGCGGTCGCACCAGCCCATCAGGCCGTCTTCGCCCCAGCGATAGGCGCGGGAACGGGCGTGGTCGTGGGGAAAATACTCCCAGCACGTGCCGTCGGGAGAATAATCCTCGCGCACGGTGCTCCACTGCCGCTCGGCCAGGTAGGTGCCCCAGCGCTTCCAGTTGGCTTTGCGGACGTCGTCCGCGGCCAGCCGCGCCGACTCGGCGTCGATAACCGGCTGCGACACCCCCGCCGGCGAATGGACGTGCGTGGTGGCCCGCTTGACTGATTTGGATTTTGCCATGTCGACCGCTCCCGTCTGGTGCCCTGTTAAACTGGTGTGAGGGTAACACCTGTGCGGGGGGTCGCAACCCGGCGGGGCCGACATTGCAGGCGGGTGAGCCGCCGATGACAATGCCCGGCACCATGAACCAGCCGCTCAAACTCAGCTTTATCACCGCAAATTACATCGCCCGGGTGCACCATTACGATGGCAAGGAAGACTGGGGCTATCACGACAACGCCACCGTCGAAACCACCACGCCCGCGGTCTTTGATGTCATCGCCCGCGACATCGCCCACCTCGGTTTTGACACGATCGACCTCTGGATCGGCCACTGTCACCCGACCCGCCACACCGCCGATCACTGGCGGGCCGTGCGCGATGCGTGTGAACGGCACGGGCTGGCGATCGCGTCCATCGCCGGCGGGCTGCCCGTCTCGTCGCGCGACGAAGCCGTCAGCCTGATCAGCATGATGAAGACCGTCGGCACCGATACCTTCGGCGGCGGATACTGGGGCGCCGGGCCCGACACCGCACTGCCCCTGGCACAAGAGCTTTTCTCGGCCGCCGGTTTCAAATACGCGTTCGAAAATCACCCGGAGAAGAACACCGCCGAGGTGATGGCGAAGTTCGGCGGCGGCAGGTTCCCCGCTATCGGCGTCGCCCTCGATACCGGCTGGTGCGGTACGCAGGGGTGGGACGCTGTTTCGGCGATGAATGACCTCAAGCCCCACCTGCTGGCTGTTCACCTCAAAGACGTCAAAGCCGCCGGTCGGCACGACACCTGCACGCTGGGCGAGGGCGTCGTGCCTGTCGAGGCGGTGGTCAAGGCGCTGGTCAGGATGGGCTTCAAGGGCACGGTGGGCATCGAGCACGAACCCTACGACCACGACCCGACCGCGGATATCGCCGAAAGCCTGCGGCGGGTGAAGGCGTGGGCGGCGTCGGCATGAGCGATCTCGCAGCCCCGATATCTCGACCAAAGCCCGCGATCTCGCTGCCCGCGCTCGAGCGGCGAATCGTGGCCTGTGAGGCCTGCCCGCGTCTGCGCGGGTGGTGTGTGCGGGTGGGCGCGGAGAAGAAGCGGGCGTATGCGGATCAGACGTATTGGGCTCGGCCGGTGCCGGGGTTTGGCGACCCGGACGCGTGGCTGTGGGTGATCGGGCTCGCGCCCGGCGCGCACGGTGCCAACCGGACGGGGCGGGTGTTCACCGGTGACCGCTCGGGCGATTTCTTGTATTCGGCGCTTCATCGGGCGGGGCTGGCGAGCCAGCCGCACTCGGTCTCCCGCGATGACGGTATGCGCCTCACGGGCGTCTACATCAGCGCGGCGGTTCGGTGCGCGCCGCCTGGCAACAAGCCGACGCCCGCCGAAGCGGCGCGCTGCGCCCCCTATCTCGACAATGAGTGGCGCCTGCTCAAGGGTGTGAAAACGATCCTGGCGCTCGGCAAGATCGCCTGGGATGCGTCCATCGCGCTTGCGAGGCGGCAGGAGGCGACGATCACCGCTGACACCCGCGAAACACGCCCGGCATTTGGGCATGGCGTCGCCGTCACGGTGACCTTGCCCGGCGCGGCCACCCGCCGACTCATCGGGTCATACCACGTGAGCCAGCAGAACACCTTCACAGGCAAGCTCACGCCGGCGATGTTCGACGACGTGCTGCGGTGCTGCAGAGAGAAGCAGTAGCCGCCGGCCGATCACGCAGAAGGGATCGGCTTGGCACCCAGCAGACCTACCTGAATCCCGTTCTGTCGCAGATACGCTGTGGCCTTGGCGTTGATCACCAGCAGGACGATCAGGCCGATCAGCGGGAGCAGCCCCAGGATTCCGAGAATGATCGCCACGGCTGTGGAATAAAGATTGAACGCCAGCCTGAAGATGAAGACGGCAGAGGCTATAGAGATGCAGAGCTGCAGAAGGCCTACGGCGATCTGCATCTCATCGGGCATGGCAAAACTCGCCAGCGTGGCACCGATACTGCCAAGGATGCAGAAGATGATCGCCTTCTGATTCACCGCGACCTGTCGCACGTTGTTGGGCTGCGCTGGGTCGTAGCTGAGCGTGGGAGGCTGAGTCGTCATTGATTTCCCCGAAAGCGGATTGGTCAGGTTCGATATGATCGCTTTGCCGCGCCGGTCGTCAAGCGCTGCCGGCTTTCGGCTTGACACCCCCCGCCGGGCACCTACTATCTCACCGCTGACAATTGAATAGCGATCCTTATCGAGAGTGGCTGAGGGTTGGGCCCTGTGACGCCACAGCAACCGGTCGGGTGGGCGCTTGCGGTTTTTCGCATGGCGTCTCGTCGACAGAGGTGCTAAATCCCGCCCGGGCGGGCGAGCCGGTCGAACCCGACTCAGCCGTGCCTGCGGAGAGATAAGAAGACGTGCGGCCGATTTGACCGAGCCACCTGACGCCTCTTCCCTCTCCGGAAGGGGCGTTTCTCGTTTGGACGCTGTGGCACAGACACCGTGCAGGAAGAATCGAGCCATGAGCTACGTCGTCGGACTCAAGTGTAAAGAATGCGGCCACCGCTCGCCGGCCAAGCCGGTCCACGTCTGCGAGGCGTGCTTCGGGCCTTATGAGGTGGAATACGACTATGCCGCGATGAAGGGCAAGGTCACGCGCCAAAGCATCGAGAGCGGGCCGCGCAGCCTCTGGCGGTATCAGGATCTGCTCCCGGTCGACAAGCCGGTGACCGGATTCCACTCGGGCTATACCCCGCTCAAGCGGGCCCAGCGCCTCGCGGCGGAACTGGGCTGCAAAGAGCTGTGGATCAAGGACGACTCCTGCAACTACCCGACCTATTCCTATAAAGAGCGGGTCGTGTCGGTAGCGATCAGCAAGGCGGTGGAGTTCGGCTTCGACACGGTCGGCTGTGCCTCGACGGGCAACCTGGCCAACAGCGTGGCCGCCAATGCCGCCGCCGCCGGGTTGAAGTCGTACATCTTCGTGCC
>CAZBOE010000099.1:7277-16343 GCA_964493365.1 uncultured Tepidisphaeraceae bacterium | reverse complement strand
TACACTCTATCCCTACCGGATGACCCGGTGGGATTTCAAACGGCGCATCCGGCTCGAGAAATCGCCCACCTACTGGGACGCCGACAAAGTCTCGGTCCAGACGATCGAGATGCTTATCAACGACAACATCCTCAGCAGCCTGCTGATGTATGAAAACGGCGACATCGACTGGCTCAGCGACATGTCGGGTGATCTGCCGGCCGAGCTCCGCAAGGAAGGCCGGCGCGATCTCAAGATCTTCCCCAGCTTCGGCACAGCCTTCCTGACCTTCAACGTGCAGCCGACGATTCCGGCAATCAGCGGCAAAAATCCGCTGGCCGATGTTCGGGTCCGCCAGGCGCTGACCATGTCGATCGACAAGAACGCGATCGTCGAAACCGTCACCCGGCTGGGCGAGCAGCCCGCGACGACCTATGTGCCCCCGGGCCTGTTCGAGGGCTACGTCTCGCGAGGCGGGCTCGAATACAACCCGACGCGCGCCCGCGAACTGCTGGCCGAGGCGGGCTATCCCGGCGGCGCCGGCTTCCCCGAGCTGCCGTTTCTCTTCAACAACGAATCGCCCGTCCGCAAACGCATCAGCGAGGTCATCGCCCACCAGTGGCGGCAGACCCTGGGCATCAACGTCACCCTGCGCGGGCTCGAGGTGGCGCAATATCGGGCCGAGATCAAGGGCAAGATCTACGCGGTCAGCGCGGTCGGCTGGTTCGGCGATTACAAAGACCCCTCGACCTTCACCGACAAATACATGTCGACCAGCCAGAACAACGACTCGGCCTGGTATCCTCCGGAATACGACGCCCTGTGCATCGCCGCCACCCGCGAGACCGACCCGGCCAAGCGATTCGAGCTGCTCATGCAGGCCGAGGAGATGATCAACCAGCAGGTGCCCATCGCCCCCATGTATCACTACGTCAACGCCTGGATGCACAACGACCGCGTCCAGGGACTGTACCAAAACCCGAAAATGCTCACGATGTTCAAACACCTGCGGATCGACCAGACCAAGCCGTTCGGCAACCCCGATCGAAGGTGAACTGGCAACACCCCCCTGGCCGGCTGACCCGCAATGACCGCGTGAGACGGTAACCCTCATGACCCGTGTGATCGCCTATCGCCTGCTGCAGTTCCCGCTGATCCTCGCGGTCATCTACGTGCTGACCTACCTTCTGGTCTGGGTGGCCCCGGGCGACCCGTTCACCACCGACCGCGGCGGGCTCGACGAAAACGCCCGGCAACAACTGGCCGAGCGATTCAACGCCGAATCGCCCGGCGCGTTCCTCGCCTATTACCCCGCACGCGTCCTCCTCGAGGGCGATTTCGGGCCCAGCATGGCCTACCGCGGCTGGAGCGTGAACGACATCCTCGCCGCCAGCCTGCCCATCTCGATGACGCTCGGGCTCTTCGCCCTCTTCGTCGCCACCGTCGCGGGAACGGCGCTGGGCGTCCTCGCGGCCGTCCGGCGCGGCGGCTTCTTCGACTTCGCCAGCCTCACCGTCGCGCTCATCGGCATCAGCGTGCCCAGCTTTGTCGTCGCCGCGGTGGTGCTGATCGTCTTCGCCGGCACGCTGCGGATGTTCCCCATCGGCGGGTGGGGCACCATCGGTCACGTCATCCTCCCGGGCGTCGTGCTCTCGCTCCTGCCGATGGCTTACATCACCCGCCTCACCCGCGTGTCGATGCTCGATGTCCTCTCGAGCGACTATGTCCGCACCGCCGTCGCCAAGGGCCTGACCCGCCAGAGCGTGATCTGGAAACACGCCCTGCGAAACGCGCTGCTCCCGGTCTTGAGCTACCTGGGCCCCGCGGCGGCGGCCACCCTGACCGGCTCGTTCGTCGTTGAAAAGGTCTTCAACATCCCGGGCCTGGGCGAGTTCTTCATCAACTCGGTGCTCAACCGCGATCAGACCCTCGTGCTGGGCGTCGTGATGATCTACAGCGTGCTGCTGCTTTCGCTGAATCTCCTGGTCGACCTGGCCTATACGCTGGTCGATCCGCGGATCGATCTGGAGGGCTCCGCAGCATGACCACGCTCTCGACCCATCCCGCATCGCTCGCCCCCGTCGACCCCGCCCCGGCCGACGCCGCGCCGGGCATGCTCGCACGCATGCTCTCCAGCCGACGGGCCGTCTTCGGCGGAGTCGTGCTGCTCGCGATCGTCCTGCTCTGCGTTACCACACTCCCCTGGACCCTCGGCTCAGGCCCACTCGGCTTCAACGCGCAAGATACAGCTAACGATCGCCTCGCCCCGTCTCTTCAGAGCCTGCGACAACTCTTCGGCACCGACGACATCGGCCGAAGCCTGCTCGGCCGCGTGCTGCTCGGCGGATGCATCTCACTGGCCGTCGGCATCGCCTCCGCGACCATCTCCGTCGTCCTGGGCGTCACGGTGGGGCTCATCGCCGGCTACAAGGGCGGGTGGACCGACGCGCTGCTCATGCGCACCGTCGACATCATGTATGGCCTTCCCTACATCCTCCTGGTCATCCTGCTCAAGATCGCGCTCGAGCGGCCGCTGGTCGGCCTCATGGGCAACGCCCAGGCCGCCAACCTCGTGGTGCTCTTCGCGGCCATCGGCCTCGTCAGCTGGCTGACCATGGCTCGCGTCGTCCGCGGACAAGTGCTGTCGCTCCGCAACCAGCCGTTCATCGAAGCCGCAAGGGCCGCGGGAATCCCCGGCCCGCGCATCTTCCTCCGCCATGTCGCGCCTAACCTTGTCGGTCCGGTCATTGTCTATGCGACATTGACCGTGCCCGTGGCGATCCTGCAGGAATCGTTCCTGAGTTTCCTGGGCGTGGGCGTGACGCCGCCGCTGCCCAGCTGGGGCTCGCTGGCTTCCGAAGGGCTCAATCCGGCGCTGAGCCCCATCCAGTCGCTCTGGTGGCTGCTCCTGTTTCCGTGTATTTTCCTCAGCGTGACGTTGCTGAGCCTCAACTTCCTCGGCGACGGGCTCCGCGACGTGCTGGACCCTCGCAGGGACGCGGCCAAGATCTGACGCGGACATCGCGCAACGATCGACCTCCCGACCGGCAGCCGGCGTAGATCATTGTTGAGAAAACAAGACCATGGAAAACCGTTTCGGTGTCAAAGATTTCTTTCTCTTCGCCCTGCTGACCGTGCTGATCGTTACGGTTCTACTTGCCATGTGGCAATACGACCGCCAGTGGAAACAGCTCGAACGCATGACCGTCGAGCTCACCACGCAGACCCGCGAACTCAGCCAGATTCGTTCGCTCCTGGCGTCAGGCGTCAGCCTGGCCAATGCGCCGTCTGCCGCAGCGGCCGTGCCCCCGGGCTTTGAAGTATCCCAGCAGTCCCGCCTCGCCGAGGTCGCGCGACTGCCCGGCTACGCCACCGGCGACTGGGTCGTGCAGGCGACTGTCTCGCCCCCCACGCGCCTGACCCCGCTGCTCGACAGCGATCTGTTTGCCTCGCGCGTCCAGGAGTCAATCTTCGACCGCCTCGCCGTCCGCAACCCCGAAACGCTCAAGTTCATCCCCTCGGCCGCCACGCACTGGGTCGAGTCGGCCGACGGCATGTCCCTCACGTTCGGCCTGCGCCGCGACATCGTCTTCTCCGACGGCACGCCGATGACCGCCGACGACGTCGTCTTCACCTTCAACCTCGTCCTCAACCCCGAGATCGAAGCCGAACGCTCCAGGGTCTACCTCCAGCGCGTCAAGAGCGTCGAAAAGGTTGATGCCTACACCGTCCGTTTCACCTTCAGCGAGTATTACTTCCAGAACTTCGAAGCCGTCGCCTCGACGTCCATCCTGCCCAAGCATTTCTACGAGAAAATTTCAGTCTCCGACTTCAATGCGTCGGTCGGCTACGCGCTGGGCTCGGGCCCCTACCGGGTGGCCGACCCGACCAACTGGCGCTACGAGCCCGGAACGCCGTTCGAACTCGTGCGCAACGAGCGCTACTGGGGCGTGCCCGCACCGTTCGATCGTGTACTGTGGCTCATGCAGCCCGACGCCGGTGCCCGGCTGATCGCCTTCATGAACGGCGAGACCGACCGCTTCGGCGCCACGCCCGAACAGTATCGGGAGATGATCAAAGACCCCCGCGTGAGCGAGCGGGCCGAATCGTTCAAGTTCACCGCGCCCGACGACGGCTACTTCTATGTCGGCTGGTTTCAACAGGTCGACGGCCGGCCCACGCCCTTTGCCGACAAGCGGGTCCGCCAGGCGATGACCCACCTGATCGACCGTGAGGGCATCGTGCGCGACATCCTCTACGGCTTCGGCGCCGTCGCGTCAGGGCCTTTCGACCCCGGTGGAGCCCAGCATGACGCGTCGATCCAGCCCTGGCCTTTCGACCCGTCGCGGGCTCGTCAACTCCTCGCCGAAGCAGGCTACACCGACCGCAACGGCGACGGCATCGTCGAAGACGAATCCGGCAAGCCGCTGTCGTTCAAGCTCAGCTACCCCTCATCCGGCTCGCTGATCGAGCGCATCTGCCTCTACATTCGCGACACCATGCGGCAGGGCGGCGTGCTTTGCGAGACAGAGCCGGTCGAGTGGAGCGTCCTGCTCGACCGCATTCGCCAGAAAAAGGTCGAGGCGCAGGTCTCGGGCTGGGGCGGCAGCGTCGAGGGCGACATCTACCAGATGTTCCACACCTCCCAGATCGAGGGGCAGGGCGACAACCGCACAAGCTACTCCAATCCCCGCCTCGACCAGCTGATCGAAAAAGCACGAACCACCGTCAACGCCGACGAACGCAACGCCCTCTGGCGGCAGTGCCATGCCCTGCTCCATGAGGACCAGCCCTACACCTTCCTCTTCCGCGACGACAACCTGCTGTTCATCGACAAGCGATTCGAAAACGTCAAGACCAACAAGATGGGCGTCAACTCGACCCGCGAATGGTTCGTGCCGGTCGCCAAGCAGAAGTGGGGCAAGTAGACACCTGCCCACCTGACCTGTTGTCTCCTCATTACCCCGCCATGCAGACCCATTCGTCATGCTCACTTATGTCATCCGACGCCTGCTTCTGCTGATCCCCACGCTGCTGGGCATGACGCTGCTCGTCTTCTCGGTGATGGCGATGGCGCCCGGCGGCATCGGCGGGCCCAACCTCACCGAACGCGGCGGCCAGGTCACCGGCGCCAGCGCACAACGCCTGCGCGACTACTACAACCAGCGCTACGGTCTCGATAAGCCCTTCATCATCCAGTACGGGCGATGGCTCAACCAGATTCTCCCCGTCGGATTTGCCACCTACGGCATCGACGACCCGGCCGTGATCGAGGCCAAAGCCCGCGCCGCCACGCTGCCCCCGGGCCCCGACGGTCAACCCGCCAAGCCGTCGATCCGACCGGGCGACCTCAAACTCACGAGCCTGACTGTCAAGTGGCCTGACCTGGGCGAAAGCCTCGTGTCGCGCCGCCCGGTCGTCGAAGTGCTGGCCGAAGCGCTTCCCGTAACCCTGGGCCTCAACATCCTGAGCATCCCCATCGTCTACGCGACCGGCGTGATACTCGGCATCATCGCGGCGCGCAACCGCGGCAACTCGATCGACATCGGCCTGGGCTCCACGCAACTGGGACTGTGGTCGGTGCCGTCCATCTGGGCGGGCGTGCTGCTGATCGGGTTTCTGGCCAACAGCCAGTACATCCGCCTGTTCCCCACGGGCGGCATCAGCAGTGTTCAGGGGCTGCAGATGCCGTTCCTGCCCACCTTCGAAGACGGGCAGTTCGTCCGCGGTTTCCTCCTCGACCGCCTCTGGCACCTGGCGCTGCCGGTCCTGTGCCTCAGCTACGGCGGCACCGCCTTCCTCTCGAAGCTGACGCGCGGCTCGGTGTTGGAGAACATGAACTCCGACTACGTCCGCACCGCCCGCGGCAAGGGCCTGAGCGAACGCATCATCCTGTTCCGCCATGTATTCCGAAACAGCCTGCTCGCGCTTATTACCGTCGCCGCGGGAATCCTTCCGGCACTGCTCGGCGGCGCGATTGTCGTCGAGTCGATCTTCGGTATCCCCGGCATGGGCAAGCTCGGCGTCGACGCCATCAACCAGCGCGACCGTGAGATGGTGCTGGCCGTCACCCTGGTCGGCGGATTCATCGGCCTGACCTCGATGCTCGTGCGCGACCTGCTCTATGCCGTGGCCGACCCACGCGTCACTTACAACTGACCCATGACCGACCCGTCGGCCGGCCACCAGACGAATCGCCCGCCCGACCAGACCGACGCAAGACCATGACCGAGTTATCGCCCACGCTCGAAGACCGCTTCGCCCGCGAGCCCGCAGGCACGGGGCAGGACGCGCCACCCGCACGCCAGCAGCCACCGCGCACGCTCACCCAGCAACTCTTTGACGACATCCTTCGCCGATGGACGGCGCGTCTCGGGCTTGCGTGGGTCGGCGTCCTCGTCGCCTGCGCCGTGTTTGCCCCCTTCATCGCCAACTCTCACCCCTACCTCATCCGCACCGCCGCCGGAAGCTATTCCAGCCCGCTCCTGGCCCACCTCACCCCGGCCGACGTGACCGTGCTGTCGGCGGCGCTGGCCGCGGTGATCGCCTTCTTCATGGGCCGCCGCCTGGGCTTCAGGAATGCCGTCCTCGTCGTCCTGGGCGTCGCGGTGCTGGCCGGGATCATCTCCAACGCGCTGATTCTCAAGCGATACACCCTCCCCCAGACCTACCGCGAGCAGATGCGCGACGGGCAAATCACCTGGGCGCTGCACGCCCCCATCGCCTACTCCCCCGGCGACCGTCAGCGCGATCAGACCGACGTTCGGCTCAAGGCCCCCTCCGCGACCCACATCATGGGCACCACCGGCACCGGCGCTGACCTGGCCGCAAACATGATCCACGCCACGAGGATCGCCCTGTCCATCGGGTTCATTTCAACCGGCATCGCCATCGTCATCGGCGTCACGCTCGGTGGACTCATGGGCTACTACGGCGGCCTCGTTGACCTCTTCGGCATGCGGATCATGGAGATCTTCAGCGCCATCCCCACGCTGCTGCTGCTGCTCTGCTTCGTCGCCGTCTTTACGCCCAACCTCTACATGATGATGGTCATCATCGGGCTGACCAGCTGGGAGGGCTACGCCACCTTCACCCGCGCCGAATACCTCAGCCTGCGCCAGCGCGACTTCGTGCAGGCCGCCATTGCCGCCGGGCTCCCGCTTCGGTCGGTCCTTTTCAAACACATGCTGCCCAACGGCGTCGCGCCCGTGCTGATCAGTGCCAGCTTCGGCGTCGCCGGAGCCATCCTCGCCGAGAGTACGCTCAGCTTCCTCGGCATCGGGCTGGGCGTCGATGAGGCCTCCTGGGGCAAGCTGCTGGCCGACGCTCGCTCCGCCGGCGGCACCTTCTACTGGTGGCTCGCCATCTTCCCCGGCGGGGCGATTTTCCTCACCGTCTTCGCCTATAACCTCATCGGCGAGGCACTCCGCGACGCCATCGACCCCCGCACCCGCGGCACGTGACCCCTACCCGGCCGCCATGAGGCATCACCGATGAACAACAACGACAACAGCCCGCTGCTTGAGGTCAAAAACCTCACCATCGCCTTCGATACGCCGCGCGGGCGGATCGTCCCGGTCAACGACGTCTCCTTCACCATCCACCCGGGTCAGACCTTCTGCCTCGTCGGCGAATCGTGCTGCGGCAAGTCGGTCTCCTCGCTCTCGATCCTTCGCCTGATCCCCACCCCGCCCGGGCGCTTCCTCCAGGGGCAGGTCCGCTTTGCCGGCCGCGACCTCCTCACCCTCTCCGAGCCCGAGATGCGAAAGGTCCGTGGCAAAGACATCGCCATGATCTTTCAGGAGCCGATGACCAGCCTCAACCCGGTCTACACCGTGGGCGATCAGATCGTCGAGGCCATCACGCTGCACCAGAGCGTGAGCATGCGCGAGGCGTGGCAGATCGCCGAGCAGGCGCTGCACGATGTCGGCATCGCCGACCCGCGCCGGCGCATTCATGACTATCCTCACCAGATGTCCGGCGGCATGCGGCAGCGCATCATGATCGCCATGGCGCTGGCCTGCCGCCCCAAACTGCTCATCGCCGACGAGCCGACCACCGCGCTCGACGTCACCGTGCAGGCCCAGATCCTCGACCTGCTCCGCAAGCTGCAGCAGGAAACCGGCATGGCCATCCTCATGATCACCCACGACCTGGGCGTGGTGGCCGAGAATGCCGACGTCGTCGGCGTCATGTATGCCAGCCGCATCGTCGAATACGCCACCGTCGAAGACCTCTTCGACAACCCCCAGCACCCATACACCCAGGGCCTGTTCCGCTCGATGCCGCGGCTGGGCGTGCGTCACGACCGTCTGACCACCATCGCCGGCACCGTGCCCAATCCGGCCAGGTTCCCCGGCGGCTGCAAGTTCCATCCGCGGTGCGCCGCGATGAACGGCGACAAAACCTGTGTCGATATCGAGCCAGCGCTGCGCGAGGTGAAGCCCCGGCACTGGGCCGCCTGCCACCACGCGCCGGGGTTTGCCCAGGCGCCGATCACCCAGGTCGGCCTGCCGAGCAAGCGCCAGGTCGTGCCCGAGGCGCAGGTGGCCACCGCATGATCACGATCTAACGCGACGGGGGCTCCGGCGGCGTCGTCCGCCGCCGGGCATTTGAGATGGGAGTGACTTTGACCGCGACATCGACATCCACCGTCCTGCCCTACAGCGGCCCGGCCGCCTCCGCCTCAGGCGGAGCCACCGGCCCGATCGTGTCGGTGCGCGACCTGTGCACCTACTTCCCCATCCGCCGGGGCGTGCTCTCACGCACCGTCGGCTACGTCCGCGCCGTCGACGGCGTCAGCTTCGATGTCCCCCAGGGAAAAACCCTGGGCCTCGTCGGCGAGTCAGGCTGCGGAAAAACCACCGTCGGGCGGTCGATCCTCCGCCTGATCCCCGCCACGTCCGGGTCCGTCAACTACCGCGGAACCGACTTCTTCGCCTACTCGGGCAACGAGCTGCGCAGGCTCCGCCAGAAGATGCAGATCATCTTCCAGGACCCGATGTCCTCGCTCAATCCACGCATGAGCATCGGCTCGATCATCGGCGAGCGGATCGAGGTCCACGGCATCGCACGCGGGCGTGCACG
>CAZBOE010000099.1:0-7245 GCA_964493365.1 uncultured Tepidisphaeraceae bacterium | reverse complement strand
GATGCCTCCTACGCCTCACGCTATCCACACGAATTCTCCGGCGGCCAGCGCCAGCGCATCGGCATCGCCCGCGCCATCGCCCTCAGCCCCGACTTCATCGTCTGCGACGAGCCCGTCTCTGCCCTCGACGTCTCCATCCAGAGCCAGATCCTCAACCTGCTGGGCGATCTCCAGAAAGAGCTCAACATCGCCTACCTGTTCATCGCCCACAACCTCGCCGTGGTCGAACACTTCAGCCATGAGGTGGCGGTGATGTATCTCGGCCGCATCGTCGAAAAGGCCGCCTCGCGCGAGCTCTATGCCAACCCCAGGCACCCTTACCCCGTCGCGCTGCTCAGCGCCGTGCCCGAGCCAGACCCGCGCCCCGGAAAGCGCCGCATCGTCCTCACCGGCGAAGTCCCCTCGCCCGCCAACCCGCCCACCGGCTGCCCCTTCCACCCGCGCTGCCCGCTCACCCGCGAGACAGCCAGCCAGGCCAGCGCCGCCGAGACGACCGAAATCCGCTCCGTCGGCCGATCGCTTCGCGTGCTCAGCAAGTGCGTCACCGAAACTCCCCCCCTCGAGCCCAAGGCCGGCGCGCCCGGTCACGTGGCCGCCTGCTGGGTCACCAAGTAAGTAAGCGCCGAAGCCCGCAAGCCCCAAGCCAGACCCGCGCAGACCCTGACCAGCGCCGACGCTGACCCGCGCCGACCCTGACCCGCGCGCCAACCCCAAGCGCACAAGAGCCCTTCACCGCCCGCAGCGCACGATGGCCGATACCCGCCAGCGTGCCGTTCACCCCCGCTCGCGCCAAGACGCGACGGTGTGGCGGGCAGGCCCGCGGTGATATGCTGGCCCCAACCGTGCCGGTCAAACAATACAAATCGATCGCGGCCTACTACGACGCGGAGTACGCCGACACCCCCATGCTCCAGCGCGACGTCCCGTTTCTGCTCTCGCAGATGCCGCGGCGGGGCGTGAATGTTCTGGAGATCGCCGTCGGCACGGCACGCGCCGCCGTGCCGCTGGCGCTGGCGGGGCACCGTGTCACCGGCATCGACTACGACCCCGCCATGATCAAGATCGCCCAAGCACGGCGCGCCGCGGCCGGTCTGGACGACAAGCGCCTTCGACTCATCGAAGCCGACGCCCTCCACCTCGACCGCGCCCGGCTCACCCCGGGCACTTTCGATTGGGCGATCATCCTCTTCAACTCGCTGCTGGTCTTCACCACGCTCCCCCAGCAGGACACCCTGCTCAGCGGCATCGCACGCCTCCTCAAGCCGCGCGGCCGACTGTGGATCGACGTCTTCAACCCCGACCACGCCATGCTCGCCCCCGACGAAGCCACGGGCCTCGAGCCAATGACGTTCTATGTCCCCCATCTCGCCCGCACCGTCTTCCGCACGACCGACCTCCGACGCGATCACACCTCGACCCAGACGCAGATCCTCACCTTCCACTACCGCTGGTTCGACGACCACGGCCGCGAGAAACACAGCAAGGTGACCTTCCCCCTGACCCACATCTTCCCCCGGGAAATGCAGTTGCTCCTCGAGCGCAACGGCTTCCACATCGAGCAGCAGTGGGGCGACCACGACGGCAGCCCGCTCGTCCCCACCTCCGACCGCATCATCGTGCAGGCGCGGCGCATGACCTGACGCCCGCCGACCCGCCGGCGTCGTCGCAACCCAAACCGGCCGAACTCAGCCGTCGCATTCGCAAGGGGCGCGGAACCGCCGCGGCCCAGGCATCGCCTGCCCGACATCGCCCGGCCGACACTGCATGTCCGACACCGCCCGCTGCTTAGCGCTCGGGCCCGGTCCAGCTTGTTCGCATGCTTCGCTCGCGAGCGAGCTCAGTGGTGGTGTCCGCCGACACCATGCGCATGTCCGTGGCTCACTTCTTCGGGTGTCGCGTTGCGCACATCGACCACCTTCACGTCAAAGTGAAGCTCGACCCCCGCCAGCGGATGGTTGGCGTCGATCGTCACCTTGTCGCCCGCGACGTCGGTCACCGTCACAACCATCTGGCCCGCGGGGCCCTGCGCGCGGAAACGCATCCCCGGCTCGATCGTGCCCGCGCCCTGAAACGCCGACGCCGGAACGACCTGCACCAACTGGTCGTCACGCACGCCATACCCCGATTCCGGCGGCACGACCACCGACGCCTGCTCGCCGGCCGACATGCCCTCCAGCTCGCTCTCCAGACCCGGAATGATGTTCTGATGCCCGTGAAGGTAAACCAGCGGCTCGCGGCCCGTCGACGAATCGAGCGTCCGCCCCTTTCCGTCGGTCAGCGTGTAGTCAAGTGAAACGACCGTGTCCTTCGTGATCTGCATGGGCAACTCCGTGCCAGAGGGGGATGTTCGATGACGCGGATTTCGCAACCGCTCGTCTTCCGCAAGCGGCAATACCCTAACCGCCCGGAGCGTTTGTCGATACCGCTAACCCGGCGCGATCCAGGCATTTCCGGCGCCCGCCGGCCCCGGCCGAAATGCCGCCGCCGCGGCTGATTCAACCCCGCCCGGTCGCCCGCGTCGGTGTGGTCGGCAACCCGCCCACCGGCCGCACATCACGTCTCATCCCAGCGGCTGTGTCTGCCCGGTGAATGTCTGTGTCGCCAGCCGCTCGCTCACCGAAAACACGCGCAGGAAGTTGAGCGATGAATTCGTCCGCCCCAGCAGGATGTCGTCGTCAAAGGTGGTCGGCGATGCCGACGGCGTGTCCGACAGCGCGATGATCGACACGTCAAACCGGTTGTCGCGGTCGATGGCGCGGGCAAGATAATTCTCCGGCAGCACCGTCGCATCCGAGAACGTCAGCCGCGCATTCAACACCACCTGGCCGTCCTCCCGGCGGGTGAACCCGAGCTGTGTCGATGACGCCGTCACCGGATACAACACGCCCGCCGGCCTCGACCCTTCGGGCAGCGTGACGTCGATGTTGCGCAGTCGGTCATTCCCGGCCGACTCGATCAGGGTGTCGTTGCCGAACCGCCCGTTGATGCGGTCGCGGTTGGCGCCGCCGTCGAGAAAGTCATCGCCCGAGCCGCCGTTGAGACGGTCGCGCGCCGACCCGCCGATGAGAATGTCGTTGCCCCCGTTGCCGCGGAGGTTGTCTTTGCCGGTCGAGCCGCCGATCAGCACGTCATCGCCCGCGCCCCCGGTGAGCCTGTCCGCCCCTTCGCCCCCGTCGGCCACCAGCCTTACCTTGAGCACGCGGCCGTCAAACCGGTCGTTGCCGCCGAAGCCGAAGAACCGCACCTCGCGGACCCGCGACTCCTTGTATTTCGACCGCAGGTCGCCCGACACGTCGAGCACGAGGTGGTCCTTGTAGCGCGCCACCGTAATCCGATCGCTGTTGCGCGACCCCAGGATGGTCAGGATGCCGTCGTCAGACAAGGTGCTGGAAAAGAACAGGAGCCGCTGCTCAAGTGATTCGATCATCTTTTGCGTCCGTCAGCGATAAGGGTCCGTCGAATCGCGAGTTCGAACCGGCCTAAACGCCAAGGCCGGCCCACGATCCGGGCACGGTCCGACCTGGGCGAGGGCTGCCCGTCCGGTCATAAACCCGATCCGCCGCCACCGTTTTTATCAGGCAACGCCCGGAATAAAAGCCGGCGTCACGGCATTCGCAAGATTCCCACACCCGCCGGGCCCAGCCGCCATCCGCAGCCACCGCGCCCAGCACACCGTGAAGGTCAGCCTCCCCCGATGGCCCACGCCGCGCGCGGTATCCCCCGTCGGCGCCGGCGGCAGGGCGATCGGCCTTGGAGGCAGATTATCAGGGCATCAGGCTCTTGAGGCTCAGTTCGACCGAATGGGCCACGTCGAAATCGGCATACGCCCCGTCGATGTTGAGGTGCACCATGGCGAACCCGATACCCCCGTGAACGAGGTGCCACGCCGCGGTGACCGCGAGGATGTCCTTGCGGAACAGCCCCTGCTTCTGACCGCTGACAACAATCTGCATGAAAAACGCGTGTATTTGCGAATAGTGCTCCCGGAGCACCGCGATCACCGTCCGATCGCGGCTGTTGGACAGCGCGTTGTGGAGCACGTGATACGCGTCTTCCAAGTGCCGCATGTGCTCGGGGAACTCCAGCGCGATGATCCGGAGCTGCTGGTCGGGCCGCTTTTCGTTGGCGATCAGCTCGTTCCAGTGGTCAAGCGTTTTCCGGCTCATTTCGCGAACAATTGCGACGAAAAGCTCCTGCTTGTTCTTAAAATGGCGGTAAAGGATGGGCTCGCTCACCCCGGCCGCCTCGGCTATCGATGCCGTGGTGGTGGCATCGAACCCGTTACGCGCGAATAAACGGGTCGCGACCTCGATCAACTGCTGTCGGCGTTCGTGGGCTTTGAGCCTCCGCATATTTCGCTTGAAGTTATAAAATGACTCGAACTTTTCGCAAGGATCGGAAATCTGTCCCAGTCCGCCAAAAAGGCGGACTCTGGGCATCATGTCATAATCCGATAGGAAACACAGCCATACCCCCAGCCGACCGGGGCGACCATCCCGCGGTTGGGCGGTCGACATCCGGGCGGCGCTGTCCCACAATGCCGCCTCCATGAACCCAAAGCCCCGCATCCTCACCGGCGACACCCCCACCGGGAAGCTCCACCTCGGCCACTACGTCGGAAGCGTCGAAAACCGCATCGCGCTGCAGGACCAGTACGACTGCTATTTCCTGATCGCCAACAAGCACGCCTTCACCACCCGCGCCGATCGGCCCGACGACATCCGTCAGAGCGTGATCGACATCGCCACCGATTACCTCGCGGCCGGCATCGACCCCAACCGCTCGACGATCTTCCTCCAAAGCGAAGTGCCGGCGATCGACGAGCTGACGTTTTTCTTTTCGATGATCATCCCGTTCAACCGGGTGATGCGCAACCCCACCCTGGCCCAGGAGATCAAGGACAAAGACCTGGGCGACAAATATCCCTTCGGCTTTCCGCTCTATGCGGTCGGGCAGTGTGCCGACATCCTCGCCTTCCGCCCCGAGCTCGTGCCGGTCGGCGAAGACCAGATCCCCCACCTCGAACTGGCGCGCGAGGTCGCGCGGCGGTTCAACCAGCTCTACTGCGGCGTCGATCCGCATACCGAAGACAAGCACTACGTGAATGCGGGGGGGCTGTTCCCCGTGATCGAGCCCAAGCTCGGACGCGTCAAGCGGCTGCCCGGCATCGGCGCGCCCAACCCCGAAACGGGCGAGCTTTACAAGATGAGCAAGTCGCTCAACAACGCCATCTTCCTCTCCGACGGCCCGGCCGACGTGCAGAAGAAGGTGATGGGGATGTACACCGACCCCAACCGCCTGCGCGCCACCGACCCGGGCAAGGTCGAAGGCAACCCGCTGTGGATCTTCCACGAAACCTTCAACCCCGACGCCGCATGGGTGAGCGAGCACGAGGAGTTGTATCGCCAGGGCAAGGTGGGCGATGTGGCGGTGAAGAAGAAACTGATCGAGGTGATCAACACGCTGCTCGACCCCATCCGCGCCCGCCGGGCGAAGTATGAAGGCCGGCCCGACGACGTGATCGACATCCTTCGCGAAGGAACCCGGCGCGCCAACGCCGTCGCCGAAGAAACCCTCGCGCTGGCGAAAGCGAAGATGAAGCAGGACTTTTTCGGGCGGACTTTGGAGGTGGGGTAGGCCTCTCCTGACACCTTCACTGGTCGCCCGTCGTACGCGACTCACGGTCGACAGCGCGTCCAGCGTCGGCTCGCGTCACCCCGCTCAGTCTGCGGATTGCCGGCAAGGCGGCGTAGCAGCGGAACAGGGCCCATGTTGTGAGCAGCGCCAGCAGCGTGGGGGGCATGAAGGCGATGGCCGCCATGGCGATCGCAAAGTCGGTCAGTGATGCGACGCCTGTCGTGCTAAGCAAGAGGAGGGTCAGCACGCCCACGTTCAGCGCGATGGCGCAGCGCCAGCCCGAGCGCGAGGAGCGGCATCGCCATGGCCGCGGGGTCGTCAGGCAACGGCGGCGGGCTGGGCGAGTCCGACCAGCGGATACGGCGGGGCCGGTATCGGCTGCCCGGGGGCGATATGCGACTCGGGGGGGAAGGCCTGGCACACCTGGCCGGCCCGGAGGCACCACGTGTAATTCTTAAAGCGCGGGTTGGCGGCGGCGAGGGCGGGCGTGGAGAAAACGCCGGCAACGGCGATGCGGCTGTGGGGGCTGGTGTTGGGGGGGCTGTAGTGGAAAAGGTTGGAGTGCCAGCAGACCATGTCGCCGCTGTCGAGCTCGATATGGTGAAGGCCCCGGCGGGCGATCTGCTGTTCGACGGTTTCTCGGGGGATCTCGCCGTGGATGGCCTTGGGGTCGTACATGACGTGGGTGTGGATGGGCTCATGGTGTGAGCCGGGCACGAACTGCATGCAGCCGTTGGCGCGGGTGGCGGGGTCGATGGCCATCCAGAAGTTGAACGGCTGGGTTTCGTCGTCACGCCACAGGCCGTTGTCCTGGTGCCAGGGGGTGGCGCTGCCGCTCAGGGCGGGCTTGAGGAAGCAGGAGTCGAACTTGAGCAGGAGGTCGTCGCCCAGGAAGTGGCGGGCGACGGCAAGGACGGCGGCCGATCCGTGGACGCTGTGCCAGATGAGCGGGGACTGCTGGCAGAAGTTGGTGAGCTTGCGGAGGCGGGCCTGTCGGGCGGCGGGGGAGTCGCCCATCGGGTCCATCGGATCGACGTTGTCGCTGGCGACGGCAACGTCGGGCGTGAGGACGTGGTTGCGGATCACTCCCCGGATCTCGATGGCCAGGTCGCGGGGGATCGTGTTGCGAACAACAAAGTAGCCGTGCTGGTCGTAGCTGCGCTGCTGTTCGGCGGACGGGTGCCAGGTGGCGAGCATGGGCGAGTGCCTCCGTAGATGGGACGAGTGGGCCGGCCGCGCCCGCGTTGGCTTGATCCGGTGGAGAGGATCGGGCCGCCGCGGCGAACGGAGCCTGCAATACAACGCGGGTTAGTCTGCATCAGCAAGGTGTTTGACGCCATACCGCGGGGCGGCGACGATTTGTCTTAATCCGGTGATCGGAAGGGGGAGACGCAGGCGGAGGCGCGCGATGATGCGGGTGTCGGTCGAGCGGCTGGCGGAGGCTGTGGTGGCGCGCGGGTGCCGCGTTGAGGTGCACCCGCAGTGGCTGGGTTATCAGGTGCGGACGGACGCGTGGGCGTGCGTGGGGCAGCGGCAGGATTGGCACAAGCTGTACCTGGTGTGGGAGGGTGAGGCCACCGGGGCGGTGGACGGGCGGCGGTTCGCGGT
>CAZBOE010000098.1:2815-16396 GCA_964493365.1 uncultured Tepidisphaeraceae bacterium | reverse complement strand
GCCCAGGATGACCAGGCACTCGCCCTTGACCACATCGAGGCGTATCTGGTCGAGGATGGTCCGCGAGCCGTACCGCTTGGTGACGTGCATCACCCGGATGGCGTAGGCTTGGGAGTTGTCCGCGTCGGTGTCGGCCATGGGGTTTGCGTGAGTCTTTACGAGTCGTTCGCCGCCGCGGTTGCGGCGGGCGGTTCACCAGCCCAGGAAGTAGAACATCGCGGTGAAGATCAGGTCGGTGAAGATCAGCGCGACGATGGTCAGCACGACCGTGCGCGTGGTCGCGACGCCCACGCCCAGCGCGCCGCCCGTGACGCCCAAGCCCAGGTAACAAGCCAGCGACGAGATCAGCACGCCGAACACCCCTGCCTTGACCAGGCCCGTGACGAAGTCGCGGACGTGGAGGATGTCGAACGTGGCATACCAGTAGAGCAGGGGGTCGATGCCGATGACCGTCGCACTGATGACCAGGCCGCCCAGCACGCCCGCGAGGTCGCCCACCACCGCGATGCAGACCATCATGATCGTCGTTGCGATGACGCGGGGCACGACCAGGAAGCGGATCGGGTCGATGGCGTGGGCCTCAAGCGCTTCGATTTCCTCGCTGACCACCATCGTTCCCATCTCGGCCGCGATCGACGCACCGGCAAACCCGGTGAGGACGATCGCGCTGACCAGCGGCCCCAGTTCACGGGCGACCGCGATCGAGATGATGTCGGCCACGCGGTTGACCTGCCCGAACTGGTTGAGCACCGGCGCCATCTGCAGCGCCAGGATCGCCCCGATACACCCCATCACCAGGCAGACGATCGGAATCGAGCGGACCCCAACCCGGTCCATCTGGGCCCAGAGGTTCGCCCACCCCAGACGCCTGCCCTGCTTGTTGAACAGGGTCCGCGGCGCGCCCAGTGCGGTATCGACCAGGAGATAAGCCAGCCCGCCCATGAATTCGAGGAAACGGACGATGGGGGAGAAGAGGATGGTCATGTTCCCGCGATTGCCCTGTGCGACTGTCGACCCGCTGCCCGGAAGATGCGGTGCCCTGAAGCTGCCTGCCCGGAAGGCTCGCTACCTGGCAACCGGCCGCCCTGACAGCCTGTTGCCCTGCCGAGCCGCCGGCCTGTTGCCCGGTCGGCCTGTTCCACTATCGGCCTGTCGTCCTGTCGATCTGCCGTGTTGTCAGCCCGGCGGGAGCAATAGCCGTCGCGAGGGTCACGTCGCGCGACCCGCCTTGCGGGACGCCTGCTGCCGGGCGGACGACCGGGAGATTACTTGGTCATCGCTTCGGCTTCATCCCTGGCGATGACAAAAATCGAGTCGAGCCGGGCGATTTCGAGCAGGCCCTTGACGCGGGGTTGCAGCCCCACGAGGCAGACTTTGGTGCCGGTCTTGCGCGCTTCAACCAGCACCGCGATGGCGCTGGAATCCATGTACGACACGGACGACAGGTTGAGGATCAGCCGCTTGGGCTTGTTTTCCTTGATCAGCGCGAGCACGCCCTGGCGAAGCTGGGGCGAGTTGTTGAGGTCGACATCGCCTTTAACCTTGGCGATGACCGCGTCGCCGCTGACGCGGGTTTCTGGAAGCATCGGGTGAGATTCGCTCATGGGTGTACTGCGGTTAGTGACGTTTTCTGAACAGGCAAGATACCGAACGGCCGGGCAATGTCGAACCCCGACCCCCGCCGACAGGCCCGAATCGCCCGTCAAACCATCGTCGGCGGATCGACGTGACCCAGGTGACGCTCGATGATCAGGAGCATCCCGCCCTGCGGCTGGGGGACGAATTCCATCCGGTCCATCATTGCCTTCAGACACGGCAGACCCAGGCCGCCCGGATTGAGCGGGTCTTTCGGCACCTGGTTTTTCGGCAGCGTCAGCGGGTCGACGCCGCAGCCCCAGTCGCGGATGCGGATGCGGATGCCCGCCGGGCTGGTGATCGGCTCTGCGGTCAGCTCGATCGGCCGGTCGGTCGCGTTGCCGTAGGCATGGCGGATCACGTTGGCCAGCGCCTCGTTGACACACAGCCCGATCTTAAAGACCCCGTCCTCCTCGAAACCCAGCCCGGCGGCCAGGGCCTCGACCTCGAGGCGAACAGGGGCGAGCGTGGCCGGGTCGCTCTGGAAACGGAGCGACAGCGGCTTGGTACGGACCGCGCTCGAAGCATCCGCGGTGGGAGCAGGCTTGATCATCAATCACTGGCCTCCGACGCCGGTCGTGTCACTGCGCGGCCTTTTTCGTCTGCCCGGACCATTTGTTCTGCCCGACCCGGCTTCTGATCCGTCTGGCCCTGTTCGAGCCACTGACGCCAGCGGGCCACGGCGGCCCGCCGCTCGGTCTCAGAATCATAGTATCGGTAACCCAGGGTTTGCCCGGTCAGCTCGACGAGCGCCCGCGACGCGTAAAAACGGATGGCCGGGTCGTCGCTTTCCAGTTCGTCGATCAGGTCCGCGATGACGGTGTGATCTTCCTCCGCCACTTCCGCCCGGATGGCGGGGATCTTGACGCCCGGGTCGGGGTCCTCGATCCGCAGGGGCGGCGCCGGGGGCGTGCACGCCGGCGAGCCGGACAGCAGCGCGGCGGCGGCCGGCAGAAATATCGCAATCTTGGGAAAATGGGCGGGCGGGCGGGTCATGTCGGTCATGCTGTCGTGTCGGCTGCCGGATCGACAGCCGAGGCTTAGTTGTTGGATCGGCGGACAAGCACAATCGTCTGGTCGTCGGTGGGTTCGCCGCCGGCCTGCCAGTCGTGCACGTCGTCACGCAGGGTGGCGACGACCTCGGCCAGCGGCGCCTGTGCCAGCCCCTGGCGGCTGAGCATGCTTCGCACCCGTGTCACACCGTATTGCGACTTGTCGGGAGAGAACGCTTCAAAGATGCCGTCGGTGCAGACGACCAGCATGCCGCCGATCTCCAGTTGAATCGTCGGACACTCCTCGTCGGGGAAAAACGGCACCACGCCCAGCGGCGGGGCGGGGGCCATGAGTTCCTCGAAGCCGTCCACGTCCTGTCCGGCGTCGTCGAGCTCGACGGCCGTGCCGGCGCTTCGCGTGATGCCGCCCGTGCGGCAGAGCACCGGGCCCTGCCCGGCACTGCTCCATTGGATCGTCCCGTCGGGCGAGATGACCGCAAAAAAGGCCGTGACAAACATGCCGTCGTCGAGGTCGTCGGCAAGACGGGCGTTGACGTGTCCGAGCACCTTGCAGGGCGTGGGATCGATGGTGGACAGCGAGCGTGCCAGCGTCCGCGCCTGGGACACCACCAGCGCCGGGCCCAGCCCGTGCCCCGAGGCGTCGGCCAGAAACAGCGCCAGTCGGCCGTCGGGGAGGGTCCAAAGATCAAAGGCGTCGCCACCGGTCGTGGAGGCGGGGCGAGTCCAGCCGGCGGTCTCGATTCCCGGAAGCTGCGGGCAGCGCTTGGGAATCATCGCCTGCTGGACACGCTTGGCCAGCTCCATCTCGCGCCGCAGCTCGACCGTCTGAATCGCGGTCTGCTGAAGGTGATATCGCTGGATCGCCACCCCTGCCTGGTCGGCAAGAAGCTGGCACAGCATCTCGTCGGCGGCATCGAAGAAGCCGTCCTGCTGCCGCTTGTTGACTGCCTGAAGGACGCCGACGGGTTTTCCGCCGGCGTCGAACATCGGCGCTGTCAGGAGGTTGCGTGTTCGGAAGCCGGTCTTCTGGTCGACGCTCCGGTTGAAGCGGTCGTCGGCATAGGCGTCGGGGATGTTGACGATCTCCTGCGAGCGAAACACCAGCCCCACGATGCCCGCGCCGGCCGGCACCCGGATCTCGCTGGCGCCCATCGCCACCTTGGTCCAAAGCTCGTCGCGCGTGCGGTCGTAGAGAAAGATGCTGCATCGCTCGGCCTCGAGCAGCGAGTTGGCCGACCGGCAGATCAACTCGAGCAGCGGATCGAGCTGGGTTGTGACGGCAAGCTGCCGTGACACCTCGAGCACGAGGCGCATCTGCTGAGCGGGAATGGCGGGCTGATCCGACATGACGACGCTGTGGCCAATCTGGCGGGCGATGATCCCCGTCCCGCCGACCGGGCGAGTATCGCCTGACCGGTCAGCCGTCACAAGCTTCGACAGCCGACCGGGGTGGGCTGGATGAGTTCGCCGTCGGCATGGGTGGGCCGGGTGGGCTGGCTGGGGCGGCCGGGGTGGGAGAGGGGCTTGTTATTGCAGGGCCGAATCGACGTCGCCATCTCTTGATAAGTCGGCGCCGGCAGGGGTCAGGTGTGCCAGCGTGTCGTCATGGGCGGTGGACGGCCCGGGACAACTGGTGGCAAAGCGATGGGCGGTTGCTCCGGGATTTGCGGGTCGATGCCCGAAAAGCGGTCGGGGGATTTCCGCTTCGGAACGTCGGTTGCATCACACGAGACCGCTGACGACTACCGAAAATCCACTTGCTCTTGAAGGAGGCATCGAATGACTTACGGTTGGTCCCTCGTCCGCCGGACGGCGGTCATTGCGGGCGCAGTCTCGTCGCTGGCGTTGCTCGGTGGCTGCCAGAGCGACGACACGGCGGCTGATTACAACAACACCTCGACGACCCGGCCGCTGACCGAGTCGGCGCGGACCACGTCGGGTCAACAGACCCTCTACTACCCGACCGGCGACCGATCGACGTCGGTGCTGGCGCTCGAACGAACGGGCGGGACGACCGTCCGCCTCAACCAGCCGTTCACTTACCAGGTGAGGGTCACCAACCTGACTGACCAGCCGCTCGACGGGGTCACCGTCTCCGAGACCACCGGCGGCACGTTCCAGATCACGCAGGCCACCGGCACGCAGGGCGGCAGCTCGCCCCGCGGCCAGCAGGCCGGTGGTCAGCAGACGGGCGGTCAGCAATCGGGCGGCGACACACAGAACTTCACCATCGGCACGCTGGGCGCGGGCGAGTCTCGCACCATCGAAGTGACCGGCCGGGCGACCCAGCCGGGGCAGATCAGCTCCTGCCTCGCGGTCTCGTATCAGCCGACGATCTGCACCGTCGCGACGGTGATCAACCCGCAGCTCCGCCTGACCAAGACGGGCCCGCAGCAGGCTGACATCTGCGCGCCGTTCAAGTGGACGTATCAGTTGACCAACACCGGCACGGGCCCGACCGAGCGGATCACGGTCACCGAGCAACTGCCCGAGGGGCTTGTGGTGGCGCAGACCCGGGCGCGCCAGGTGCAGTTTGATGTGCAGCCGCTGGCGCAGGGCGAGAGCCAGGCCTATAGCGTCGATCTGCAGGCGACCCGCGTCGGCTCCTATTCGTCGTCCGCCCAGGCACGAACCGAGTATCTCGAAGCGTCGAGCGAGAGCGTGACGACCCAGGTGGTCGCGCCTCAGTTGCAGGTGGCGATCCGCGCGCCCGAGGCGGCGTATGTCGGGCAGCCGCTGAACTATGTCGTGACCGTGCAGAACGTCGGCGAAGCGCCCGCCCGGGCCGCGACCCTGCGGCTGACACCCGCACAGCAGGGCGGGCAAAACAATGTGCCGGTCGATCCGGCCGTGCTGGCCAGCCGCGAACTGGGCCTGATCCGCCCGGGTGAGACCAAGACGGTCGAGGTGCAGATCCCCACTACCGCCGCCGGCGATCTCAGTCTGGCAGCCATCGCCACCGACCCCTGCGCCGGCGACGCCCGCGTCGCGGCATCGACCGAGTTGCAGACCATCTCGGCGCTGCTGCTCGAAGTGGTCGACAGCAACGACCCGGTGCAGCTCGGTCAGACGACGACCTACACCATCGCGGTCAAGAACCAAGGCTCGGGCCTCGACCGCAACATCCGCATCGTCGCCACGCTGCCCGAGGGCATGCAGTATGTGAGCGGCGAAGGCCCCACGCAGGTGCAAGGCCAGCCGCAGGGCCAGCGTGTGACCTTCGGCGCGCTGGCGCAACTTCAGCCCAACCAGGTGGCGACATGGAAGCTCAACGCGCGGGCGAACAACCCGGGCGACGTTCGCTTCCGCGTCGAGATGACCAGCGAAGCCCTCACCGCGCCGGTGAACGAGGAAGAGTCGACCCGGCTGTTTGACCCGGCAGGCCCGGCCCGCCGAGCAGCGGGCGGAAACGCCGGCAACACGGGTGGTGGCAACGCCGGTGGTGCCAACACTGGCACAGGTAACACCGGTGGTGGCAATACCGGTACAGGCAACACTGGCCCGGGCGGTTCCGGCGCTGGCGCTTCGGGCAACGGCGGCGCGACGACTCAGCCTTCCCGCTGAGCCGGCCGCCTGACGGGCGGCTCCTTCGCCTCAATCGGCCGCAGGCGGATACCTCGCAGGTGGATACCTCGCCGGGGGGTATCCGCCTGCGGCTATTTCATGCGCCCGCGACGCGTGCGATACTGCCCCGGATGAACTTGCGCGAGCGGATTGTCTCACGTCGGGCGGTGGTCGGCGTCATCGGGCTGGGTTACGTCGGGCTGCCGCTGCTGGCGGCGTTTCACCGGGCGGGGTTCGCCGTCATCGGCTTCGACGTCGATCCGAAAAAGATCGAACACCTGCACGCAGGGCGAAACTACCTCAAGCACCTGGGCGATGCGCTGGTCCAGGCGATGCTGCCCCGCGCGGGCGAGGCGTCGCGATTCTCTGCCACCACATCCTTCGACCGGTTGGCCGAATGTGATGCGGTGATCTCGTGCGTGCCGACCCCGCTGGGGAAACACCTCGAGCCCGACCTGAGCTATGTCGAAAAGACATCCGACGACATCGCCGCCCGGCTACGGCCGGGGCAGTTGATTGTGCTCGAATCGACGACCTACCCGCGCACCACCCGCGAGATCATGCTGCCGCGGCTTGAGAGATCGGGCCTGCGATGCGGCGTCGACTTTTTCTGTGCCTACTCCCCCGAGCGCGAAGACCCGGGGCGGAAAGACCACACCACCACCACCATTCCCAAGCTCGTCGGCGGCATCGACGCCCCCAGCGGCGAGATGGCCGTTCTGCTGTATCAGCAGGCGATCGACAAGGTCGTGCCGGTGAGCAGCGCCGAGGTGGCCGAGAGCGCCAAGCTGCTCGAGAACATCTATCGCGCGGTCAACATCGCGCTGGTCAACGAGATGAAGGTGGTGCTCGATGCGATGGGCATCGACATCTGGGAGGTCGTGGCGGCCGCGAGCACCAAGCCGTTCGGGTTTCAGCCGTTTTACCCGGGGCCGGGGCTCGGGGGGCACTGCATTCCGATCGACCCGTATTACCTGACGTGGAAGGCGCGCGAGGTCGGCATGCCCACGCGGTTTATCGAGCTGGCCGGCGAGATCAACCACGCCATGCCGCAGTATGTGGTCAACAAGACCATGCTCGCCCTCAACGCGAGGGGCGTGGCGCTCAAGGGGGCGCGGGTGCTGGTGATTGGGCTGGCATACAAGCCCGACGTCGATGACGTGCGCGAAAGCCCCAGCTTCGAGCTGATCGAAAAGCTGGAGGACCTCGGGGCGTCGGTCGACTACACCGATCCCCACGTGCCTGCGACGCACAAGATGAGGAAATACGACCTCCAGATGCAGAGCGTCGCGTTGTCGCCCGAGATGCTGCGGGGGTATGACGCGGTTGTGATCGCCACCCACCACAGCGCGATCGACTGGCAGATGGTGGCCGACCACGCGCGGCTCATCATCGACACGCGCAACGCCCTCCGCCGCGTCACGGGGCGTCGCGACCACATCATCATGGCGTAGCCTGCCGGCGGGCTCATCAACGCCCAACGGGTTCGACACTTTTTTGGCAACACTGCCACGGGTTTTGCCGTGCTCGCTTGTGCCGCGCCGTCGGACCGGCCGGCAGGTGGTGCCGCGCCGCGGGCCGGCACGGGTGACAGGGGTTGCCGCGTGGATGAAGAGAAGCCGATTGTCCTGTCGAGCCTGGTCGGTCAGCGTCACGTTGACATGGCGCTGACGGCGCTCGGTTCATTCCGGCTGATGTCGGTCAGGCCCGTGCGGTTTGTCGTGCATGACGACGGGTCGCTGGGCGCAAATGACATCGAGCGGCTGGCCGCGGCGCTCGGAGAGGTGCGGGTGGTCAGACGGAAGGACGCCGACGAAGCGATGGCCGAGCATCTTCACGCCCACCCGGCGACGGCGCGCTTCCGCACCGAAAGCCTGTTCGCGATCAAGATGCTCGACGTGGTCCGCTTCGGCGGCGACCCGCGGGCGCCGATCGAAAACCGCATCGCGGTCTACACCGACAGCGATGTGCTGTGGCGAAGGCCGTTCGCGGGCATCGACGACATCGGCAGGAGCGACATGGTGCTCATGACCGACTCGGCCAACTGGTATGCGCTGCGGTCGTGGCAATTGCTACGATCGCATAAACAGCTATCGCTCGTGTCGCGCGTGAACGCGGGCGTGGTGAGCTGCCGCGTGGGCGGCTTCGACCTTGACCGGGTCGAGTGGTACCTCGATCGGTTTGGTTGGTCGGCGGGCGCTGCGCTGGTTGAGCAGACGCTGTGGGCGATGCTGGCTTCTCACGGCCGCGGGCGACTTTGGGATCCGGCGCACGTCGCCTTTCCCGGCGTCGAGCTGCCGCCCGCGGGCGAGGGCCCGGTCGCGGTCCACTATGCCGGGCTGCACCGCCCGCTGTGGCGTCACCACACCCGGGAAATGCCCCGGCCCGCGGGCGACGCGGTGCGGCTTGGGTCGCTCGCCGCGCCCCACGCCACGCCCCTCTCGCTGGCGACGAGCGAAGCACGCCGACGAATCACGCGAACCATCGGGAAAACGATCCCCGCCGCGCGGAACTGGATCGGATTGTCGCCGATGTTGTCGGCGCTTGAAGGAGTTGCAGGATGAGCGCATCGAGTCGCAGACGGGTATTCATCGCCGGGGCCGGCGGCATGCTGGGCCAGGCTTTCTATGAGCAGTTTTCGCGCGGCTCCGAGGTCGTCGCCACCGACAAGGATGTGAACGAGCCGTGGCTGGGTTGTCTCGATTTCCGCGACCTGGACGAATACCGCCGGCAGGTGCGCGACGCGAGGCCCGATTGCCTGTTTCACATCGGCGCGCTGACCGACCTCGAATATTGCGAGGCCTATCCGGATGACGCCTATGCCACCAATACGCTGGCGGTTGAGAACGCGATTTACATCGCAAACGAACTTGATATTCCGCTGCTCTACATCAGCACCGCCGGCATCTTCGACGGCCGGCAGGACACCTACGACGACTGGGACACCCCCAGCCCGCTGGGCGTCTACGCCCGAAGCAAATACATGGGTGAACTAGCGGTGCAGCGGATGGCGCGTCGACACCTGATCTGCCGCGCCGGCTGGATGATGGGCGGCGGCCCGCGCAAGGACAAAAAGTTCATCAACAAACTCATTCGCCAGATTGAAGCAGGCAAGCGCGAGCTCATGGTCGTGCACGACAAGCTGGGCGTGCCGACCTACACCCATGATTTCGCGGCCACCGTGCGCGTGCTGATCGAGCGTGAGCTCTGGGGGGTCTACAACCTGGTCTGCCAGGGGCTCACCGGGCGGGTCGAGGTGGCGAGAGAGCTCGTGCGCCAGCTGGGCCTCGATCACGAGGTGAAGGTCACGGCGGTGCCCAGCAGCTATTGGGAGGCGGTTTATTCAGCGCCCCGGCCGGCAAGCGAGCGGCTGCTGAATCGCAAGCTCGAGCTGCGCGGCATCAACGGCATGCGGCCGTGGGATGTGGCGTTGGCCGACTACCTCCGGCGTGATTTCGCTGCGCTCCTCAAACCCGCGGGTGATGCGGCCAGGCCGCAACGACGCCTGCGGGCCGCGTCGGTCAAACCCGCGGTGAGACTGCCGGGCATGGCCGACAGCGTACCGCTGGGCAAGTCGCCCGATCTCGCTGCGGTCGCCACACCCTCGACCCCGGCCAAGACTTCAACCCGCTCAACAGCGTGAGGGCGCCATTAGCGGAAGGGGGCGTGTATCGGAAGGGCGTCAATTGCGGAAGGCGCCATGAGCGGCAAGGCGCCGCGCCACTGGCAGAAGAGCGCCGATGCGATGCGGCATCGCGTGCTCAGCTCTGCTGCTGGATCTGCTGCTGCTGCGCCATGAACTCACGGTGGGCCGTGGCGCCGTCGAGATAGCTGGGGATGTCGATCGCGTAAGACCGCTCAGACACCAGCTCAGGCGGAATCGCCGGCAGTTCCTCGGTGTGCACCTTTACGTCGATCGTCTCTTTCGCGTTGCCGCGATACAGGCCCTTGTTGGGCGAGACATCACGGAAATCCCGGCCTACCGCGACACGCACGAAATTGGGCCCGATCGCGCAGCGGTTGGCCGGATCAAACCCCAGCCAGCCGGTGTCGGGGAAGAACAACTCGCACCACGCGTGGGTCTGGGTGTATCCGCGGAAGCGCTGCGCGTCCGGGTGGATAAAGCCGCTGACGTAGCGCGCGGGAATGCCCAGCGCCCGCGCCATGCCGATCATGAGATGGGTGAAATCCTGGCAGACGCCCTTGCCGTGTTCGAGCACCTCGGTGATCGGGCTGGCGGCGTTGGTGATGCCCTTTTCATACACAAACCGGCGGTCGATCAGCCCCATGATGTCGGACGCCAGCGCGCCCAGAAGCTGACCGTGGCGCGGGCGCAGCTCGGCCACCAGCGCCCGCAGCGACTCGCTGTCGACGACGGGCCCGCCGAAGTGAACGTAATCAAAGATCGTGTGGTCCAGCCGCTGGGGCTCGATCGGCCAGCGGTCGGCGTAGCTCGTCGGATCGCGCATCGGGCGGTCGGTCTCGACCACGCTGGTGGCGACAATCCGGATCTGGCTGTGAAACGGCGAGATCGAGAAGAAATGCACGGGGTTGTCGAGCCAGTCGAAATAGCTGGTCACGCTCGTGCGCGGTCCGATCGCCAGCTCGAAGCTCAGGCGGTGCTGGTCCATCTCCTGCCGCGGCGCCATCCGCAGTTCCATGACCGATTCGCTGATCAGGTCGGAGTAGGTCAGGTCGGTGGTGTGGGTGATGCGAAGGAGCATGGCGGAGTCATTGCCAGTGGTTGGTTGCCTGTTGCCGAATTACCCGTGTTGCATTGCCGGTTTCTCGCCCGGTGTGCCTGTCGCCCGCTCGCCACGGACGACGGTCAGCCGGCCGCGGGCAACCCGTCTGTGCGCTAATGGATGAAATAGGTCTTCTGGAGCGACAAGGCCACCTGGCTCATGTCGAGTTCGATCTTCTGCAGATAGTCGATGAGTCCCACGGTGAGAATCTCGCCCACCTCGGCATACTCGAGCTGAGCGTCGAGCCGGCCCAGGATGCGCTGGGCGGGGTCGATCGTGCGCGGGTTGGTTTCGCCGCGGATGGCGCTGATCGCCTCGTGCGCCATCGAGACGCCGTAGCGGATCGAGCGCGGGAAGTTCTTCTCCAGCACGATAAACGCCGCGACGCGCATCGGCTCCATGTCGCCCGTGTGGTTGCGGCGATAGGCCTCGATGCTGCAGCAACTCCGCAACACTGCCATCCAGTGGATGTTGCGGATCGGCGGCTCCATGCGGTCCGCCGCCGACGCGAGAATGGCGTAGCGCTCGGAGAGCAGGCGGCAGGTGAAATCGGTCCGCTCGATGTACTTGGCCAGTTGCGTAAACAGCCACCGCTGGTCGTGCGCCATGGTCTGGTCGGTCAGGCCCTGGAAGAGCATCGACCCGGTCATGATGCTGCGGAAAAACGCGTCATAGCTCTCTTCGAATCGGGCCTGTGCGTCTTCTGAGCGGATCGACCAGTAGAGGCTGTTGAGGCACTCGAACATCTCGGCCGAGATGCTCTCGCGAATGCCGCGGGCGTTTTCGCGGGCGCGGGTGAGGCAGTTGAGCAGCGAATTGGGGTTGGCCTCCGAGAAGGTGAGATAGGCCGGAATACGCTGCGCCAGGTCGGTCTGACCGCCCTCGCCCGCGACGCCTTCGGGCAGGTCGCCCAGCCGCATGATCGACAGCGTGCTGCGCCACAGCCGCTCGTAGATGTCTTCGTCGAGGTCGCCGCTGTCGGCCAGCACGCTCTGGGCGATCAGCGTCATGCGCGCCAGGTGTTCGGCCCGCTCGACGTAGCGGCTCATCCAGTACATCGCGTCGGCCTCGCGCGCCAGCATCGGCCGCGAAGGGCGGTTGATCTGGAAGCGTGATTCGCTGTGACGTCCGTTGGTGCCGCGCATTGTGGGCGTCGGCGCTGGGCGCTCGGCAGCGGGGCGCTCGGCGGCGGGATGCGTCGGAACAACCGGCGTCGGCGGCACCGGCGGGATGGGCGTCCGGGTGATGGTGCTCATGATGCGGCTCCGGTTAGCTGCTTGATCTCGCTGTCGATCACGACCGGCTCATCGGCCCGGCCCAATCCGCCGTCGGGCGATTCGCCGTCGTCTTCGAGCACCCATGTGTCCTTGCTGCCCCCGCCCTGGCTCGAGTTGACCACCAGCGACCCCCGCCGCAGGGCCACCCGCGTCAGCCCGCCGGGCATGACGATCACTTTCTGACCCGTCAGGATATACGGGCGAAGGTCGACGCGTCGGCCTTCAAACCGGCCGTCAACCAGCGACGGGTGCTGGCTCAGTTCGACCACCGGCTGCGCGATGAAGTTGCGCGGGTCGCTCCTGATCTTGTCGGCAAACTCCGCCCGCTCCTCCGACGAAGCCTGGTGGCCCATGAGCATGCCATAGCCGCCCGATTCGTTGGTGCTCTTGACGACAAGCTGGTGCAGGTTGTCCAGCACATACTTCCGGTCGCTCTCCCGCGCGCAGATGTAGGTGCGGACGTTGGGCAGGATCGGCTCCTGCTGCAGGTAATACTTGATCATGTCGGGCACGTAGGGATAGATCGCCTTGTCGTCGGCGACCCCCGTGCCCGGCGCGTTGACCAGCGTGACATTGCCCACGCGATAGGCGTTCATCAGCCCGGCCACCCCCAGCACGCTGTCGGGCCTGAACGTCAGCGGGTCGAGGAAATCGTCGTCCACCCGCCGGTAGATCACGTCCACCCGGCGCAGGCCCGAGGTGGTCCGCATGTAGACGAACGAGTTTTCCACGATCAGGTCGCGCCCCTCGACCAGTTCGACGCCCATCTGCCGCGCCAGGAACGAGTGCTCGAAGTAGGCCGAGTTGTAAATGCCGGGCGTCAGCACCGCGATCGTCGGATCGTCGGCGTGATCGGGCGCCACATACTTGAGCGTCTGCAACAGGTTGTAAGGGTAGTCCTCGATCGCCCGGACGCGATACTCCGAGAAAATCGACGGAAACACACGCTTCATCACCGCGCGGTTTTCCAGCACATAGCTTACGCCCGAGGGCGTGCGGCCGTTGTCTTCCAGCACCAGGTAATCGCCGTTCCTGTCGCGGATCAGGTCGGTCCCGCAGATGTGCATGTAGACGTCGCGCGGCACCTTGACGCCGAACATCTCCCGGCGAAACATCTTCGCCCCGTAGATCAGGTCGGCCGGGATGATCTGGTCGCGCAGAATCCGCTGGCGGTGGTAAATGTCCTGGCAGAACAGGTTGAGCGCGGTGATCCGCTGGACAAGCCCCTTCTCGATCTGCTGCCACTCGTCGGCCGGCACGATCCGGGGCACAAGATCAAAAGGGAAGATCTTCTCCACGCCCCGGCGGTCGCCATACACGGTGAACGTGATGCCCTGGTTGCGAAAC
>CAZBOE010000098.1:2554-2804 GCA_964493365.1 uncultured Tepidisphaeraceae bacterium | reverse complement strand
GACGCGTTTGGAAAACGCGTCGGGCCCCATCGCGCCGAGCGTCGAAACCAGCGGCGCGTAGTGCCCTCGGGGGACGCCCGGGCGGGCGAACATCTCATCGAACAGTCCGTTAACCGCGTAGCTTTCGAACATGCGGGGAGGTGTGGAAGGGTTGCCCTCGTCCGCGGTTGGTCTGGGCGATTCTAAATCATGCCGCGTCCCAGACAAGCAGAAAGCCGGTTGATCGCGTGAGGTGGGTTAACAAAACGTC
>CAZBOE010000098.1:0-2506 GCA_964493365.1 uncultured Tepidisphaeraceae bacterium | reverse complement strand
CTGCCGTTCCTGCGAAATCATCCCAAACGCCGGCACATGAAGGAAGCCGACCGACTTGCCCGGATACTGCTGTAACGTTCGATAGAAGATGTAGTTACAGAGGTAGGTGCCCGCGCTCGACGACGGCTCGGTGTCGCAGGTCGGGGTCAGCAGATCGCCGGGCCACAGCGTGTGCGACGCTTCGTCGGGCCCGCTGCGATCGATCGGCCCCTCGCGGGTAACCCCGCGCACATCGGCACGGGCGTCGATGCGGTTCACCGCCCGTGTTTCCAGGCGCAGCCGGGTCGCCCCGGCCGCATAGCCCATCAGGATCACCCCGTCGTGCCGCGCCAGCGGGTCGCCGGCGAGGAACGCCTCGACCCCCGCGAAGCTGACTTCAAGAATCTGGTGGGGGCAGCCGCTGCCGCGTGCAAGATGAGCCGAGGGGTTGTCGGCCGTGGCCGAGAACGCCCCGAAGCCGGTGACAAGCAGTGATCGGGCGACTGGAGCCATAGACCTTTCGAGTCCCGGTCGTGCTCACATCTCCGACGTGTCCTCGGCGGCGGGCGTCATGGTCTCGGGCACCAGCCGATAGACCCGGCCCGTCCGCGGGCGGACGCGGAGGTCGCCGTTGCGATAATCGATCTCGCCCATGTCGAGAATGTAGAGCGCCCCGTCGGGGCCGAACTTGAGATCGACCGGGCGTTCCATGGCGATCCGCCGGGCGGTCTTGTCGTCGAGCTGGCTGGCGGGCTGGCCCTCGGTGTTGACGACAAAATCGTGCACCTGCCGCGATTCATCGACGCGGACCAGGCGATACCCCCGCGGCGAAAGCGTCTTGAGCCCGCTGGTGGCAAACGGGGCGCGGTCGCCCGCGAGGGCGATGATGACCGACCCGCGGTATTCCTCGAACGGCCCGGCCGGCGGGACAAAGTCCATCTTCGCGGCGCCCGAGAGCGACGGGAAGGCCGACTGCAGCAGGGCGTTGCGGTCGGGCCTGACCAGCCCCGACGCCTGGTGGTCGATCACAAAGCCCACGTCGGGATAGCCCGACTTGCTGATCATCTCGGTCGGGGGCTGGAAGCGCGTCTCGGTCACCGGCAGCAGGTCGGCGGAATAATCAGGCCACCCATACCACGCCCCGGGCACGAACTTGAGCAGGGCGTCGGGGTCGTCCTTGATGGGGCGGGTGCCGCGCAGCTCCATGCCGTTGTTGGTGATGAACAGTCGGCCGAACTCGTTGAACGCCAGCCCGCGCGGGTAACGCACGCCGTGTGCCTCGACGCGCAGGTCGCCGCCGCCGGGCGAGATCGAGTAGATGGCCGCCCCGGGCTTGTTGTTGTTGACCGCCGCGATCCGCGTGCGGTTGGAGGTGTCGAACGGCTGAAACGGCGCCGTGACGGCGATGTCGCCCCCCGTAAAGAGCCCGGCGCGGGGGTTGCGCGTGTCGAACCGATATCCCGTCAGCTTGAGGTTGTACCAGGATCTGTCATGGAAATCGGGATGCCGTCGCACCCAACCCGCGGCCCAGTTATCCAGCCCCACGACTCCCGAGTTGGTCGCCGACCCGACGCCGAAATAAAGCCGCCCGGTCGGGCTGATGGCCAGGTCGGTGATGCCGAAATCGCCCTGGGCGGGCAGGTCGGCCACGATCGTCTCGGGCACACCCGTATACGAGATGGCGGTGATCACGCCCCGGTCGTCGGCGTCGCGGTGCGAGACATAGACGCGCCCCTGATAGGCGACCATGCCGCCGACCGGCCCATAGATTCGAAAGCGGTTGCCCAGCCCGAAGGGCAGATCGATGTCGATGCCGCGCGGCGGGGGGTAAAGCTGAAACGTCGTGCCGTCGGGGCGGAAGCCCAGTATCCGCGGGTCGCGCTCGTCGAGGCCGCTCTCGGCCACGAGCAGGTTGCCGTTGTCGTCGAAGGCAATGGCCGTGGGGGCGGTCAGGTTCTGAATGTAGGGCGTGAGGTCATAGCCGGTGGGGTATTCAACCACCACGCGGTCGATGGGCAACTGCTGAGCCGAGGGCACGACCACAGGCCCGCGCGCGCAGCCGGTGAGCAGGGCGGCCGCCGCCAGCGCCAAGGCCAGCGAACACCGCAGCATGTTCCGTCCTCGCGGCCGTCGGCCGCCCGTCTGAGTCAAAGTCTCCACAGGCGATAGAGTACCGGATGACTCCAGCGGGGGGAAAGGGGGGCGGACAACACGCCCCGCGACATCGACGAAGACGGCTTCTACGACTCAATCTCCGGCACGGCGTCCAGAACCCAGCCGTGGGAACTCGATGCCCAGGTCTAGCTCAAGATGGGTAACATGGACGCCGTGACGATCCATGCGGCAACCGATGCGACGACCGAGACCCGCACGCACGATAGCCAGAACCGGCTGACCGGCGGCGTTGGGGCCTATAGCCCAACCTATGACGCCGCGGGCAACATGACCGGTGACGAGGCCGGCCGGACGCTGGTGGATGACGCCTGGGGCATGATCGTGTCGGTGAGCGACGCGTCGGATAATGTGC
>CAZBOE010000097.1:0-16840 GCA_964493365.1 uncultured Tepidisphaeraceae bacterium | reverse complement strand
GACCGGCGGGGCACGGGGGCGCCGCGATGTCGCTCGGCCAGTGACCCGCCGCGGCGGCCGGCCGGGCTCATGGGTCTGGTTTCGATGGATCCCGGGTTTACGGGCCTCGGGCTAACGTGTCCCGTGCCGACGGGTCACATGTTGGCCGGGCACGGGCTTAAGCGGTCATGGGCTCAACAGGTAAAGGGCCGACCGGGTAACGGGCTCAACAGGTGACTGGCCGACCGGTCGGGCCTGTTGGCCGCCGGGCGGAAGGTCCAGCGACCGCTCGTGGCGGCGGTTGGTCCCCGGTGTCGGGCGGGTCTATCGGAAATGCCTGCAGGATTTGCACAGATCACCGTATATTGCTGTTGTAGGAGGCGTTTAGCTCACCGAAACAGGCGTTGGCGGTCGAAATGGGCAGATTGTGTTCAACAAAATGCCATTTTGACGTTGTCGGCCCCAGCAGGCTACCATATCCCAAGGAGTCGACCTCTACATGGACAAGCGCGCCGCGATCAACGAGCAAGAACTGGAAACCCTGACCGCTTTGTTCCGACTCCTGTCGGACAAAACCAGGCTGCAGATCCTTCTGCTGCTGAGCGAAGGTGAACGCAACGTGTCAACGTTGTGTCATCAGCTCGGGCTGCCCCAGCCCACGGTCAGCCATCACCTCGGCCTGCTGCGGATGAGCAACATCATCGCCAATCGGCGGGCCGGCAAGCAGGTGTTCTACCAGTTCAACGGGCGTCTCCTCGAAGACCAGGGCAACGCCATGGAGCTGGCGGCCGGCATGTTCGAGGTGCGCATCCAGCCCCGCCCGCCCGGTGATCCCCGCGGCGGCCATGACGTCAGCGTCTCGGTCAGCCACTGATCCACTGCCACGCCTCCGGCCCAGAACGTCTTCCAGCCGGCCCGTTTCCGCGTCCTCAATGAAGGGCGGTGGAGAACTTCGTATTCACAATAAGCTGCGAGATTGCGGGATGGACCGCCTGCCCGTGGCAGAATCGCTCAATCGCGGCGGCGGTCGGCCGGTTCGGCGTCCATGGTCTTGCCGGTCAGACTGATGTACGCGTCGGCCAGCGTGGGGCGCGAAACGGCCACGCTCTCTGCCTCGATCCCGCTCCGCAGAACCAGCGCCATCAACCCCTCTGCGGCGGCAAGCGTTTCACCGCGGCCGCCCGGGCCGGCGTATTCGATGCGGACAGACCGATCGACAACCCGGGTCTCCAGCCCGGTGGCGGCGGCCAGTCGTGTTGCCGCGGTCTCGGGGTCGGCAACGGTCACGCTCACCACCGCCGCCCCGACGCGGGCGCGCAGCGCCGCGGGCGTGTCGTCGACCACCACCTTGCCATCGCTGAGAATGGCCAGCCGATCACACACATCGGCTTCGTCCATGAGATGGGTCGAGAGCACGACCGTCGTTCCCTGGTCGGCCAGCCGGCGCAGTTGGCGCAACAGGTCGGCCCGGGTCGCGGGGTCCAGACCCGACGACGGCTCGTCGAGCAAGAGCACGGCAGGGCGGTGCAGCAGCGCCTTGGCCAGCTCCACCCGCCGACGCAGACCGCCCGAGAGCTTGCCGACGCGCTCCATGCGTCGGTCGACGATGACAAACTGCTCCATCGCCAGGTCGATGCGCTGTTCGAGGTCTCGGCCTGACAGGCCGTAGAGGTGGCCATGGTGTCGGAGGTTTTCGATCACCGACAGGTGCGGGTCGACCGCGGGCGACTGAAAGACCACGCCGATCTTCGCCCGCACGCCGGCCGGGTCGCGCCCGGCGTCGATCCCACCGACCGTGACGACCCCGGGCGTCGCAGGCAGGAGGGTCGCGAGGATTTTGAGCAGGGTGGATTTTCCGGAGCCGTTGGGCCCGAGCAGCCCATAGACCGTGCCTCGCCCGATCCGGAGCGAAACCCCATCGAGCGCGACGCGTTGTCCATAGCGGTGGCTCAGCGAGCGGACTTCCACCATGGCGTCTCCGGGGGTTACGCCGCCCGACATAACCGCAGGGCCCGACATGCCACGCGGGGCCAAGGTACTCGGGTCTGCACTACCCGCCCCAGCGATGATTGGCCCGGCCGCCAGGGCGGTGCGTGCGCCGGTGTCGGTTTGTGTCGGGCCGCCGGGGTTGCCGCTCATGGGCGGCCGCCCGTTGGGGGCTCGTAGATCAGCTCGGCGGTCGCGGGCTGGTTTGATGCGGGGTCGATTGTGACCTGCTGTTCGATGACGCCATAGCGTTCGTGCCAGGCTTTCAGTGTGTATGTGCCCGGAGACAGGCCTGCGATTTCGAAAGCGCCCTGGCCATCGGTCACGGCGAAGTGGGGGTGGGCAAAGACACCGACCCAGGCCTCCATCCATGCGTGCACGTCGCACTTGACGCGGATCACCTCGGGGGTGGTGAAGCTGACGGTGTGTTCGTCGCCCTGGGCGAAGGCAAAGTTGTCGGCCCGGTTGAGCCGTGGCTTGAAGTGGACGTTGTGCAGTGTGGGGTCGCTCGAGCGGAAAGTCAGCGACTGACCGACCATCACGCCCACAACATGGGGCACAAACCGGCACGACGTCTGGTCAATGACGGCCGGCGGTCGGGCGGCCGCGTCGATCGGCTGGGCAGGCGTTCCCTCGATGCTCACCAGCACGTTGGCCAGGCCGCCGTTTTCACCGACGATGACCGTTTCATCGGGCACGGCGGCGGACGTTTCGTGGCAAAACGCGTCGGGCAGATCGCCCATGACAGGGGGCGTCCCGCGGAAGACGACACGCCCGACGATGGCGCGGTCGCCCGCCTCGATCACCGCCGAGCCTGCGGGCTCGGCCGACTCGGGTTTGCCGGCCGGTCGGTCGCAACCGGCTGCAAACAACAGCGCCGCCGCTAGACCAATACAGAGCCGTGCCGTCATCAAACTCATGCCTCCCAAAGCGCCGCCGGCCCATGCCAGGCCGACCGAGCGCACGCCACGCGATTCCCAGAAATCACCGTTCTCCGCCCCTGTGTCGCACCTTGCTGGGCGTCACACCTTGCCGAGCGTCATGGCCGCCAGCAGGACGGGCAGATAGATGATCGATGCGAAGAACAGCACCCGCGCCGATCCGCGATCGCGCCGCACCGCCGCCCGCATGCCCAGCAGCCAGAAGGCCAGGCCCAGCAGGAGGGCCGCGACGGCATAGGTCCAGCCGGTCAGGTGGAGCATGCTGGAGATCAGGCTGACCGGGATCAGCGCCAGCCCATAGAGCAGGATCTGCCGCGAGGTGGCCTTCAGGTCGGGGTCGTGCACGGGCAACATGCGGTAGCCCGCGGCGCCGTACTCCTCGCGATACATCGTCGCGATCGCCAGGAAGTGGGGCATCTGCCACAGGAAGAGGATGCCGAACAGACAGGCCGCCTCGGGCGCCAGCGAGCCGGTCACGGCGGTCCAGCCCATGACCGGCGGCGTCGCTCCCGGAATGGCGCCCACGATCGTGTTGAGCGTCGAGCGCCGCTTGAGCGGCGTATAGATCAGCAGATAGGTCAGCCACGTGAACAGCCCGAGCAGCGCCGTCAGCGGGTTGATCACGGCGGCGAGATAGATCACGCCGGCCAGCCCGGTCACCAGGCCCAGCACAAACGCCTCGACCGGCGCGACCCGCCCGGAGGGGATCGGCCGCGTCCGCGTCCGCTTCATGCACAGATCGTGCTGACGCTCGATCAACTGGTTGAGAATGCTCGCGCTGGCCGCCGTCAGGCCCGTGCCGACCAGCGTGTGGACGAGCAGCATCCAGGGCGTGTCGGGCATGGCGGCCATGTAGTAGCCCACTGCGGTCGTCACCAGCACGAGGAAATTGAGCCTCGGCTTGGCCATCTCGACATAGTCGGCGGTTTTGCGTGACAGCTCCGACAGATGCCGCGCCAACCCCGCCCGCGCAGGCAGCGCCGGCGCGACAACCGTCGCGTCGCGGAACTGCGAAATGTCAGGCGAAGGTTTCAAGCGTCTTGCCTTCCTACGTCGTCACCAGCTCGGCCGGCGCGCGCCGGGCGTCGCGATCCGTTCCGACACCCGCAGCATGTTCGGTTCCCGCTTCGGCGCCGCGCCTCGGCGCCTGCGCCGCCGCGGGCTGGTCGGCCGGCGCCACCGCCTCGGTATAGCGGGCGGAGTATAGCCGGACCGCAGCCGACAGCATCAGCACAGTGCTCATGAGGGTCATGGCCCCCAGGGCCACGTGCGCCGACGCCACGTCGGCGGGCTTGCGGAAATAGACCGTGGCCAGCCCCAGGAAGAACTGCGTCGTCGTCAGCAGGCCCAGGAAAACAGCGGTGCGGACCAGCCCTCGGCGGTGTCGCAGCGTGCGGACGACCTGAAAGATCATTGCCGCCATGGCCACACACACCAGCACCGCCCCGGCGCGATGCCCGAAGTGGAGCCAGACCTGCGCGAGCGAGACCTTGTCCAGGTGATACGTCCAGGCCCGCTCCATGTTGGCTTGGGTCAGCCCCTCGACCGTCACCGGGGGCAGTGCCTTGCCATAAGCCAGCGGCAGATCGGGGATCGCCAGGCCGGCGTCGTGATGCCGCATGAGCGCGCCGACCACGAGCTGGCCGAAGATCACAACGGTGGTGACGGCCGCGAGCGTCATTGCCCTGCGGCCGGGCAGCATGGCCGCGGCGATTGTCTCCCGCGCCGTGAGCCACCACTTCGAGGCCCGCATCGCGGTGAGCGCCGCGAGGCAGAGGAACAGTTGGGCGGTGCAGGCGTGAACGATGGCGAGGTTGAGTTCGACCATCACCACCCGCATGCCGCCGAGCACGCCCTGCGCGATAACGCCCAGCAAGACCGCCACCGACAGCCAGCGCAGCGTCGGCGAAACCCTGGGCGCTGTTCGCGGCCACTTCCCGGTCCGCAGCGCGGTCGGGCTTCGCCACAGCGTGATAAACAAGTGACGCCATGCCCACAGCGCCAGCAGGATCGCCAGCATGCCGACGACGGTGCCCTTCAGGCGGTGAAGGTGTTCATAAAAGATTCCGCCGATCCATAGCCTCGGCGGGAACAGAAACATGTTGTAGCCGTAACTGTTAGGCCAATCCGGCACGCTCATGCCCGCGCCGTGGCTGGTCACCAGCCCGCCCATGAAGATCAGCGGATAGGTCGCGACCACCACCGCCACCGCAAGCACAAACAGCACGCGGTCATAGCCGTAGACCGGCTCGACGCGGCCCGCATAGGAAATAGGCACTTGCGAATCCATCAACAACGACCCGTCGAACAGTGGCTAAGTGAAGCGGCCATCAGCACTAATGCCGACACAGCCGCGGCGGTCAGGGCGAAGACCGCGGATTGTATCCGTCGGCCCGCGACCGAAAAGCCGCTGTGGCGAATTGTCGCAATCTTTCAGACACTTCGAAACAGATGCCCCAGTAGGCGACACCCCCGGGCCCCGCGCAACGGTTTCCCCGGCCGTTCGGTGGTGTCGGTTAGCCCTGCCATTGCGTGACAAGTTGCGAGGCACGCGGCCTCTCAGGCGCGGCGTCGGCGCGCGTGGAGCACCCACCAGCCCCCGGCGAGCAGCGCGGCGAGCGGTCCGACCGGCTCGGGAATGGCGCGAGCCTCGGGCTCGGCCCTGACCCGATACGACAGCCCGACCTCGGCGGCGTGGTCGGCATCGCCCCCGACGACCAGCGCCCAATACCCCGCGGGCAGGCGCGTGGTGACGTAGACGTGTTCGACGTTGTCGTTCTCGTTGCCCGGCGTCGCAGGGTCATCGCCGATGTCAGACAGGAGCATCGCATCGCCGGTCGAGGGGCCGATGTGATACACGCCATCGGTGAGCGTCACCGGGCGGAGCTCGAGCGACAAATCGGGCAGGATCATGCCGGCGTCGGTCGTGTCGATCGTCGTGGCGGTGGCGGCGTGCGTCACGTTCCACACCAGCGTCGCGGTCACTTCGCCGATCTCGCCGGTCGTCTGAAACACAACCGCGCGGGTCTGGTCCGCCTCGATCGTGGCATGGGCCCAGCCGCGAAGCTGGTTGGGCGTCACGGCAAGGTCGGTGACCGTCATCGACGCCTCGCCGGACGGGGCGGCGACGGCGAGCGACCGCCGGCCGCCGTCGATGAGGCCGACGCTGTCGAGGTAGTTGGCCTTCCCGGCGCCGGCATCCATGTCGAGGTGGTTGGGCGTGTCGTCCGTCCACCCGAGCACGCCGGCCTTCTCGGCGCCGGTCATCAGCAGACTCTTGACCACCACCGGCCGATCCGCGTCGGACAGACCCCGCTCACGCGCGGTGTGAATGATGCCCGCGGCAAACGAGCCCACCCGGGCGGTGGCGAAGCTCGACAGCCCGTCGGACCACACATCCACATGGGCGCGCGAGAGCTGCGCGCCCGGCAGCTCAAACGGCGTCGAGCCGCTGCTGCCGCGCACCGCGATCACGTTGTGCGCCGACCACAGCAGGTTGGTGTTGAGGAACGGCTCGGCGTCACTGACCACCGCCCCGGCCACACCCGTGATGCCCTGGGTTACCAGCAGGTGATCAAAGCGCCGAACGGCATCGCGGTCGGCCTCGGCAGAGCCGGTCGTGCTGACCCACGCGTGAACGCTCAGGTCGATCGCGGGGCTGAGGGGCTGGGGCAGCGGGCCGTTGGGGCGGGTTGTCTCCTGCGGCTTGAGGACCTGCTCGATAAATCGCTCGGCCCGGTCGATGTGGATCTCGCTCACGATCCCGCGTGAGACCGAGCCCTCGCCGACGAGATAGCCCGCAACCGCCTCGGCGTGCGCCGACTGGACCGCACCGGTCTCCGCCAGCGCGCGGTAAGTGACGCCGTCGCGGGTGACCGTCGGGCCGGTGGGGAAGCTGACCGGCGCATACTTGATCTCGTCCTGCGACTCCGACGTCTCGACCTGGTGGACGACAACTTGCCCGTCGCACACGCGCGGCAGCGCGGCGGCCGAGATCGCAAGGGTCGCCGCCGACAGATGCAGCCTCATCCAACGCTGTTCGATCCGAGCTTGTGTCACTGGCCACCCGCTCTGTAAAAGCTGCTCGATTCGCGATCGATGAACAGGCCGCCACAGGCAATCGCGTGCGGCGACCGACCTCTCCACCGCCCGCGTGTGCAGCGGGTGTGCCGCGGGCGCCCCAGAGGAGGATAACCGGGGGAATCGCGCAGACCGTCACGAAAATCGCCGGGGGCGATGCGCGCGGAAGTGGACTCACATGCGGGCCGAGGCGGGAGCCCGGGCCCGATCGATGGCATGATCGCCGGTTCAGGCGCAAGCCGGGGGAGCCGCAAACAGGCAGGCGCGGCCGATGTCGGTGATGCCGGTTTCAGTGATGCCGATGTCAGTGATGCGGACGTGAGTGATGCGGGCGGCGGTGATGCCGATGGCGGTGATGCCGGTGTTGGCGCTACCGGTGCCCGTGTTGCCGGTGTCTGTGTTGCCGGTGTTGACGTCGCTGGCGTTGCCCGGTCTCAGCGGCGACGTCGCATGAGCAATCCGGCACTGCCGATCGCCACACCCGCGAGCCCCGGCTCGGGCAGCGGGATCACCGCCTGAGGCTGCGCGATAGTCAGATACGAGAAGCCGATCTCGGTGGCTCGGGCGGCGTCGCCGCGGATGAGGAATGCCCAGTAGCCTGCCGAGAGCGAACTGGTCGAGTAGAGATGTTCGACGTTGTCGTTCTCGTTGACCGACAGCGTGGCCGGGTTGTCGGAGATGTTTGACAGCAGCGTCGTGTCGGGCAGGCGGTTGCCGAGGATGAAGTCGGTTCCGTCGAACGTGACCGGGCGGAGTTCGAGGCCCAGGTCGGCGAAGATGACGCCGGCGTCGGTGGTGTCGATGGTCGTTTCGGTCGACTGGAGCGTGACGTTCCAGTTGAGCGTCGCGGTGAGGCGCGACATCGCGCCGGTGGTCTGGAAGATCACCGCGGTAAACCCGCCGGCGGGCACAACCCCTGAGGCCCAGCCGCGGAGGGCGTTGTTCTCGATCGTCGCGCCGCCGACGCGGTAGGTCTCGCCGCCCAGCGCGGTCGCGGTGCGAAGCGTGCGGCGGCCGCCGTCGAGCAGCCCGACGCTGCGCCAATAGTCGGCCTTGCCGGCGCCCAGATCGACGTCGAGGTTGTTGACGGTGTCGCGGGCCCAGGTGGCCCCGACCGTCTTGTCAGCCCCGGTCATCAGCATGCTGCGGACGACGACATTCTTGGTGGCATCGACAAGCCCGCGTTCTTCCGCGACACCGATGATTCCCGCGGCGAACGAGGCGACGCGTGCGCCAGAATAGCTCGCCAGCCCGTCCGACCAGACATCGACATGCTGCCGGTTGAGCTGACCGCCGGCGGGATTGAAGGGCGTCGAGCCGCTCGACCCTCTCACCGCCACGGCGTTGCGGCACGACCAGGCGAGGTTGGCGTTGGTGAACGTGCCGGTGGTGTTGACCACGGCGCCGGTGATCATCGTCAGGTTGTCCCGGTCGATCATGTAGTCCATGCGTCGCACGGCGTCGAGGTCTTGTGAGACCGCGCCATACGTGCCAACCCATGCGTGATATGACACCTGAATGCCGTTGCCGAGCGAACCGGGCTTGGTGGCGGTCGTCGAGGGCGAATACTGCGGCTTGACCACGTCATCGAGGAAGCGCGAAACGTAGTCGGTGTAGACCGTGTTGACGTAGGGGCGGGCTACCGAGGTCGAGCCGTAATAGGTGGCCGCGACGCCGTTGGCGTGGTTGGAGTAGACGCCGTTCCAGTCATACATCGCGTTGAATGTCAGCCCGGTGAAGGTCACTTCGCTGGCGATCGCCTCGGCGCCGACGACGCGGGTCGGCCCGGTGGTGAAGTTGACCGGCGCATAGCGGACCGACAGCCCCGACTCCGACGCCTCGGTCTGGTGGACAATGACCGATGCCGATGCGGCGTGGGCCAGCGTCAACGCCGGCACAGCGAATGCTGTGCCCAGCAGGCTCATCCGTATTGAGCGCAGAAGGCGCGCGGACGGCACTCCGGCCGTATTCGTTGATTCCACGATCTCCCTCTCCATAGTCGATCAGCCCGGTTCGACCGCACAAAGTGTAGAGGCGGCATTTCGGCCCGCAAGCTAAAACAGTCGATTTTTGCGCAAACGTAACCCATTTCTACAACCGGGGGTTCCCGCTGCGCGGTGCTCCGACAATGCCCGATTCGGCTTGGGCAATTGCCCGATTTGCCGTTGAGCTTGCTGTCGGATGCCTTGCGTTCTACGCTTCTCCCATTATGTCGGATCGGCCAAAACCGTCTGCAGAGTCCAACAAGTTTGGCCGGGTCGCGATCTTCGTGACCTGTCTGACAGACCAGTTTTATCCGCAGGTCGGCATCGCGGTCACGCGGATCCTCGAGCGTTTCGGCTGCTCGGTCGAGTTTCCTGAAGCCCAGACCTGTTGCGGGCAGCCGTTCTTCAACAACGGCTACCACGGCGAAGCCGCCGAGCTGGCCAAGCGGATGGTGCGGATCTTCGAGCCCTACGACTACGTCGTCACCCCCAGCGGCTCGTGCTGTGCGATGGTCCGTGAACAGTTCCCGCTCCTGCTGGGCGACGACGTCGCCTGGGGGCCGGGCGTGCGACGGCTCCACGACAAGACCTTTGAATTCGTCGAGTTCCTGACCAAGGTGCTCGATGTCGATGTCAGCCAGCTCGCCCTGGCGGCGCCCACCCGGGTGACCTACCACTACACCTGTCACCAGCGCGGGCTGGGCATGCGCAGCGAAGCCACCGACCTGTTGAAGCAGCTGAAGAACGTCGAGTTCCGCGACCTCGAAAAGACCGACCAGTGCTGCGGTTTCGGCGGCACCTTTGCCGTCAAATACCCCGCCATCAGCGGCGTCATGGTCGCCGACAAGACACGCTGTATCCGCGAGACCGGCGCCGAAGTGCTGGTCTGCAACGACGCGGGCTGCAGCATGAACATCGGCGGCATGTGCCATCGCGAGGGCATGTCCACCCGCGTGCGCCACATCGCCGAGTTGCTCGCCGAGGCGATGGGCATCGATATACAATCTTTTTGACAGCCCGCGTCCGCCGGGTGAGGTATAACGCGAAGAGTCAGGGTGCCTGCTAATCCACGTGTGCAAACGATGCCATCGCTCCCGCTGATCTCGACGTCCGCCGCGGCCAAGACGCCCACCATGCCCGCCCAGTCTGCGGGGCACGCGCCCGTGGCCCAGGGGGCGCATGCCGTATCGACGAAGTTCGATTTTGCCGGCGTGCATGTGAAAGCCGCGGGCGACGACCGTCTCCGCGCCGCGGTCAACAACGCGGTGGTGCGCAACGACATCGGCAGGCAGCTTCGCCTGGCCGAGCTGCCCGATGCCGACGCGCTGCGGTCGCTGGCCGGGCAGATCAAGCAGCACACGCTCGACTACCTCGACCATTACCTGCAGCAGTTCATCCACAGCGTCGAAGCCCGCGGCGGGCGGGTGCATCTGGCCGCCGACGGCGACGAAGCCAAGGCGATCATCATGCGGATCGTCAACGACGCGCAGTGTCGGCGGGTGATCAAGAGCAAGTCGATGGTGTCGGAGGAGATCGAGCTGGCCCACGTGATGGAGGCCGCGGGGCTGGATGTGGTGGAGACCGACCTGGGCGAGTTCATCGTTCAGATCGACCACGACAAGCCGAGCCACATCGTCACGCCCATCATCCACAAAGATAAGGCAAGCATCGCCGAGCTGTTCAGCCGGTATTTCAACACGCCCTACAACGACGACCCTGAAGCCCTGACGATGCAGGCCCGCCTTCACCTGCGCAGCAAGTTTCGCGAGAGCGATCTGGGCATGACCGGCGGCAACTTCCTCGTGGCCGAGACGGGCCAGGTCTGCTCGGTGGAGAACGAGGGCAACGTCCGCCAGAGCACGACGACGCCGCGCGTGCTGATCTCGCTGGTGGGCATCGAGAAGATGGTGCCGCGGTTGTCCGACCTGGCGGTGATGCTCAAGCTGCTGGCCCGCTCGGCCACGGGGCAGCCGATGACGGTCTACACGAGCATATTCGGTGGCGTCCGTCAGCCCGGCGAGCGTGACGGCCCGCAGGAGTTTCACGTCGTCCTGATCGACAACGGGCGGACCGAAGTCCTGGCGAGCGAGGAGTATCGTGAGACGCTTCGCTGCATCCGCTGCGGCGCCTGCCTCAACGCCTGCCCGATCTATCGCAGCATCGGCGGGCACTCCTACGGCAGCGTCTATCCGGGCCCGATCGGGGCGCTGATCACGCCGCTCTTCCAGGGGCTGGGCAACTTCAAGGACCTGCCTCAGGCCTCGAGCCTCTGCGGCGCCTGTTACGACGCCTGCCCGGTCAAGATCAACATCCCCAAGCACCTGATCAATCTCCGCCGCGACATCGTCCAGACGCAGATCAACCATCCGGTCGAGCGGTTTGTCTATCGCGCATGGGCGTGGGCGATGAAGAGCCCGGCGCTCTACCGCCTGATCAGCTTCGGGCAGAAAAAGCAGCTCCGCTGGCAGGCCCGCAAGACCGGCTGGGTCAGCCGGCTGCCGAAGGTGGCCGCGGGGTGGACCAACGTCCGCGACCTGCCGGCCCCGGCGCGCAAGACCTTCCGCGAGCTGTGGGCGCAGCGCCACTCGCGGCGCGACGCCGTTGTCGATGACACGTAAACACCGCGCGAGAGCCCCGATCGCTGCGGTGCGGCCACCGCAAGACGAAGCCCCTTCGGCCGCCTGCCCCAAAACGCACATGAGTCACTGGTCTGACACCCATCCCGTGATCGAGAAAGTGCGGCGCTCGCTCGGACGCACGACGCCGACCGCGTCGCCCCCGGCGCCGCCCGAACTTCCCGAGGCGATCGTCCGACTCGCACAGGACGATGCCGGGCTCGTCGATCTGTTTGTGCAGCGTGCGTCGGCGGCCAAGCTCAAGGTCTCACGCGTGACGCTCGACACGCTCGCCGCCGCGATCGTCGAGTTTGTCCGCGCGGCCGAGGTGCGGTCGCTGTGCCTTCATGGCAGCCGGCTCTTCGAAGGCCTCGACCTTTCGGCAACGCTTTCGGCGGCGGGTGTGCGGGTGATGTCGTGGTCTGACACGACGCTCGACGCGGTCTACGACGTCGATGCGGCGCTGACCGACGTCACCTACGCGGTGGCCGAGACCGGCTCGCTGCTCATCCGCGCCGATGCCCGCCACGGGCGATCGCTTTCGCTCGTGCCGAACATCCACATCGCGGTGGTCGAGGCGAGGCAGATTCTTCCCGACCTGATCGACGCCATGGCCGCCATCAAGGCGGGCCCGTGGTCGGGCGCCAACGTCTTCATCACCGGCCCGTCGAAGACCGCCGACATCGAGATGAACCTGGTCGTGGGCGTCCACGGCCCCGGGGTGGTGGCGGTGTTCGTTGTCGAAGCGTGAGGCAAGCGCTGGGTGTAAAGAAGAAGCGGGCCGCCGGCAGACAAGCATCAGCAGTGGCAGTGGGCGGTCGGAAGTCCGCCATCGATAGTGGGCGGTCGGCGGTCTGCGGTCGGACGCGGGGTGGCGGGTGGCGTGGTGGCGTCGTGGCGTCAAGCTCGCGGCTGGCCGCGGGGAGTTGAAAGACAGCAACTATCGCCTCGTCGGGATTTCACCGCCGACTGCCGACGGTTCACTGGCGGCTATCCGCGGTCGGCCGTCTGTTGCGCGGCTGTCGGCTGGCTGTTGCCCGCGCTCACTCCACGTTCTGTACCTGCTCTTTGAGCCGGTCGATCGCGCCCTTGATCTCGACGATGTGCCGGGCGATCTGCCCGTCGTTGCCCTTGCTGGCGATGGTGTTGGCTTCGCGCAGCATCTCCTGCGTGATGAAATCGAGCTTGCGGCCGGCATGCTCGCCCGACCGCATGGCCGCTTCAAAGCTCTCGAGGTGGGCCGTGAGCCGCGCGATTTCCTCGCTGATGTCCGCCCGCTCGGCGAACAGCGCCACTTCCTTGAGCAGGTCGACCTCGTTGACCTTGAGCTCGGCCTTGCCCAGGAGCTGGTTGACCCGAAGCGCCAGCTTGCGGTGATATTCCTCGATCACGAACGGCGCCCGCTTGGCGATCTCACGCAGATTGGTCGAGATCACCCCCAGGTGCTTCATCAGGTCGGCGAATAGCGCCTCGCCCTCGCGCTTGCGCATCGACATGAGCTTTTCGATCGCCGCACGGCTGCAGGCGCGGATGATCTCGCCGTGCCGCGCGATCTCGTCGCTGTCGTCGCGCGGTTCCTGGCAGACGCCCGGCAGCGCCAGCAGCGCAGACAGGTCGATCGACCCGTTCGCCTGGCCCGGCATCTTCACCGCCTGCAACTGTTTCACGTAAGCCTCGAGCGCCTGCACGTTGATGTGATAGGCCGCGTCGGCCGAGTCCATCCTCATCTTGAGGATGTAGGTGATCGAGCCGCGGCCCAGCTGCTCGCGGAGCATCGTCTCCAGCTCGGGTTCGAGGCCCGAGACGGTCTCGGGCAGCTTGATCACCGACTTGAAATAGCGGTTGTTGAGCGATCGGAGCTCGACCGCGTAGTGCACCCCGTCACGTTCCGCCGTCGCGTCTCCGAATCCGGTCATGCTCACGATCATGCCAATCCCGCTTCCGCTGTACCGGCAGACACCGGCTGCCGATGTGACTCAACACCCTCTCCGCACACCGCCTCGTCGGCAGTGTCCGTCAAACGCAACGCGCTTTCAAACCCGAATCCGCCGGCCGCCAGACATGTCGGGGCGGCCGAGATCGCCTCGTTGACTGCAGCAAATCAGTTGCCCGACGGAGGCTGTTGCGCCGGAGCGGTTTCGATCGAAGGCGTGGTCGGCGTTGCCGTCGATGCGGGCGCTTCGGCCGGCGGCTCCACCACCTGCACGCCCGGCGGCGCCGTCGGCGGCGGGGGGGCATTGCGATCCAGCGCCGGAGGAGTCGCCACCGGGGGCGAAACCTGCGGCGACAGCGGGATGCCGGTCTCCTCGGTCAGCCGCTCCGGTGTCGCGGCGGGAACGCTCGGGTCCGCCGCGCCTTGGCCCTGACGCGTCGACTCCTGCATCCGCATGAGGCTGTTGGCCTGCCGCTGCTCCTGGCGATAGTCGGCCAGCAGGTTCAACCCGATCGCGAGCAGCACAAAGATGCCGAAGATCACGCTGGTCGCCCAGGTCAGCATGTCGCCGGTCTTGGTGCCAAACGCGGCCTGCGCGCCGCCTCCGCTGAATGCCGATGACAATCCCCCGCCGCGACCCTTCTGGATCAGCACGATCAGGATCAGCATCACGCAAACCAGCACAAACAGCACGAGAGTGGAATACAACAGCACGTCAAGCCAGGTCATATCGTTTGCTCACTCGCAAAAATGTCGGTCACCGCGGGCGGCCCGCCGGGCAACGATACGTCGCGGCCGCGACGCGTTCCCGGCAAAAACGGAACAACCAGGGCCGGCCGACGCCTGACAGCCACTTGCCCACCGGCAACGGCGAATCACGCGCAGAGTCCGGTCGCTCGCGGCGAGGGTTCCCCCGCGGCGTCCGGCCGCTCGGGGGGCTGCGCAGCTTACTTGCCTGCGTTGACAATCGCCAGAAACGACTCGGCTTTCAAGGCGGCGCCGCCAATGAGCCCGCCGTCGACGTCGGGCTGAGCCATGAGCTCGCCTGCATTTTCCGGCTTCATGCTGCCGCCGTATTGGATGCGGACGCTGGCGGCGAAGTTGGCGTTGTATTTCTTGCCCAGGTAATCGCGGATAAACGCATGCACTTCCTGAGCTTGCGCCGAGGTGGCGTTGTGGCCGGTGCCGATCGCCCAGACCGGTTCGTAGGCGACCACCAGCCGGCGGGGGTCATCGGGCGACGCGGGCAGTTCGTCGAGCTGTTTGGAGCAGATCCCCAGGGTGTGGCCCGCCTGCCGCTGGTCGATTTTTTCGCCCACGCAGTGCACGAGGGTCAGCCCGGCGGCGTAGATGGCCGACGCCTTCTTGGCGACCAGTTCGGAAGGCTCGAGGATGACGTGGCGGCGTTCGCTGTGTCCGGCCAGGCAGAACTGCACGCCCAGGTCTTTGAGCATGTCGAGGGAGATTTCGCCGGTGAAGGCGCCGTTTTTCTCGAAGTAGACGTCCTGGGCGCCCAGCATGACGCTCGATCCACGCACGACGGCCCCGACGGCATCCAGATAAACGAAGGGCGGCGCCACCCCGACCTGAACGTCAGCGGGCGCTGCGGCCTTGACCGCGGTCGCCAGCGCGACGGCCGACGCGCGGTCGGTGTTCATCTTCCAGTTACCCGCGACAAACGACGTGCGACCCATGACCATTCTCACTATAAGTTCATTTCAGGCAGTATCTTAACCGTTCCGACACCGGCCCGGCCGCCCGACCTGCCGCGCAGTGTAGGGCCCCCACACGGCGCCAACAAGCCGCGGGCGAGATGCAGATCGTCGCAGAAGGGGAGGAGTAGCGGGTAGCGGGTAGCGGGCAGTTCGTGCCAGGCAGTCGAAGCACAGCCATTCGTACACCGCTGCGCTTCGACTTGGGACTGACAGCGCATCTCGGCTTACCTCCCGCCGCCGACTCTTCTCTGCCAGCTGCCGGCTGCCCGCCTTCTACTCAGCCCCCCGGCCCCCGCAGTCCGATAATTCACCCCTGCCGGGGTGGCTGCCCGATATGGGATGGGTATGGGTGCCCATCGAAAGATCATGTCGCTCGATCAGCTGGTTGCCTTTCGCGAGGCCGCGCGCGCCGCGGGGCGGACGGTCGTGCATTGCCACGGCTGTTTCGACATCGTTCACCCCGGGCACATTCACCATCTCGAACACGCGCGGTCCATGGGTGATCTGCTGATCGTGACGGTGTCGGCCGACGTTCACGTCAACAAGGGCCCGGCCCGTCCGCTGATCCCCGACGACCTCCGCGCCGGCTCGCTGGCGGCGCTCGAGTGTGTCGATGCCGTCGCCATCAACCATCAGCCCACCGCCACCGAACTGCTTGGGCGGCTCAGGCCCGACATCTATGTGAAGGGCAAGGAATACGAGCTCTCGGCCGACCCCCGCTTCCTGGCCGAGAAACAGGCGGTGCTCTCCACGGGCGGGCGGGTGATCTTCTCGTCGGGCGACATCGTGTATTCGTCGACGGCGCTGATCGGATCGCTCACCCGCACCGACCCGTTTCACGACGAAAAGCTGACGCGCTTCCGCCACCGCTATGACCTCTCCGACGCGCGGCTTGCGTCGGTGGTTCGTTCGTTCGAAGACCGCCGGGTGGTGGTGGTGGGCGATTACATTCTCGACCGCTATCACCTGTGCGATGCCACTTCTGTCGCGTCGGAAGGGCCCATGATGACCCTCCGCGCCCTGCAGCAGCACGACTTCGACGGCGGCGCCGCGATTATCGCGCGGCATGTGGCGGGGATGGGCGCGTCGGCCACGCTCATCACCACGCTTTCGGACGACGCGACGTCGCGCGACACCGCGGCGCGGCTCCGCGCCGAAGGGCTCTCGCTGGCCGCCTTCCACACCCGCAAGACGCGGGTCGAAAAGCACCGCTATCTCGTCGATACCCAGAAGCTCTTCAAGGTCGATCACGGCTCGGCCCATCCGCTGGACACGCACGGCCTCGAACTTGTCGAAGGCGCGCTGCTGAGCGCCGCCCGCGACGCGTCGGCGGTGATCTTCGCCGACTTCGGCTATGGCACGATCACCGCCGCGCTGCTCGAGCGCGTGCTGCCTGTTCTGCGGGATCGGGTGCCGGTCATCACCGCCGACGTGAGCGGCAAGCAGGTCAACCTGCTTAACTTCCGTCATGTCGACCTGGTCAGCCCCACCGAGCGCGAATTGCGCGAGACCCTCCACGAGCCCTCGGCCTCGCTGAGCACGGCGGTGTGGCACTTCATGCACCAGACCGCGATCCGCAACGTGCTGATCACGATGGGCAAGCAGG
>CAZBOE010000096.1:12998-16889 GCA_964493365.1 uncultured Tepidisphaeraceae bacterium | reverse complement strand
GGGCGACATGGCGCGGGTCGTGCCGGCGACCCCGAACGCGTCGAGCGAATCGAGCAACCGCGCCTCGGGCGGCCGCGTGAAGAGCCGTGTGCGGAGGCCCGCCAGCGCGAGCAGCTCGAGCGCATCGGTCGAGCCGGTGAAGTCATCGCCGTAGAAGCTGAGGATGGGCCTGCCGGTCGACATCGCGGTGGGTCATGCCTTGCCGAATTTCTGCATCGACAGCCTCAGCGGCTCATGGGTCTGGGCATAGGTGGTCAGGTCGATTCCCGCGGCGGCCGCCTCCCATGCCTGCCGCAGCGAAGCGACGCCCGCCGCCGGTCCTGACGGGTGGGCGATGATGCCCCCACCGGCAAGGTAAAGCAGGTCGAGCGTCTGCGTGCGCCGATAGGTCTCGGGCGCCTGCAACCCGGTCTGACCCGACGACACCACCGGCAGCAGCGGCCTGCCGCCCGGCTGTGGATCCAGACACGAGCGGATCGAGTTGACCACCGAATCGTCGGGCTCCCAGAACTTGTTGGCGATGCCGTTGACATGAATCTGATCGACGCCCGCCAGCCGCCAGATCTTCTGATAGGCCGGGAAATCGATGCCGATCAGCGGATGTCGGTGGAGCGCGCCGAACATGTTGCGGTGACCGTGGATGGCGAGCCGCCCCTGGTCGGTGATCTTCTTCACGCCCGAGATGCCCACCGCGTTGAGGCTGAGCATGGCACAGGTGCCGCCGAGCTTCACGATCCGGTCATAGCGGCGGAGCATGTCGTCGACCTCGCCCGTGATGTTGGCGGCATACATCACCTTTCGACCGGTCCGGTCGGCGTGACGGTTGATGACGGCCATCACCGCCTCCAGCCGCCGCTCGAAGGGGCTGTGGGGCGGGTCGGTCATCAGCTCATCGTCTTTGACGAAATCGATGCCCCCACCGGCGAGCACATCGACCAGCTCAGCCGTCTGCTCCGGGGTCAGCCCGACGCTGGGCTTGATGATCGTGCCGATCATGGGCCGCCCGCTGACGCCGGTGAAGCGGCGCGTGCCGTCTATGCCGAAGCGCGGCCCCGCAAAGGCCGAGGCGATCGAAGGCGGGATGTCGAGGTCGAGCAGCTTGAGGCCCGAAAACTGGCTCAGCTCAAACAGGTTGCCCGCGACGGTTGACGCGATCGCGCCCAGGTTCGCCCCGGTGTTCTCGGTCGACCACGAGATTCTCACCACCGCCCGATGAAACGGCCCCTTGCCGGGTCGCACACCCGGCAGCCCGGGCGAATCCACTTCACCCTCGGGCTCGACCGACTCCACCCGCGCGCCAAATCGCTCGCGCAGCGCGTCGCTCTCGCCCGGGATGGCGACAAACGTGCCCGACGACTGCTCGCCCGAGAGCACCTCGGCGGCCTTCGCCGGAGCGAGCGGTGTTTCGATGCGGTAGGTCGCACAAAATCGTTCCCACGCCATGGGTGTTCTCCGCGGTCTGCTGTCCGCATCGCGGGATGACCCGCGTCTGCTTATATGGTTGCCGACGGGGCGATGATTGTCAGGCGTCGGCCGGATGGAAAGGTTGCACTTTTGGGCGGCGGTCGTTGCCGGTTGGGCAAACGTTCGCCTCCCTGCCGGCAGAAGCGTTAGACTACGAATCGCCGCGGGCGAGACGGCCCGCGGGCATATCCCTTTTTGGCCGCGAGGCAGGAGCACGACATGAAGCGTTGGCTGGCGATGCTGATAGTGGGGCTGGGCATGGCGGCGGCGGGGTGCGACTCGGGCAGCGAAACCGCCAGTCCCGCTGCCAGCGCGTCATCCGCGCCGCCCGAGTATCGCCTGGCGGTCATCCCCAAGGGCACAACGCACGTCTATTGGAAGAGCGTCGAAGCCGGCGCGCTGGCCGCGGCCGAGGAGATGAATGTCGAGATCGTCTACAAGGGCCCGCTCAAGGAAAACGACCGCGCCCAGCAGATCGCCATCGTGGAGCAGTTCGTCTCCGAGGGAATCAGCGGCATCGTGCTGGCGCCGCTCGACGACACCGCGCTGCAGCGCCCCGTAGCCGACGCGATGGGCAAGAACATCCCGGTGGTCATCATCGATTCGGGTCTCAAGGGCGAGGCGGGCCGCGATTTCGTCTCGTTTGTCGCGACCGACAACCGCCAGGGTGGCGTCATCGCGGGTGAACACCTCGCCAGCCTGCTCGAGGGCAAGGGCAAGGTCGTGTTGCTCCGCTACCTCGAAGGCTCGGCCAGCACGACCGAGCGCGAGGCGGGCTTTCTTGAAGTGATGGCGAGGCATCCCGGCATCGAGGTGATCGTCGACAACCGCTACGGCGGACCCACCGCGGGCGACGCCAAGACCACCTCGCTCGACCTGCTCGACCGGCTCAAAGAGGCCGACGGCATCTTCGCCTCCAACGAGCCCACGGTGTTTGGCATGTTGCTGGCGCTGCGGCAGAACAACCTGGCGGGCAAGATCAAGTTTGTCGGTTTTGACGCGTCGCCGCAGTTGATCGAGGCGATGCAGAAGGGCGAGATCCAGGGGCTGGTCGTTCAAAACCCGGTGAAGATGGGCTATGAAGGTGTCGCGGCGATGGTGCGTCATCTCAAGGGCGAATCGGTCGACCCGCGCATCGACACGGGCGTGCGGCTGGTGACGACGCCCGACCTCGAAGACGAAGAGGTCAAGGCGCTTCTGGGCATGGAGTGAGCGTGACTCGGATCGACGCGGCCCCGACATCACCGCGACCCGCCGCCGCCCAAGGGCAGACAGCGCCCACGCGGCTGAGCATGACCGGCATCTGCAAGCGCTTCGGCGCGACCATCGCGCTGGGCGGGGTCGATCTCCAAGTCAACGCCGCAGAGGTGCTGGCGCTGGTGGGCGAAAACGGCGCCGGCAAGAGCACGCTGATGAAAGTGCTCTCCGGGGCTCACCGACCCGACGACGGGACGATGCTGCTCGACGGCGCGCCCTACGCCCCGCGCGATCCGCTCGTCGCCCGCCGCCGCGGCGTCGCGATGATCTACCAGGAACTCGCGGTCGCCCCGCACCTGACGGTTTCACAGAACATCCTCCTGGGCGCCGAGCCGCGCTCCGGGCCGCTGCTCGATCTCGCCGCAGCGCGGAGGATCGCCCGCGAAGCGCTGGCCGAGGTCGGCAGGCCCGACATCTCGCCCGACGCCCTCACGGGCGACCTGACCATCGCGGGGCAGCAACTCGTCGAGATCGCCCGGGCCGTCGCGGTGGGCGCGCGGGTGCTCGTACTCGACGAGCCCACCAGCAGCCTGACCCAGCGCGACGTCGAATCGCTCTTCGCCCTGATCCGCAGGCTCCGCTCACGCGGGCTGGGCATCGTCTACATCTCTCACTTTCTCGACGAAGTCTCCGCGATCAGCGACCGCTTCACCGTGCTCCGCGACGGCCGAAGCGTCGGCGGCGGGCTCACCGCGCAGGCCACCCACGCCCAGATCGTCGCGCTGATGGTCGGGCGCGAGCTCAGCGAGTTGTATCCCCGGTCGGTGCGCTCGCCGGGCGAGCCGGTGCTCGAGCTGTCAGGCCTCTCCGGCGTTCCGCGGCCGCACGGCGCGACGCTGTCGCTCCGTAGCGGTGAGGTCGTAGGTATCGCCGGGCTCGTCGGCTCGGGCCGCACGGGCCTGCTCCGGACGATCTTCGGCCTGCGGAAGGTGCGAAGCGGCGTCATCCGCGTCGCGACAGTCAGCGGAAAAGCAGGCCCCGCCCAGCGACTGGCCCAGGGCGTCGGTCTGCTCAGCGAAGACCGCAAGGGCGAAGGGCTGGCGCTGGGGCTGTCGATCGCCGACAACACCACGCTCTCGTCGCTGCCGGCGCTGGTCAACCCCGGCTCGCTCGCACGCGCCGCCCGGCGGTGGATCGATCGGCTCGGCGTGCGCTGCGCAGGGCCGATGC
>CAZBOE010000096.1:0-12932 GCA_964493365.1 uncultured Tepidisphaeraceae bacterium | reverse complement strand
TCGATGTGCTGCTGCTCGACGAACCCACACGCGGCATCGATGTGGGCGCCAAGGCGACGATCTACCAGCTCATCGACGAACTGGCCCGCAGCGGAAAGGCAGTGCTCATGGTCAGCAGCTATCTGCCCGAGCTGCTGGGCGTCTGCGACCGCATCGCCGTGATGAACCGCGGCCGGCTCGGCGTCGCGCTGCCGGTCGACCAGTGCGACCCGCACACCATCATGCACGAGGCGACAGCCGCCGAGAGCGGAACCGATCCTGTTTCGAGTGAGGACCAGCCTTGAGCAAAGCGATTTCGTCTCAGCCCAATCTGCCCTACGCGTCGCACGACGGGTGGCGCATGCTCCTGCCGATCCTGGGCCCGCTGGTCGGGCTGGTGGCGGTGTCGGCGGTCTTTGCCGCGCTGTCGCCGCGCACGTTCATCACCGTGTCCAACTTCGAGATCATCCTGCTGCAGACCGCGGTGGTCGGCACAGCAGCGCTGGGGATGACGCTGATCATCATGTCGGGCGGTATCGACCTCTCGGCCGGCTCGACGATCGCGCTGTGCACGGTGGTCATCGCGCTGCTGCTCGACCGCGGCGCGCCCGCTCCAATCGCCGCCGCAGCGGGTGTCGCCACCGGCGCCGCCTGCGGGTTGATCATCGGGCTGATCGTCACGCAACTGGGCCTGCTGCCGTTCATCGTCACCCTGGGCACGCTGGGCGCCTATCGCGGCGTCGCCAAGTGGCTCGCGGGCGAAACCATGGTGCCCGCCCCCACGACATGGCTCAACGACCTGCTTCGCTCGCTCGCGCCCGGCCAGGGTTGGATGCTCGTGCCGCCGGGCGTGTGGGTGATGCTGGTCATGGCGGCCGCGATGATCCTGCTGCTGCGCTACACCCGCGCCGGCCGCCATGCCATCGCCGTCGGGTCAAACGAACAGACGGCGCGGCTCTGCGGCGTGCACGTCGAGCGCACCCGCATCATCGTCTATGTCGTCGGCTCAGGGCTGGCGGGCATCGCGGGTGTGCTCCAGTTCAGCTATCTGACCGTGGGCGATCCCACCACCGCCACCGGCATGGAGCTCGACATCATCGCCGCCGCCGTCATCGGCGGAGCCAGCCTGTCCGGCGGCCGCGGGTCGATCCCCGGCACGCTCATCGGCGCGCTGTTCATGACCGTCATCGCCAACGGCTGCACCAAGGTGGGCCTGCCCAATTACGTTCAGGAGATCGTCACCGGCGGCATCATCATCGGCGCCGTGTCGCTCGACCGCTGGCGTCAGAAGCACACATAACACCGCGCCCGCCGCACCCGAGTTGCCCATGCCCCCCGACTTCGAGCGATACAACCTCACCTGGACGACCCTCGGCCTCGACGGTTTCGACGATTCCGCCGCGAGCATGCCGCTGGGGAATGGCGATTTCGCCGCCAACATCTGGGTCGAAAAGGGCGGCGACATCATGCTCCTGCCCGCCAGGGGTGATGCGTGGGACAACAGCGGTGTTCTGCTCAAGCTCGGCCGCGTCAGGCTGCGGATCGATCCACTGCCCGACCTGTCTCAGGTTGAGCAGACGCTCGATGCGCAGCGCGGGCGCATCGTCATCCGCCTGGGCCCGCCCGGTCGGGCGGTGACGATCGAGCTTCGAGTCGATACCGATGCCAGCGCGCTGTGGGTGAGTTTCGACAGCGATCGCCCCGTGTCGGTGTCGGCCGCCCTCGAGGTCTGGCGCACCGCGCCGCGAACGGCCAAAACCCAGACCGGCGACATCTTCAAAAACCTCACGGGCCCCGACCTTTACCCGACCGTGGTCGGGCCCGACCAGGTGATGTCGCGGCGCGACGGCGTGATCGCCGCGTGTCATCACAACGCGTCGACCGAGCACGACGCCGTCGAGATCAATCTCCGTCTCCAGGGCCTTGGCGAGGCGGCGGGCGCTGTCCGCCACCCGATGCGCGGACGCACCTTTGGCATCGCCCTCGCCGGTGAGGGCTTCACGCCCCGCAGCGACACCACGCTCGACTCACCGCCGGCCAATCGACACACACTGCTCGTGTTTGCGCACAGCAGCACGGCTTCGACCGCGACATGGCACGACGAGGCGGTGAGCCACGCGCTGCGGCACGTCAAGGCGGGCGAAGCGTCGTCGCGCCAGCGCCATGAGAGCGCGTGGTACGATTTCTGGCACCGCTCGTGGCTTGAGGTCTCCACGGCTGACCCCGCCGAGGCCGACGCGGTCGACCGGCTCACCCGCGCTTATGCGCTCCAGCGGTTCATCAACGCCGCCGCCGGCCGCGCCGCGCCGATCAAGCACAACGGATCGCTCTTCACCGTCGGCCGACGGACCGAGCAGGGCGATGACCCCGATTTCCGCCGGTGGGGCGGGCCCTGCTACTGGTTCATGAATCAGCGGCTGGTCTACTGGCCGATGCTGGCGGCCGGCGATTTCGACCTGATCGACCGGTGGTTCGCCCTGTATGCCGACTGCCTGCCGCTCCAGCGGCTTCGCACACTAGTCCACTACGGCCACGCCGGCGCACACTACCCCGAAGCCATCACCCCCTGGGGCGGCGAGATCAGCGCCCACTACGGCTGGACCCCTTTCGTGCAGCGACAGCGCCCGGAGGCGGAGTGTCCTTATGTCAGCTACTACTGGTCGGGCGCGATCGAACTGCTGGTGATGATGATCGAGTCGCTTCGGCGTCGCGACTCGCAGAGCCTCCGAGCCGGGCTCGTGGCGATCGCCGATGCGGTCATCACCTTTTACGACCTGCATTACCCCCGCGGCGACGACGGCAGAATCCGCTTCGAGCCGGCCCAGTCGCTCGAAACCTGGCACGAGGCGATCGACCCGTTGCCCGAGATCGCGGGGCTGCGGTATCTGCTGCCGATGCTGCTCGATCTGCCCGCGGGCATGCTGGGCGATGGCCTGGCCGACCGCTGCCGGCGGATGCTGCGAGAGCTGCCCGATCTGCCCGTCGGCGTCATCGAAGGCCAGCGCCGCCTGCTCCCCGGAAGGCACGTCGATCGCAAGAAAAACACCGAAAACCCTGAGCTTTACGCCGTCTTCCCCTACCGGCTCTATGGCGTCGGCAAGCCTGATCTGCAACTGGCCGAGCAGACGTTCGACGCCCGGCAGAGCCGCAGCGCCGAGTGCTGGTCGCAGGATGACATTCAGCTCGCGCTGCTCGGCCGGGCCGAGGCGGCGGCTCAGAACGTGCTCGCCCGCGCCGCGCCGGGCGCACACAGCCAGAGCCGCTTCCCGGTCTTTTTCGACGCCCATAAAGATTGGCAGCCCGACATCGATCACGGCGGCGTCATGCAGCTCGCGCTGCAACTCATGCTCATGCAGACCGAAGGCCGGCTCATCCGGCTGCTGCCCGCGTGGCCCCGGCGGTGGAGCGCCAGATTCAGGCTCCATGCGCCATACGAAACGGTCGTCGAGGGCGAGGTCATCGAGGGGCGGATCACTCGCCTGAGCGTCACGCCCGAGTCGCGCCGCGCCGATGTGGTGGTGATGGAGGCGCAGTAGGCCGCTCGCCCGGCGGCCAAGGGGTCGCGCCGATCACCCTTCGACCAGCACGCGCGGCGAGGTGAGGATGCCCATCGGCTTGAGGTTGTATTGGTCGGCCCAACCCGCCCCTTCCGACCGCCACTGTCCCGGGCCCACCCATGACAACCGCTCGGCCGTGTGATGGATCGGCGCAAACGCGTTGTGCCGATTGCCATAGACGGTCAGGTCCAGCGCATGGGGCCCGCGCACCACGCCGAGATCGACGTGATATGGCGCAAACGCGATCTTGCCCGCCGGGCGCTCGTCGAGCTCGACGCTGATCAGCGGCGCTTTGAAATGGTCGACTGCCACGCTGGTGGGCTTGCCCTCACCCGCGACGACGCAGTGGTAAGTGACATTGCCCGCGTAGAAAGGCAGTCCCTGGCGGGTCCAGTCGCCAAAGGCGAGCGTGGTCACCGGCTCGATCAGGCGGCAGTGCGAGCCGGCCACCGCCACGCCGAAATCGCCCAGCAGGTAACACCACTCCAGCTCCGATTTCCGCGAAAAAGGCCGGGAAATGACCAGTTCGTGCAGCCCGGGCGACAGCGACGGCAGCCCGACCGTGCGGATCGATTCATCCACCCACCACCCGGCCATCCTCAGCGAAACCGGCCGACCGTTGAGCTCGATGGCGATGCCCTGGGGCTGTTCGATCGCCAGCATCGGCGTCTGGACGCTCACGTCGCTGCGAATGTGGAAACGCAGCTTGACGGTCGCCAGGTCGGGCGACGGCGCCGCATCAACCCACGGCTGCACATCGCGCCCCCCGCGCGGCGGCAGGCCGAGCTTCGAGCGGATGAGGTTGTCCAGCCGCAGCATCTCCTCTGCCGGCTGCCAGTCGCCTCCGTTGATCAGCCACTCCGCCCGATCGAGCAGCAGCACGTTCGGCTCGCTCAGCGCCACCGGAACCGGGTCGCCCAGGCGGGCCGCCTCTTTCCAGCGGGCCTTGGGCGTCGCAACCGGATCGCGCCGCGCGACGTCGGTCGGGCTCAGCCGCAGGAGGATGTGATCGTGAGCGTGGCAGTCCCAGGCGATGCGGGTGTGCGTCTCGTCGTGACCGACGGGCAGGTCCTTGATCGCGCCGTCTCGCGTGTCGAGCAGCGCCGCGGCCCAGCGCCCGCGCACGCTCAGCGTCACCGGCCCGATGCCGCGCTCGCGGTCACTGTTGCAGGCGAAGACCAGCCGGTGCTGGCCGTCCTGGCGCATCTGCGCCACGAGCGAATTCGGCCGCACGCCGTCGGCCGTCGCGGCATCGAGTTGCCGCCAGGGCTCGAGCGCGCCCAGCAGCGGGCGTCGCGTCAGCGGAACCTGGATGCATCGCTCGGCCAGCCGCCGCGGCCGATCCGACGCCGCCGCGTCAACCAGTGTCGGCACGCCGCCCGCGAAGACCACCGTGCCGCCCGCGTCGGCGAGCCGCTCGAGATGGTCCATCGTCGTGCCCCTGATCGTCCGCATCGACGGAACAACCACGACCCCATACGCCATCGCCCCCACGCGCAGCGACTTGCCCTCCACCCACGGCGACTGCGTCGGCAGCAGCGATTCGCTCACGAAGTCGAAGTCGATCAGCCCGTGGGTGAGAATCGCGGTCACATCGCTGAAGCCGCGCTCCAGTTCATCCCACTCCGCGGCGCTGTGTTCGGTCGGTCCCCACGCGAGCCAGATCGACTCGATCGGGTGAATCACCCCCACGCTCACCGCCGCCGGCGTGCCGCGCGTCATCACCGAGTTGACCCGCGCGAAATGATCCTCCACCAGCGGATACTCGCGAAACCAGGGCGACTGGTGCGATATGGCGGCCGGGTAATCCCGCTTGGCCTCGCCCTCCATCGACACCCACGCCAGGTGGTGCACGCGCACACTCACGCCCAGCGCCGCCTGCCAGTCGCCTTGTCGCTTATGGCCTGCAAAATCAAAATCCCAGTTGGTCACACCATAGAGCTCACTGAGCACGCCCTGCCGGCCATACTGCCGCGCCACGCTCTGCGCCTGCTTGGCGGTGGTCAGCTCGATCTTATCTGACAAAACGTCGATGCCCGGCAGCTGAAACGACCGCAGCCCGCGCATCATCTCGCCCATGGCCCGGGTCTGCCCGTTGAGCGTCTGCTCGGAAAGCATGTGGCCGGTCAGTGCGATGCCTTGCCGCCCGCACCACGCCGAGAGCGTGTCGCTGAAGGCGGCCGCGAATCGCTCGGCAGTGTGGTCGTGATAGCGGTAGCGCGCCAGCGAGGGCGCGTCACCCGGCAGGTTCCAGAACAGCTCGGGCAGGTGGTCCTCCAGCCGCTGCCCGTAAGCGGCCGCGAACGTCTCAAAAAAGTCCGGCGACCACGCCATCGGCACGTCGCGCAGGTCATCCGCCTTCGCCAACGATTGCTTCTTTCGAAACCGCGGCTCGTCGGTGAACATCGCCGGCACGACGCCGCCAAAATACTCACCCACCGCGGCGCGATAGGGCTCGTGTGTCGTCTCGATGAATCGCTCGATCGCCTCCCGGTTCATCGTGTCGACATAGGTCTGCCCGTTAAACCAGGGGTCGGGCTGTTCCTCCATGAGGTATGCCCGCCACTCCCGCGCGCCATCGGGCGCGGTCCGCCCGTCGCTCATGCGTGTGTAAGACGACAATCGCCCGTCACGCAGCGCAACCGCATAGCGCCCCAGCAGCCGGCCGCCGGTCTGCTCGGTCTGCGGCGTCCACAGCAGGTAAACCGCTCGATACTTCCGCTCCGCGGTGACCAGCCCCCCCGCAAAGCCCGACGGCCACCGGTCTTCGTCATAGAGCCAGCTATGCATCGACAGCGCCGCGGCGTGGTCGGTGCACGCCTTGACCGCCGCCATAAATTCCGGGCCCATGTATGGCGTCGCCAGCCCCGTGCGCGAGTGGATGTGAAACCCGCCAAAGCCCATCTCGCGCAGGTGACCGATATGGCGAAGCAACTGGTCGACATCGATCTTGTTGTTCCACGACCAGAATGGCGCGCCGCGGTAGATGGCCGGGGGGTTGCGAAACACAGCCGGGTCGAAGGGCAGGTCGGCCAGCGGGTAAAGCCGCCAGGCGGCTGGTCGGGTGGCGTTCTGCGTCTGATTATCCGATGTGCGGGCGTGAGACATGGGCATCGCCAGTCTACCCTTTGCCCCTCAGCCATGCCTCGCCCGATCAAGAAATTGAGCCGATCCTGCAACCCCTTTGTCCGTCCGGCGTGCACAATACACAGGCGATGACCCACCTCGACCGGCTGATCCCTCCGCTGCCGCTGATTCCTCCGATGCGGCTGATCAACCCGATGCGGCTGATCCTTTCGATTCGGCTCACGCTCGTGATCGCGCTGATGACATGGGTGTGTCAGTCGGCGGCCGCCCAGGCCCCGGCCCAAACCGCCGCCATCTGGCAAAGCCAATCCACCGGCACGGCGCTCGCCGTCCGGATTCATCCGCCCATCCCCGCCGGCGCTGCGCCCGTCGACGCCGGCGCGGCCCGGCCGATGCAGACGGTCGTCTATCTCGCCAACCTCCGCGTGCCCCGGATCGCGTCGGTGGCCGACGAAGCGCTGATCGCCGAACACCGCGCCGTCGGTCGGCTGGTCATCGAGATCGACTATGCCGGTCATGATGCCTCCACCGCCGGTGGATTGGTCGCCGACCTGCTCAAGATTCGCCGCGACCTGTCGGCCGGCGCATTCTTCGCAGACTGGCCGATCGACCCGGCCCGGCTCTTCATCCTGCCCAGCGGCTACCGGCTGCTCACCGATGTCCGGTTTGCCACCGATGGCGCACGCACCCTCGCGATGGACGTGCTCTACCCCGCAGACCCGCTCTCAGACGCCCGGCCTGTCAAGGTGCCCGCGCTCATCGAGTTTTCCTGCGATAACGCAAACCGCATGGGAAACGGCTCGCTGGTGTTCTGCCGCGATACGCTCGTCGAAAGCGCCGCCCTCGCCGGCTTCGTGTCGGCCATGGCCGATCATCCCGTCGCCCCGCCCTACAAGGGCATCGACGACCCGATGCCCGAGGCGCTGCACCGTGCCCGCGCCGCGATCGACACGCTGGAGGGCATCGCCCTCAACGTCAACCACAACGGCCGGATCGGCGCCATCGGCTTCTCACGCGGCGGACCGTTCGCCGCCATGCTCGCGGCACAGGGCCATGTCGGTGCGGCCCTCGTCCACGGCAACCGCTACGACTACTCGAGCCTGATCGAGGGCGATCCGATGCTCGCTCGCTTCGAAAAGGCGTGGGGCCCCTACGCCGACAACCGCGAGCGCTGGCTGATCCACGGCGCCGTGCACCACCTGACCGACAGCGCATCGCCCATGTATCTCAACACCAGCGATGCCGAGTCGGCTGAATATCGCGACGGCCTGGCCGATCTCGCCGAGGCCCTCAAGGCCCGCTCGGTCGAACACGTGTATCGCGTCGATGTCGACGGCCGCGGCCACCGCGTCACCACCGACCCCCAAACCCTCGCCGAGATCTTCGCCTTCTTCGCCCGTCACCTTACGCCCGCCACATCGCCCTCACGCTGAGCCCCTGACCCCCAGAGAGCCACCCGTATGGACAACCCCAACTCCGTCGAGCAAGCCGACATGCAGCGCGTCTATGAGCAGGCGCAAACGCCGTTCAAGTTCGGCACGATCTTCAGCCCACCCGAGGGCACCTACTACGACTGCCCCAGCGTCTTCCGGCACGCCGGCCGGTGGTACATGCTCTACGCCGTCACGACCAACCTCGTCGGCTACGAAACCCATCTCGCCGTCAGCGACGACCTGCTCCGATGGCATCAGCTCGGCGCCGTCCTCCCGTTCGCGAATGACGAACAAGCCTGGGACCGCTGGCAAGCCGACGGCGGTCTGGCTCTTCAGGACACCGCCTGGGGCGGCTCGGCCGAGCTGCAAACCCACGACGGCAAATACTGGCTCAGCTACCTCGGCGGCGCGCTCCAGGGCTATGAGACCGATCCGCTCTCGATCGGCCTCGCCCATACCGCGTCGCCCGACAACGCCGTCCCCTGGGTGCGCCTGGCAAACAACCCCGTGCTCAAGCCGTCCGACCCCGACGTGCGCCCGTTCGAAGCCAAGACGCTCTACAAGAGCAACATCATCATCGATCCCACCCGCTCGCTCGGCCACCGCTTCGTCATGTATTACAACGGCAAACAAGCCGGCCCCGTCGGCACCGAACGCATCGGCATGGCCGTCTCCGACGACATGCTCACCTGGAAACGCCACGGCCAGGGCCCCGTCATCGACAACGGCCCCCGCGGCATCAGCGGCGACCCCCAGATCGTCCGCATGAACAACCTCTGGGTCATGTTCTATTTCGGCCACGTCTGGAAACCCAAGGCCTTCGACACCTTCGCCGCCTCTCACGATCTGGTGAACTGGACACGGTGGGAAGGCCCCCACCTCGTCGAGCCCTCAGAGCCGTGGGATTCCACCTTCGCCCACAAGCCCTGGGTCATCTGCTGGAAAGGCGTGGTCTATCACTTCTACTGCGCCGTCGCCGGCAAAGCGCGCACGATCGCCCTGGCCACAAGCTGCAACCTCAAGTGAGCCGCCCACCGGCCGCGATCCCCCATGTCGAGCCGCTCCGACAGGCCTAACCCCCATACCGCGCCGTGAAGCGATACGCTCCGGCGCCCGCCTCATAAGTGACCGAGGTTTCGTCCGACGCGATCCGTTTGAGCCCCGGCGACGCGTCGGCCTTCGAGCCACCCTCCGTCACCGAGGCGGCGTCGCTCGTCGGCACGCGAATCGTCCCGCGCGTGTTGGCCGGGATCGTCACATCGACATGGATCATCCCGCCTTCGATGCGCCAGCCGCTCTCGATCCGGCCGTGCACCGAGTCATACGCCGCCTTCGCGTGGGTCAGTCCGCCGCCCGGCCGCGGGGCGATGCGGAGCTGCTTATAGCCCGCCGTGTCCGGCGCCAGGTCGAGCCCCGCCACCACCTGATACATCCACTCGCCCACCGCGCCGTAGGCGTAGTGGTTGTAGCTGTTCATTCCGGCGTCGTTAAAGCCCTTCTCGGGCGTCCAGCCGTCCCAGCGCTCCCACATCGTCGTCGCGCCCAGCGTGACCGGATACAGCCAGCTCGGAAAACTCTTCTGCATGAGCAGCGCATACGCCACGTCGATCCGGCCGTTGTCGGTCAGCACATGATTGAGGTACGGCGTGCCGACAAACCCCGTCGAGAGGTGCATGCCCCGCCGCGTGATGTCGCGCACCAGCGCCTCGGTCACCTTCTGACGATGCTGCGCCGGCAGCAGGTCAAAGTGCAGCGCCAGCACGTAAGCCGTCTGCGTCTGCGCCACCAGCAGCCCGTCGGGGGTCAGGTAATGCCGCTGCCATGCCGCTTTCACCGTCTCAAACAGCTTGGCATACCGCTCCGCTTCGTCGCTCCTGCCCAGCGCCCCGGCCATCTTGCTCATCAGCGTGGCGCAGTAGGCGTAATAGGCGGTGCCGATCAGGTCGTGGGGCGTCTCGGCGTTGTGGCTCAGCCAGTCGCCATAGCCGCGCCATTTGTTCTCAGGCCCCGCGCGGATGCAGTCCGGGCAGGTCTCGCCGAGCCACGCCATGAAGCGGCTCATCATCTCCCACCGCTCTTCGAGCAGCCGCGTGTCGCCATACACCTGGTAGATCGTCCACGGGCAGATCACCGCCGCGTCGGCCCACGCGGGCCCGCCTTCGTGATAGATCGACGGGCAGTAGGGCACCGTCGACGGAATGTGACCGTCTGCGAACTGCGCGTCCGCCATATCCGTCAGCCACTTGGTGAAGAAGTTGGCCACATCCATGTTGAACGCCGCCGTGCGGCAAAACACCTGCGCGTCGCCCGTCCAGCCCAGCCGCTCGTCGCGCTGCGGACAGTCGGTCGGGAAGTCGATGAAGTTGCCCCGCTGGCTCCAGGTGATGTTGCTCTGCAGCTTGTTCACCAGCGGGTCCGAACACTCAAACGTCCCCGTCCACGGGCAGTCGGTGTGCACCACCACCCCGGTGACCGTGTCATCCGCGGGCTTGCCCGGGCAGTCGCGCACCTCGACATACCGAAACCCGTGAAACGTAAACCGCGGCTCAAATACCTCTTCGCCGCCGGCTGACCCACCGCCCGCCGGCGCTCCTGCGGTCGTGTAGTGGTCCGTCGCCCGCGCCGTCCGCAGCGCCAGCACATAGGGCTTGCCGTCTTTGTCGAGCATCTCAACGTGCCGAAGGTCCAGCGTCTTCCCCGCCGGCGCCCCACGCACCTTGAGCCTCACATGTCCGACCATGTTCTGCCCCAGGTCGAAGATCCAGCGCCGCTTGTTGGCGCTGATCGCCGGCGGTGCGATCGGCTTGATCTCGGCCGTCTTCCTCACCGGCGGATTCCGCGCCGCCACCAGCGCCACATCCGGGTGCTCGAACAGCTCGACCGCCTCCCACTTTCCGTCGTCAAATCCCGCGTCATTCCAGCCCGCGATCTCGAGCCGCGCGTCGTAATCCTCGCCCATCAGCATGTCGCTCGAGCGGATCGGCCCCGAGGTCGTCGTCTTCCACGTGCCGTCGGTCACGATCGTCTGCGTCTGCCCGCCCTCGAGCTCGACCACCAGTTGCGCCAGATACCGCGGACGGTCGCCATAGTTCTGCCGCGGGTCGGAGTGAATGTGCCCCGAAAACCACCCGTCGCCCAGGATCGTCCCGATCGCGTTGCGCCCCCTGGCCAGCAGGGCGGTCACGTCGAATACGTGATACCCCACACGCTTGGCATACTCGAATCGCCCGGGCAGCAGCACGTCCTGGCTCACCGGCTTGCCGTTGATGCTCGTCTCGTGGATACCCAGCGCCGTTACATACAACCGCGCCGAAACAGGTTTGCCCGTCAGCTCAAAGCCCTTGCGCAGATACGGCGTCGGCGGAATCGTGTAAGGCCCGCCCAGATGGGGAGAGCCGATCCACCGTCCCGCCCAGTCGATCCGCTCGAGCAGGCCCATTTCAAACCACGTCGCCTCGCTCCAGGGCGATGCCGTGCCCGCAGCGTCCCATGTCCGCACGCGCCACCAGATTCGCTCCCGCGAGCGCAGCGCTGCGCCGTCGTAAGTCACATGCGCCGACTGGTCGCTGTTCACCTTGCCGCTGGCCCAGCGGTCCGCCTTGCCCGAGGTCAGCAGGTCGGCGCTCGACGCCGCCTGGACTTCATACGCCCCCTGCACCGCCCCCCGACGCGCGTCGCTGATCAGCCACGACAACCGCGGCCGCCGGGCGTCGATCCCCAGCGGACGATCCACATACTCACAACGCAGCTTCACCGGCGCATTCAATTCCGACATCGTTTTTCCTCACCAGACATGAATCATCCGCGGGCCTCCCGCGCGAGCCCGGCAGCATACCGCCACACCGCCGACCCTTGCCCGACAACCCGCTGACAAACTCCGCGCTCTGCTTTGTACAATCAACCGCCCGACCTTCGAAAGACCACCACATGGCTACCATGAAACAGAACGAATAGATGGGATGACGCGTTGACCCGCCCCCCACAGAGCCGCCCCCTGCAGAGCCGCCCCCCATTCCCTCATCCCATCGCTCGTCACACCCCCACTCATCACTCCCCACTCATCACTCATCACTCCCCATGCCCCTCCATCACAAAGACCATCCCCACGCCTTTGAGCCGCGGTATGACGACCGCGCCGCGTGGGAGCGACGGGCGGCGGCCGTTCGGGCGCAGCTTGCCGTTTCGCAGGGTCTTGTGCCGATGCCCCCACGCCCGCCGATCGAGCCGGTGGTCAACTGGTCGCGCCGGCAGAGCGACTATGTCGTCGAAGGCATCGCCTTTTCCAGCCTGCCCGGTCACACCGTCACCGCAAACCTTTACCGCCCCGACAGCCCGGCCGGGCCGTGCCCGATCGTCCTGTGTCCCCACGGACACTGGCCGGGCGGACGCCTCGGCTGGCGGACCGATGCCGATATCGCCAAAGAGATCGCCGCGGGCACCGAAATCACCGAGTTTGCCGCCCGCTCGCCGCTTCAGGTGCGGTGTGTCACGCTTGCGCGGATGGGCTGCGTCGTGATCCAATACGACATGGTCGGCTGGGGCGAGAGCACCACACCGATTCACCCCGAAGGCTTTCGCGATGCCCAGGCGGTCGCGCGGCTCCAAAGCTTCATGGGCCTGCAGACCTGGAACTCTCTCCGCACGCTCGACATGGCCGTCGCGCTCCCCGGCGTCGACCCGTCCCGCGTCGGCATCACGGGCGGCAGCAGCGGGGGCACGCAATCGTTCATCCTCGCCGCCCTCGACCCGCGCGTCTCCGCGTGTTTTGTCGCGGTCATGCTCTCGACCACCATGCAAGGCGGCTGCACCTGCGAAAACGCCCCCCTCGCCCGCGTCGCCACCAACAACGTCGAGATCGCCGCAACGATCGCGCCCC
>CAZBOE010000095.1:10043-16970 GCA_964493365.1 uncultured Tepidisphaeraceae bacterium | reverse complement strand
CGGCCCGGCCGGCCGAGGGCGATGCGCAGGCGATCCGCCGCTGGATGACCGACACCGCCGCCGCCGCGCTCGCGGCCCTGGGGCGCGAACCGGCGGCCTACCGCAGAGCCGTTCTGCCCGCGCTGCGCGCCATGGTCGGCGAGCGCGACGAACTGCCGGCCGTCACCGTCCGCCCCGATGCCGATCGGCCGGCGGTGATTGTCGCCCGGCAGGAAGGCGCCGAGTCGGTCTCCCTTCGCGTGATCGAGGCAGGGGAGCGCCGACGCCGGGCGGTGATCTGGGTCGACGGCTTGCCGCCCGACACGCCCCGCGCGCTCGAGCGGCTGACCCGGGCGGACGTGACGATTCTGGTGGTTCCCCCGGTCGATCTGCCCGAGCCGCTCGCGCCGCCCGCGGCGGCGGTCTCGCCCGACGATCTGGGCGTCAGCCGGTTCTATACCTGCCACAACCGCACCGCCGGCGCGCAGCTTGCGCGAAACATCCTGACCGCGATTGCCGGCGCGCGGGAGATGGGCTTTGACGACGTCGCCCTCGTGGCCGACACCCCCTCGGCATCGGCTGCCGCGGTCGCCGCGGCGCTGGCGGCCGATGGGAGCAAGCCCGCGCTGCGTCGCGCCGCACTGGTCTGCCCGGCCGACCAGGACCCGCCTCAGACCGGGCCCATGCTCATTCCGGGGCTGCTCAAATATGGCGGCGTCGCCGGCGCGCTGCGCACCTGCACGAACATCGCGCGGCGCACGGCCGATCTACGGTCTGCCGTCGACTTCGTGTTGTCGCCTTAGCCCTGTCACCCCAAACCTGTCGCCCCGACCCTGCCGACTTGCACCTGTTGCCTTGCCCTTGTCCCGTTGACCCACAACCCCCGTCGTCGCGAGAAACCCTTCATGCCCAGCAGCATCCGACGCAGCGGATTCATCTATCACAGCGCCCCGTTTCCCTCCTGCCACGCCGCCACGCTGGTGGAGACGCCGCACGGGATTCTCGCGGCCTTTTTCGGGGGCACGCACGAACGCCACCCCGACGTCTGCATCTACACCGCGCTGCTGACCGAATCGGGTTGGTCCAGGCCGCGGTGTGTCGCCGACGGGGTGGAAGGGCCCGACACCCGTCACCCCACGTGGAATCCCGTCCTGTTTCGCCCGCGCCGACCTGACGGCACGCCCGCGCCGCTGATGCTGTTTTACAAGGTCGGGCCCTCCCCCAAATCGTGGTGGGGCATGCTCAAGACCAGCACCGACGACGGTCAGACCTGGTCGCCACCGAGCCGGCTGCCCGACGGGCTGCTCGGGCCGATCAAGAACAAGCCGGTGCAACTGCCCCCGTCGGCCCGCTCGCCGATGGGTCGGATCATCAGCCCGACCAGCATCGAGGGCCCCGACATCGGCTGGCGGGTCTATTTCGAGCTCAGCCACGACCTCGGCCAGACCTGGCGGAAGACCGCGCTGGTGGAAGCGCCGCCGGGCGTCGGGGCCATTCAGGGCAGCATTCTCATTCATCCGGATGGACGGCTTCAGGCGCTGGGTCGGACGCGCGACACCTGGCTTTTGTGGACGACCTGGTCCCTCGACAGCGGCGAAACATGGAGCCCCCTCGAACTGCTGGACCTGCCCAACTGCAACTCGGGCACCGACGCGGTGACGCTGGCCGACGGGCGTCACCTGCTGGTGTATAACCACTCCAACGTCAACAAGATTCGCTGGCCGCTCAATCTGGCGGTCTCCGACGACGGGTTGCACTGGCAGGCCGCGGCCCTCTTCGACACCGAGCCCACGGGGCAGTACTCCTACCCCGCGATGATCCAGGCCTCCGACGGGCTGGTGCACGTGGCTTACACATGGAAACGCGAGCGCATGAAGCATGTCAGCCTGGACCCGGGCTCCCTCCGCCCGATTCCGATGGTCGGGCGAACCTGGCCGGACGACCTGACGTGGTAGCGGGTGCGAAAGCGCTGGGTTTCTTGAAGATTTGCGGCGGCTGCGACCGTTTGCACCTTTCGGAGGCGTTTCTTTTCAAAAGCGTCGCCCGATCCTGCGCCGGATCGCAAAACACGTACGCAAACTCGCAAGATATGCCGGTTCGCGGGCATCTATATTCCTGTTGTTCGATCAGAGCGAGGTATCGCACTGGCCGAGCAGGAAACACATCCGAGGCCCGAGTCAGTCACGTCTAATCGCTCTCGAGCCGGTGTTGCAGACAAATCGAACTGGAGGTTCGCCATGCGGAGCTGTTCACATCGCCCAATGCCCATCCGTACAAAGACCGGCTTTACCCTGGTCGAGCTGCTGGTCGTCATCGGCATCATCGCCGTCCTGATCGCGATCCTGCTGCCCACCCTGAACCGCGCCCGTGAAGCCGGCCGCCGCGTCCAGTGCCTGAGCAACCTGCGCACGCTCGGACAGGCGACCATCATGTTCACTACCGAGAATGGCGGCTACATGCCCGGCGCCGGCGGCACAAGCCCCCTGTACTTCGATCCCACCAAGTCGGGAAAGGGCAATTACACCACTGCCGCTACCTCTCCGACCGATTCGGCTGACTGGATCGCGTGGCAGCGCCGGATCGACCCGATCACCGGGCGAAACAACAGCGGGGCGTCCGACCTCAACATCACCTACTCGGGTCTGGCTAAGTATCTGGGGGTGAAAGCCAAGGTCCACGCCACGACAGCCGACGCGAACGGCGTTTCCGAGAAGCTTGAGAGCATCTACCGCTGCCCTTCGGACAACCTCGAATCGCGTGACCGCAACAGCATCGACAACAACGGCGGTCGCGGTGCCTATCGCTATAGCTACAGCCTGAACCAGGCCCTGCGTGTCAACACGAATCGCCAGCCGCAGAACATCAGCTGGGCCGCGCCCGGCGGGGCCCCGGCGGGTTATGACGGGAGGTACAACCGCGTCTGGGGCCGCTTCAACGGCAAGATCTCCTCGGTCAAGAACCCCGGCTCGATCGTCATGTTCGTCTGCGAAGACGAAGGATCGCTCGACGACGGCGTCTTCTCGATCAACCCCTATGCCTGGAACACGAACCTGATCAACGCCGTGTCGTCGCGGCATGAGGCCCGCCGCAAACAGGTCAAGGGCAACGCGGCGCTGTCGAATGAGGTCAACCAGGACGCCATGGGCAACGTCTGCTTCGCCGACGGGCATGCCGAGTTCTTCAGCCGCGTCGATGCGATGCGCAGCAAGCACAGTGGCAATGCCTACCCCGACCCCGAGACCAAGCCGTTCGGCCCGAACTAACGTCAGAATCGTGGCTGGGCAGTTGATGGTGGCGGACCAACGGCGGGGCAGGGAAGCGCCCGCGAGACAACTGACTGACTCTCTCCGGCGTGTCGTTCGACAGAATGACACGCCGGTTGCATTTTGACTCGTCGGGCACTGGCTGCCTGAAGAGTCAAATGTGTTCCGACGTTCAATCACGGCCGGTTTTTCCGCTGGAAATAAGGTATGATTCGGCAGTCACGTCTTCCCGGCGAACCGTCGGGCACTCACATCTGAAGGGAAAGGATCGCCGCAATGGCTGTTCAACTGAATGCATCGAGTCGTCGTTTTCGGCATGGCTTCACGCTCGTCGAGCTGCTGGTCGTCATTGGCATCATCGCCCTGCTGATCGCCATCCTGCTTCCCTCGCTCAACCGCGCCCGCGAAGCCGGCCGCCGCGTCCAATGTCTGAGCAACCTGCGTTCGCTCGGACAGGCGACGATGATGTTCGCCACGGAGAACAAGGGCTTCCTGCCGACAGGAGCCGGAGGCAGTCCGGCGATCATCAGCCCCAACGGCAGCGGGACGATCAGCCCGACGCCAGCCGAGGCCGAAGCGGCGCAGAGCTATGACTGGATCGCGTGGCGGCGTGCGATTGATCCGATCGATGGTAGACCGGCGACCGATGTGATGAATCTCAACATCACCCACTCGGGCCTTGCGAAGTACATGGGTGCGAAGCTGAAGCAGACCACTCCGGCTGCCGCCAATTCTGCCGCCCCTTCACTCGAATCGGTGTTCCGGTGCCCGTCCGACAACCTTGAGCAGCGCCCGAAGAACTCGATCGACCGCAACGGCGGGCGCGGCCTTTATCGCTATAGCTATTCGATGAACCAACTCCTGCATCTGGCTACGGGCAAGTTCCAGCCGGCAAATGCGCTCTGGAGAGCTCCGACTGCTCAGCCCGCCAGCTACAGCGGGGTATCTAGCCGTCTGTGGGGCCGTTACAACGGCAAGCTCTCGGGCATCAAGAATCCCAGTTCGATCATCCTGCTGGTCTGTGAAGACGAGAACACAATCGACGACGGCAGCTTTGTGCCCAACCCTTACAACTGGAACAACCCGATCAACGCCGTCGCCTCGCGTCACGAGCGGCGGACGCGTGTGAAGGGCCCGAACAATCAGTTCGGCGCAAACGACCCCAACGAAGACGCCCGCGGCAACGTCGCCTTCGCCGACGGACACGCCGAGTTCTTCAGCCGCGTCGATGCCCTGCGGGGCAAGCACACCGGCGCCGCCTACCCTGACCCGACCACGCCCCCGTTCGGGCCGTGACGGCAAAGGTGTCTGCCTGCTGCGGAATCAAAACAAAAGCCGGCACGGTCGAAAGGCCGTGCCGGCTTCTTTGGTCTGGTGATCGCGACGGGTCCCGCGTCGTCGGAGGGGTCATCGCAGGTTGAGGAAGTCGTACATGTGCTGGTCGTAGATTTTCTGGGCCGACGGGTCGCTCAGCGGCAGGCGCATTTCGTTGATGACCTTGGTGCCCATGCCGATCCACTCGCGCCAGCAGTCGGCGCAGACTTTGTCGAAGATTTCCTGGCCCTGTTTGTTTCGCATGGGCGGCGACGGCAGCTTGCGCTTGACCTGCCCGCACCGCGAACAAAGCACCTCGCCCTCGCCCGCCTCGGTCTTGCCGGCTTCGCGGAGCTGCGGGACGGGGGCCCCCAGGTCTTTGAGCAGGGCGATCATCGAGTTCTTGGGCATGAGATCACCGCGTGCGTCGGCCACTTTCACGCCCTCGGTCAGACGCTCGATCGCCTCGTCGCGATGCCCGTCCTTGAGCAGCGCCTCGGCCAGCAGCTGGTAGGCCTTGGAGAGATTGGGATTGAGCCCGACCGACCGCCGAAACGACTGCGCGGCGTCGGCGTTGCGCCCGGCGTCGAGATAGGCCCGCCCGAGCGAAAAATGCCCGAGCTCGTTCTGCGGGTCGGCCTCGGCCATCTTCTCAAACTGGGCGATGCGGGAAGCTAGATCAGACATGGGAAAGCCTGGGGAGTTGATCAGTGGAACAGTGACGAATGAAACCAGCGACAGCCAATCCGTGAGCGGGTGGATCGTCGAATCGACCATCCGCCACCCAACCACCCCACGATAGCGACTTGATCGGTGTCGCGCAAGTCCGATTCGAGATCGGCGGCGGCCAGTCATTGCCCCGCGCCCGGCCGCTCGGTGGGGCCCTGGCGGTTGCAGGGCTGCCGACGGCTGGTCGGTTGCCGACCGCTGGGTTGCCGACCGCTGGGCTGCCGATCGCCGCGTGGGGACGGGCGGCTTCGATCAGCCCGGGCGGGGTCGTTCGCCATACATCAAGGCGAGTATCTCGCTGCGGCTCGAGGGGTTTTCCTTGAAGATGCCGCGGAGGGCGCTGGTCACCATGACGCTGCCGGTTTTCTTGATGCCGCGCATGGTCATGCAGGTGTGGCTGGCTTCGATGACGACGGCCGACCCCATGGGCGACAGTTCGTGCATGAGGGCGTCGGCGATCTGCATGGTCAGCCGCTCCTGCACCTGCGGGCGACGGGCAAAACCATCGACGAGCCGGGCGAGCTTGCTCAGCCCCACGACCTTGCCGTCGGGCAGATAGGCGACATGGGCCCGGCCGGTGAAGGGGAGCAGATGGTGCTCGCACATGCTGTGGAACGGGATGTCGCGCAGCAGCACGACTTCGTCGTATTGCTCGGTGAAGACGGTCTTGAGGTGGCCGGTCGGGTCTTCGCGCAGCCCGACGGTCAGCTCGGCATACGCCCGGGCCACGCGGTTGGGGGTCTTGAGCAGCCCCTCGCGGTCGGGATTTTCGCCGACGGCAAGGAGGATCTCACGGACCGCCCGCTCGATCCGCGCCAGGTCGACGCCTGAAGCGGCCGCCGACCCGCCCGGGGCGGCAGCCCCATGGGCAGCGCCGTTGCCGTCACTGCCGATGCCGTCGTCAGGATCGCACCCCATGCCCATTCCGCCTCTCGGCGTAAGCCCCACGTTGTCACCGGCGCGCTGCGCGCTCATCACACCTCCAGACCATGCGTCGGTCGATCACCGCCTGGCAACACGACGCCACGCGTCGGATGAGGCGGAACGGTCGAGTATAGGCAGTCGTCTGTGCCCCACCAAGCTGCGCGGGCGCCGGGCCCCCGCGCGCCGCGGAACCGGCCTGAGATACAAAACTTTCACAGTTTTCGAAGGCTCTGACACACCTGAGCCCGCCCTAGCATCGCGCATGACGGCCAGTGAGCTCAGTATTAATGCGCAGGTCGCCAGTGCTTATCAGCGGCAGCGACTTTGGTGCGGCATCGTCGGCATCGGCTGTGTGTTGTGTACGTTGTGGGTGATCCTCGCGTGGATCACCCTGTCGGCCGGCGCGGCTGAGCAGCTTGCCCGGCTGAGCGGCGGGTTTCATCCGATCGTCGCGGCGGCATTAACGGGGCTTTGCGCCGCGGGCATCGCGACGCTCGCCCAGTTGCCGGCCGACCTCGCGGCCAGCGCGGTGGAACGCCGCTTCGCACAGCGAGCCTCGACGGGCACGCTCGCCTACCTGGGCGGCGTCGCGCAGTGGTGCGGTCAGTGTGCCGCGGGCGGCGCGCTCGTGGGCGCGGCCATGGTCGGGCCGATCGACTGGGCGGTGTCGCTGTCGCTGCTGGTGGGCGGCGCGATGCTGGTGGCCTGGGTGATTCCG
>CAZBOE010000095.1:2977-9933 GCA_964493365.1 uncultured Tepidisphaeraceae bacterium | reverse complement strand
GTTTTTTGACCATGGCGAGCGCTCTCTCGCGGGCGGGTGGCACGGCGTCGGGCCGCTGGCGACGCTCCACCTCTCGCGGACGATCACGAACGTCTCGCCCCCCGTGGCTGCCGGGCTGATCGCGAGAGAGATCGGGCATGCTCGCATGGGTCATCGCTATGTCACGCTGATCGTGTCGATCGCCTGGGCGTTGCTGGGCATCGGGCTGGCGCGGCTGCTGCTGCCTTCATCGGCGGCCAGTTCGCCCGCGGCGCTGGTGTTGTCGGTGGCCGCGGTCTGCTCGACGTGGGCGTGGCTGGGCCTGTTTGTGCTCCCGGCGCTCGGCAGGCGGCAGGTGCTGGCGGCCGACGCATTCGCCCGCGATGCGGGAATGGGCCAGACCGGGGCGCTGGCGATGCTCGATGAGCTGGCGCGGCGAAACCTGCCGGACGAGTCGCTGCCGCCGATCGTGGCGACGGTGTTTCACCCGATCCCGCCGATGGCCGACCGGCGTGCCGCGATCCGCGGCGAGTCGCGCGTCGCGGCGTCGAAGGCGGCGGGCGTCGCCGCGCTGGTCTAGGCGTTATTGTGACTTGTTTCGAGGACTCAAGCGAGGCCGACATGAGCATTCTTCCGCGACTGCTTTTCGCCTTGGGGGCGCTGTCCCTGAATCTGATCAGCCGCAGCCTGCACTGCCAGGCCGGTCGGCCGCACACATTCCGACAGCCGCCGGGCTGGGCTTGAAGTATCGCTGGCTGGCGAAAACCCCGGTTGGGAGCGGGGTGGTTTGGGCTGGCGCTGGTCCGAACTGGCGCCAGTTTAAGTCGGGCCCAGCTTGGGTCGCCCTCAGCTTCAGTCGGGCCCAACTTCAGTCGGCCGTCACTTGAGTTGGGCCTGATCTGACGTGGGTCAGTTTGCCGGGCGAAGGGGGTTCAGCTCATGATCCAGCCCAGCACCGCGCCCGACAGCAGAAGCAACGTTACCGCAACCATAGACCATTTGGCTTGCATGACGTCTCCCGTATGACGACCGGCGACGCACACCAACGATTTACCGTCAGTTTACCCCAATAACGCCCCGCCTGCGGGACTATTTCCGGCCGCACTTTTCCCGCCCGGCCGGCTTGCGCTCCGATGGGCAAACCGCCAGGACGATAGGGCAGGTCGGTGCCGATAAGGCGGAGGCGTAATCGGGTGGCGGGGCCAAGGGGCTACGGGATACGGCGCCCGCCTCGGCCCAAAGGCCTGCGGGGTGATTGAGCCGGGGAGCGGCCAGAAACGCGGCCAAAAAGCCGGCGGGGCCGGGCGCGTTAAACGCCCGACCCCGCGGCCCAGCAGCCCCACACGGGGCTACAGGAGAGATTACTGCAGCACACTTCAGCGACGGCGACGCAGCATGCCCATCGCCGGCAGCGCCAGGAGCCCCATCATCGAGGGCTCGGGGATGGTCGTGCGATACCAGGCGGTGGTGTTGTCGGTGAAACGGACGTAGTACGAGAACTGTCCGTTGTCGTTGAGCGAGGTCCCGCGGCCGTCCTGTCCGCCCGAGGCGTTGGTGTTGATGCCGAAGATCGAGACGGTGCGGAAGTCGCCGGGCGTCACCTCGATCAGGTCGCCTTCCTGCAGCACCTTGGTCAGTTGGTCGACCGCCGGATCGTAGAGGTAGAGCACGCGATCGTTGGCGCTGGTGATCGAGCCGGTGGTGGCCAGGGCTGCGCTGAAGATCGCCTGCCCGAGGGCGTTGACCTGGACGGAGAGGCTGGCGACGGTAGAGAAGTTGCCGTCGGTGCCCGGGGCGGGCGAGCCCTCGCGCGCCAGCAGCGTGATGTCGCCGTCGTTGGCCAGCAGCAGCACGTCGTCGTTGGCCGAGGTGATGGTCCCGCCGGTCTGGAGGCGGGTGCCGATGGAGACGGTGTTGTCGCCTGCGATGGAGATGCTGCTGGTCAGGAACGGGAGCGTGCCGCCGATGACGCCGCCGGTGCCGGGGACGCTGGCGCCTTCCTGCAGCACGATGGTGTTGGTCGTCCCGTTGTTGACGATCACCGCGTTGTCGTTGGCTGACGTGATGCCGGGCCCGGTGAGCTGGGCGAGGTAGGCGATGTTTCCGGCGTTGTTGATCGCCACACCTTCGGTCGAACTGCCCAGGAGACTGGCCAGGGTGTAAGGCGTGCCGCTGAGCGGCTCGCTCTCACGAATGACCTTGGTCGGCGTCGTGGTGCCGGTGTAGAGCACGTTGTCGTTGGTGGTGCCGACCCCGGCGCCCGCGAGCTGGGCGATGTTGGCATACTGACCGTTGCCGTTGATGACCGTGCCCGAGGTGGTCACGCTGTTGATCGTGAGCGAAGGGAAGCCGGGGGCCGCGGCACCCGTGCGCAGGATCTGGTTGAAGGTGCCGGGGGCGTTTGTCGTGCTGGGCGTCACGGTGAAGAGCACGTCGCGGTTGCCGGGCGAGGGCGAGGCGACGATCACGCCGGTCACGGTCGTGAGCTGACCGCGGCCGATGACGGTGCCGTTGCCCGCGAGCCGCGGTGTGCCGGTGGTCACCGACGAGAGCGTCGACGCCACACCGGGAGAAATCTCGACCGGGGAGTAGGCGTCGCCGGCGCGGGCGTACTTGTCCTGGTCGACAACCGCGGCGCTGCCGATCGTGCCGCCGTTGATCATCCCCAGCGTGCCGCTGGACTGACCGAACGGCGTGCCGCTCTTGTAGGTCCCCGAAAACGAAACCTGGTTGCTCGGGTTGATCGCCAGGCCGGTGAAGACGTTGTAGGCGCCGATGCCTTCAGGGCCCGCGGCGTTCTCCCATGCGACCAGGTGCCTCTTGCTGCTGAAGCCGACGAGCACGCCGTCATTGGAGGTCGTAATGCCCGTGCCCGAGACCGACGACGTTGCGATCACGGTGCCGGTTTCGCCGATCGCGATGTTGAAGAAGCCGCTGGACGCGCTGGTGAGGATGGTCGCGCCGCCCGTGCCGGGGACGACGTCGCCGCTCTTCATCAGCAGTTCGACCTTGTGAAACGCGGCCTGGGCAGCGCCCATGGATGTGGCAGAAACGGCCGCGGCGAGCGCGGCAACACGAGCAAGACGATGCATGTTCTCTCCATCTAAACGTGACATGTAGGCGCGGCCGTCGCGGCGGGTTGGCCGGCGAGCGGTTCATCGCCGGGTGGTTCTCGGCGAGCGTGCCGAAACGTAGCACCGCCCGCCGCCGGTGCGCTAATTCTCGGAGAGCCATTTCATCGCGGCGTGCTAACGCCGTGTACGCGACGTGTTCGGTTGTCTGTTCTGTGCCGCCCCTGCGGTAGGCATTTCACCCATGGGGTTTAATCTGGGGAATTTAGTCCAGGCGCGACGCAACTTCCGGACGACGCGCCGTTCTTCGCACAAATGACAAGGCTCGGACGCAACACGCTTGAGAACAACACGTTCCAAAAAAGAGAAACCCCGTGGCGATGACCGGTCGGCCATGGCCACGGGGTGTCGATGCTGAGGGTGGGGAACGCCGAGCCGCGCTAGGCGAGCGTGCCGAGTTCCATTTCGTGCAGTCCCTTGCCGCTGGGGACCATGGGGTAAACGTGCTCGTTGGGCTCGACAAAGAAGTCGACCACGACCGGGCCCTTGTGGTCGAGCATCTCCTTGACCACCTTGCTCACGTCCTGCTTGCGGTCGCAGCGGATCCCGCGGATGCCGAACGCCTCGGCCATGGCGGCGAAGTTGGGGTTCTTCATCACGCTGGCGGCATAGCGCTTCTGGTAGAACAGGTCCTGCCACTGCTTGACCATGCCCTGGAAGTCGTTGTTGAGGATCGCGACCTTCACGGGGATGTTGTATTCGGCGATCGTCGCGAGCTCGTAGCAGGTCATGAGATAGCTGGCGTCGCCGTCGATGTCGATGACGACCTTGCCCGGCGCGCCCAGCTGGGCGCCCATGGCCGACGGCAGGCCGTAGCCCATCGTGCCCAGCCCGCCCGAGGTGACCATCTGCCGCGGGTAGCGCCAGCGGTAGAACTGGGCCGCCCACATCTGGTGCTGACCGACGCCGGTGGTGATGACCGCCTCCGACCGGGTCTGGCGGTTGATCTCTTCGATCACGTACTGCGGCTTGGAATACTGCGAGTCGTCGAGGTATTTGAACGGGTAGCGCTTCTTCCAGGCCTCGATCTGGGCGAACCATTCCTTGCGGTCGCGGTGCTCGACATGCTCGGCCATCGCCTCGAGGCTCAGCCGGGCGTCGCCCACCACGGGCACATCGACGTCGACGTTCTTGCTGATCGAGCTGGGGTCGATGTCGATGTGGATGATCTTGGCCTTGGGGGCGAAGGTGGCGAGGTTGCCGGTGACACGGTCGTCGAAGCGGGCGCCGACGGCGATCAGGCAGTCGCACTCCTGCACCGCGTAGTTGGCGTAGGCGCTGCCGTGCATGCCCAGCATGTGCAGCGAGCGGTCAGACAGCTCGTCGAAAGCGCCCATGCCCAGCAGGGTGGTGGTGCAGGGGATGTTGCCCTTTTCCGCCACCTTGCGGAGCGCTTCCCATGCGTTGGAGATGATCGCGCCGCCGCCGACGTAGAGCACGGGCCTCTGGCTGCGGTTGATCAGTTCGGCCGCCTCGGCGACCTGCTTGGCCGAGCCGCCCGAGATGCTGGTCTTGCGGCGGCGCATCACGTGTTCGCGGGGGGTGTCATCGACCTCTTCGGGGCAGATGGCGGTGGTGACGTCTTTGGGGAGGTCGACCAGCACCGGGCCCGGTCGGCCGCTGGTGGCGATGAGGAAGGCCTCGTTGACCACGCGGGGCAGCTCGCGAACGTCTTTGATGAGGTAGTTCCACTTGGTGCACGGGCGGGTGATGCCGGTGACGTCGGCTTCCTGGAAGGCGTCGTTGCCGATGACCTTGGTCGCCACCTGTCCGGAGAAGACGATGATCGGGATCGAGTCCATCTGCGCGGTGGCGAGCGGGGTGACGGTGTTGGTCGCGCCCGGGCCCGACGTGACGATGCAGATGCCGGGCTTGCCGGTGACGCGGGCGTAGCCGTCGGCACAGTGACCCGAGGCCTGTTCATGGCGGTTGAGGATGAACTTGGCGGGCGTCTTGTAGAGCTGGTCGAACACCGGCAGGATGGCGCCGCCGGGGTAGCCGAAAATCGTGTCGACTTGGTGAGGCCCGATCAGCATCTCGTGGAGAATCTGGGCGCCCGATTTACCTTTGTAGCGGGCTCGCTCGGTCACCGAGATGTTGGGCGACGCGGCGGGTGCTTGCGCGGTGGTCATGGTCAAATCCTTCTGCGGTTTCATGTTACGACTGGTCTGTGACCCTTTGTGGGGCAATGGTGGGACTCTACCCATTTCCAGCCCTCTGGTTCAACGATGATCGGCATTTGCCGGGCATCATTCCTGCCTGACCGGGGCGGGTCGATCGCCTGACCCGGTCGATTCCCGACGCGGGTGGGCGTCCGGGGCAGGGTCATCGGGCGAAGGTGTTCAATCCACCCACGCGGTCAGACAAGGCATTGGTTCGAAGTTGTCCAGGATCGGCTGCGGGATGGTCCGTCGTCGAGGAGCGGACATCGGTTGTGCAGCCAATGGTCGTCCGGCGGTCGGCCGGTGTCTCCGGGAAGGAGACGGCGGGGCGGGCCGATCGAATTCTGCCGTCGCCCGGGTGGGGCTTGGCAGCAACCCGATCAGCCTAACGTACTTGTACCGGAATAACGCGGTTCAAGCGCATGTCACGAAAGTAGCTGACAAGGCGGGCCCGGTCAAGCACGGGCGGGTCGGGTCATGTACGGGCCGGACGGAGCGGCGCTGCGGATTCTCGGTTGACACCCATCCGGAAGAGTGTATTTTACCATTCGGTTATTTAACTAAATGGTTTGATATGGCAGTTGATTCTCTGAGCTGGACATTGAACGCCATCGCCGATCCGACCCGGCGGGCGATCCTGCGGCGGCTGGCGGGTGGCGATGCGACGGTGGGGGAACTCGCCCGGCCGTTCGACATGTCGCTGCCGGCGATCTCGAAGCACCTCAAGGTGCTCGAGCGGGCGGGTCTGATCGAGCGTGGGCGGGACGCGCAGAAGCGGCCGTGTCGGCTCAAGGCCGAGCCGCTGAGGGAGGCGGCGGGTTGGATCGAGGAGTACCGGCAGTTCTGGGAAGAGCGGTTCGACCGGCTGGATGCGTATCTCGAGGAGATGCGCCAAGAGGAATCCAATCACCCGGCCGCCCCTGACGCGCGAGCCTCCGACGCTCGAGCGGCCGGGACGGATCTTCAACCGAAGGAGCAACACGATGATTCAGCAGATGATTGAACGCGGCGATTCGGCCAGCGACGAGCGGGCGTACGCCGGTCCGAAGGTGGTGATCACGCGGGTGCTTCGCGCGCCGCTGGAGACAGTCTGGAAGGCCTGGACTCGCCCGGAGCATCTGGCTCGGTGGTTTGGGCCGAAGGGTTGCAAGACGGTGGGCGCGTTTGATGTGCGCGTTGGCGGGGTCTGGCGGAGCGACATCGAGAGCCCCTCGGGCGAGCATTTCGTCCACTCGGGCGTCTACCGCGTTGTCGAACCGATGACCCGTCTGGTGACGACGCACGTGTGGGACAGGCCGTGCGGCAGCGACGGTGAGGCGGCAACGCGGGAGACGCTGATCACGGTGGAGTTCGAGCCAATGGGCAGTCAGACGCGGGTCACGCTCACCCACGCCGGTCTTTCGTCGGAGAAGTCGTGTGAGTCGCACCGCGGCGGGTGGAGCGAAACGCTGGACCATCTCGAAGCGTTCATGGCCGGCGGGTGAGGCGGGCGGGGCGATTGCGGCTGGAGCGTGTTCCCGAAGCGGCGGCCCGTCGGCGGTCAGTTGGAAATCGTTCGGTGGTGGTGAGCGCGACACGGGTGAGCGGGGAGCTGGTGAGCGCGAGACCCGTTGGTGTCGGATTGGCGGGCGCTGGGGTGGCGGGTCGGGTGACGGAGGATGGCCGCCGCGGCTGGAACGACATC
>CAZBOE010000095.1:2673-2954 GCA_964493365.1 uncultured Tepidisphaeraceae bacterium | reverse complement strand
GGGCCGCGGGCTGGGGTTATTCCCGCGCGCGGTCGGGGCAGAGGGATACCGGCAGCGCCCGGGTGAGCGAGCCGGCGAGTCGGGCCGCGTCGTGAGCTTCGTCGGCCGTGTCGTAGAGCGTGAAGAGGGTCGAGCCGCTGCCGGTCATGCGGACGGGGCGGGCCAGACGGCGCTCGAGATCGCTGCGGAGGTCGCGGAGGTCGGGGTGCATCGCCATGGCGGGGGCTTCGAGGTCGTTGACCAGCCGCGGAGACGGATTGTTCAGCGCCCGAAGCGCGGTG
>CAZBOE010000095.1:0-2663 GCA_964493365.1 uncultured Tepidisphaeraceae bacterium | reverse complement strand
CGACCGCCAGGGCCCGCGCTCGACCGCGGACGCGGTCAGGGCTTCGTCGGCTTCGCCGAGATCCATGTCATCGAATTTGCGGTAGACCTCGGCGGTGGCGACGTGCAGGCCCGGCAGCATGAGCAGGGCGGCGCGGGGCAGGGGCGCGGAGATGTGGCGGCATTGTTCGCCTCGCCCGGTGCAAAGTGCGGATGGGGCATAAAGGAAAAACGGCACATCCGAGCCGACGGCGGCCGCGACATCGGTCAGGATCTCGCGCGGGAGATCGAGCTTCCACAGGTCATTGAGGGCGGCGATGGTTGCCGCGGCATCGGATGAGCCGCCGCCGAGCCCGGCGCCGCTCGGAATCCGCTTGGTCAGGCTGATCGAATAACCGCCCAGCGTCTCGGCGATCGCATCGGGCATGTGTCGCCGGAGTGTGACGGCGGCCTTGAGCACGAGATTGCTCTCGTCGGTGGGCAGGGCCGGATCGTCGCAGGCGAGGTTCATCCGCGTGTCGAAGCGCGGTTTGAACTCCAGCTCGTCGCACAGTCCGACGGTGACCATCCACGACGCCAGCGGGTGGAATCCGTCGGGACGCTTTCGGCCGACACGGAGCGTAAGGTTGAGCTTGGCGGGGGCGAGCATGGTGGATTGGGTTGAGTGCGTGGTGATGAGGCGGAGCCGGCAGCGGGCAGGAGAGGGGTTTAGGGGAGCAGCGTGTGCCGTGATGAACTCGCTGCTGCTGACTCGCGACTGCCGACCAGCGACTGCCGATTGGCGAACGCCCACTGCTGACTGCCGACGGCTTGCTGCCTGCTGTCTACTGCCTTCTGTTCCCGAAGATAGAGTGCGATCGGTGCGGCGTCTAATCGGGTGCGTGGGTGTCAGCGGGTCATGGCGTCGAAGGCTTCGCGGCTCATGGAGGGGATGGGGACGAGGATGTGCCAGAGGTCGTCTTTTTCGCCGGGGTAGGTGGCGAAGCGTTGCCACCCGGGCGGGATGGTGAGCTCGGAGGCGGGGTCGCGCTGCCGGAAGAGCATGGCGGTGGTGCCGGCGGCGGGCGTGCGTGTCGGGTCGAGCTCGCGGCGGACATTGACTACGCGGTTGAGGTAGATGTGGAGCTCGGTGGGTGTGCTGGTGCGGTCGCTGCGCGGGCTGTAATGCCAGATCGCGGTCTGCGCGCCAAAGCCCCAGAGCACATCCGCGATCGGCTTGAAGGGTGTTCGGCCGCCGGGCGCCTGGGCATAGCCGCGGAGGAAGAGGGTGTTGGCCAGGAGCATCACCACGACGGTGGTGGTGACGATCAGGGTGGGCCTGCGCCGCTGCATCAACGCGGCGGGCGCGATGATCACCAAAAACACGGCCGCCGCCCCGAACGCAAAGAAGGGCGGGAACCAGTGCATCTCGACGGGCGCCGCGCCGCGCTCCATCGAAACGGGAACCGTCTTGAGGACCAGCGCGCCGGCGATCGGTATGCCCGCGGCGATCGCGGCCAGGCCGACCCAGTGGAGCAGCGCGAGCAGGCGGGCCGTCCTGCCTTCGGCCGACGGGGCACGGAGCGACGACAAGACCGCGGTCACGCCGGCGGCGGCGACGATGGCGGCCGCTGGCGCCACGGGCAGGAGATAGCGCACGGGCTTGTCGCGGAAGAGGCTCATGATCAGCACGGGAACCAGCAGCATGAGGCCGCCGAGCAGCATGGCCGGCGAAGACCGTCGGGCACGAACGATGACGACCAGCCCTGCAAAGAGGAACACGACCCACGGGGCGAAGTTGGGGACGAATTCGATGTATTGATAGAACGGATCGCGTGGGAGGTCTGTGGCGCCCTCGCGAAAGACCTCGGTCGACCATCGCGCCATCAGGCCCGGGACGGTCACGAGCTGATAGACAAACCACGGCAGCCCGATGGCCGCGAAGGCGACCGCCGCCGCGAGCGACGGCGCGATCCATCGCCTGACCGGCTTGCCCGGGCGATAGGCGGCAGGCGTGCGCGATGCGAGCAGCGCCCGAGGCCCGGGCAGGGCGAGGTATGCGATGGTCGGCGCGAGGGTCATCACGAAGGCCACCGGGCCCTTGGCCATGAAGGCGACGCCCATGGCCGCGCCCGCGGCGGCGATCGCCCAGCGCTGCCCGCGGATGACCGCCCGGGCGAGCATGGCGGAGGCGATCGTGACCCACAGCAGAAGCTGCACGTCGGTGGTGGCGCTGCGCCCGAAGCGGAGGACGATCAGGCAGGTGGCGCAGACGAGCAGGGCGATGAAGGCGAAGCGTCGCGAGCCGATCGTGAAGGCGAGGTCGAACAGTGCGAGCAGGGCGAGGCAGGTCAGCGCGAGGGCGGGCCAGCGGATCTGCCATGCCAGGGATCGATAGGCGGCATCGCGGGCGGCGAGGTCGGTGGTGTTGAGCGCTGCGACGGTCTCCGGGCTGACCAGCGCTGCGCTGAGCCACGCGGTCAGCGGCGGCTTGGCCAGCCGGGGCTCGCCCTTGAGGGTCGGCACCCACCACGAGCCGTCGGACCGGTGCATCTCGAGCACGGTGGCGACGTTGAGGTTTTCGCTGCCGCTGGAAAATTCGAGCCAGGTGAGGGTCGGGGCGATGGAGAGAAAGCAGAGGGCGGCCAGGGCGACGGCGATGAGCCAGTCTTGCCAGGCCGGGCCGTGGTCGGGGGCGGCGGGCAG
>CAZBOE010000094.1:10643-17160 GCA_964493365.1 uncultured Tepidisphaeraceae bacterium | reverse complement strand
GAGCACCTGCCGACGTGACCGACCGCCCCCGGACCGAATGAGTGGTGACTGGATGACCGCTGACCGGTTGGTCGGCAGCCGCATGACCGGTGGCAGGATGATCGGTAACGGGGTGCTCGGCAGCCGGCTCGGGTGCGGGAACGGCGGCCGACTCTGCACGCTCGGGCGAAACACCCTTGGCCGCGTCGCGCCGGGGCCTGGCGGCTCGGGGTTTGTCGCCTGTGCCGGCGGGCGTGTCTTCCCGCTTTTTCACGTTCGTCCTTGACCGCTGCATAGCCCATTAGTGTATCACGGCGGGGCTTGCGTACAGCGCGCGATGCGGGGAGGGAAGCCCGCGATTCTTATAGCCGGGCACAGCCCCCGGCGCCCCAACGATTGTCACTTGGTGAGTTTCCGATAGCTGATGCGGTGTGGCCGGTCGGCCTCAACCCCCAGGCGGCGCTTGCGATCGGCCTCATAGGCGGTGTAGTTGCCCTCGAAATAAACCACCTGGCTGTCGCCCTCAAAGGCGAGGATGTGGGTGGCGATTCGGTCGAGGAACCAGCGGTCGTGGCTGATGACCACGGCGCAGCCGCCGAAGTTGGAGAGGCCTTCTTCCAGGGCGCGGATGGTGTTGACGTCGAGGTCGTTGGTCGGCTCGTCGAGCAGGATGACGTTGGCGTGGCTCTTGAGCATGCGGGCGAGGTGAACGCGATTGCGCTCGCCGCCCGAGAGGGTGCCGACCTTGCGCTGCTGATCCTGGCCGGTGAAGCCGAACTTGCTGACATAGCCGCGCGTGTTGACGGTGGTGGATCCGAGCTTGAGGGTTTCCTGCCCTTCGCTGATGACCTCCCACACGCCCTTGTCGCCCGCGAGCACGTCGCGCGTCTGCTCGACGTAAGCCAGCTTGACCGAAGCGCCGACGACGAACTCGCCTGCGTCGGGCTTTTCCTGCCCGGTGATCATGCGGAAGAGCGTGGTCTTGCCCGCGCCGTTGGGCCCGATGACCCCGACGATGCCGCCCGGCGGGAGCGAGAAGTTCATGCCGTCCATCAGCAGCTTGTCGCCGTAGGCCTTGCGCACGCCCCGGGCGTCGATCACCCGCTCGCCCAGGCGCGGGCCCGGGGGAATGTAGATCTCGATCTCCTTGGCGTAATTGTCTGACTCGGATTCGGAAGCCAGCTTTTCATACGCCGCCAGTCGCGCCTTGCTCTTGGCCTGGCGGGCCTTGGGCGACGAGCGGACCCACTCGAGCTCGCGGGCCAGCGCCTTCTGCCGCGCGTCGGCCGACTTTTGCTCCTGGGCGAGGCGCTTTTCCTTCTGTTCGAGCCAGGAGGTGTAGTTGCCCTTCCAGGGGATGCCTTCGCCGCGGTCGAGCTCGAGAATCCACCCGGCGACGTTATCGAGGAAGTATCGGTCGTGGGTGACGGCGATGACCGTGCCCTCGTAGCGCTGGAGGTGCTGTTCGAGCCACCCGACCGACTCGGCGTCGAGGTGGTTGGTGGGCTCGTCGAGCAGGAGGATGTCGGGCTTTTGCAGCAGCAGGCGACACAGCGCTACGCGGCGCTTCTCGCCGCCCGAGAGCGGGCCGATGGGGGCGTCGCCCGGCGGGCAGCGCAGGGCGTCCATCGCCATCTCGAGCTGGCTGTCGAGATCCCAGCCGTTGACGGCGTCGATCTTCTCCTGGATCTCGCCCTGCTTCTCCAGCAGCCGGGTCATCTGGTCGTCGTCCATCGGCTCGGCGAGCTTGTCGGAGATGGCGTTGAACTGGTCGACCAGGTCGGTCACCGCTTTCATCCCCTGCGCCACCGTCTGGCGGACGGTCAGGGCCGGATCGAGCTGCGGCTCCTGCTCGAGGAAGCCGACGGTGAAGCCGGGGGCCTTGCTGATCTGGCCTTCATACTGCGTATCGACGCCCGCAAGGATGCGCAGCAGCGACGATTTGCCCGAACCGTTGAGCCCGAGCACGCCGATCTTGGCGCCATAGAAGTAGGAGAGGTAGATGTCCTTGAGGACAAACTTCTTCTCATACGATTTCGAGACACCGATCATCGAATAGATGATCTTGTTGGGCTCGCTACCGCCTTGGTGCTGCTGCTTGGCCATGGGCTGGGAACGGTAGCCGTCGGGCGATCAGGGGGCAATGATCCGGTGTCGAGCCGCGGCCTGATTTTGGCGCAGAGACACGCCCGGGCCGCAGGGCCACGGAGCGAGCCCGACCGCGCGGCGGTGTGTGCCGTCCCGACGCGGGCGCTGCCGCGCCACGGCGGATTCGACGGCAGAACGGCTTTGCCCTAATCGGGTCTGACCGATTCCGCCGCAGCCTTTGCCGGACATGCTGCGCAGGCTGTGAAGACGAATTCGGCGGGCGCACTGCCCCGCTTTCCCGATCCGCCGCTCAGCCATACCATCACCGCCATGCCGACCGATACTGCACGATCGACCGCGAATTCCGAGGCGATGTTTTTGCGCGCCAGGCAGATCATGCCGGGGGGCGTGTCGTCGCCGGTGAGGGCGTTTAAGGCGGTGGGCGGGACGCCGCTGTTTATCAAGAGCGGCAGTGGATGCCGGGTGACCGATGTCGATGGCAACAGCTACATCGACTATGTCGCGAGCTATGGTCCGCTGATCGCCGGGCACGCCCACGAGACGGTGGTGGCGGCCATCAGCAAGGCGGTCGGCCGGGGGACAACCTTCGGCGCGCCCACCGAGGGCGAGGTGTTGCTGGCAGCCAAGATCGTCGGGGCGATGCCCTGGATCGAGATGATCCGCTTTGTCAGCAGCGGCACCGAGGCGGCCATGAGCGCGCTGCGCGTGGCGCGGGCGTATACGAAGCGCGACATGATCATCAAATGCGTCGGGTGTTATCACGGGCATGCCGACGCGCTGCTGGTCGAGGCGGGGTCGGGGGCGCTGACGCTGGGCGTGCCGAGTTCGCCGGGGGTGCCCAAGTCGATCGTGTCGTCGACGCTGCTGGCGCCATATAACGACCTCGACGCGGCGCGCAAGCTCTTTGAGACCTTTCCGAATCAGATCGCCTGTTTCGCGGTCGAGCCGATCGCGGGGAACATGGGCGTGGTGCCGCCGACGCCGGATTATCTCAAGGGCCTTCGGGCGCTGTGTGACGAGCACGGGGCGCTGCTGCTGTTTGACGAAGTGATGACGGGTTTCCGCGTGGCATGGTCGGGGGCGGCGAGCCTCTATGGCGTCAAGCCCGACCTGACATGCCTGGCCAAGGTGATCGGCGGCGGGATGCCCGTGGGCGCCTATGGCGGGCGTCGCGACATCATGGAGATGATCTCGCCGGTGGGCCCGGTCTATCAGGCGGGCACCCTCAGCGGCAACCCTGTGGCGATGGCCGCGGGTCTCGCGACGCTCGAGCTGATGGAAGAACCCGGCGCCTACGAACAGCTCGAAGCCACCAGCGACCGCCTGGCCAGGGGCCTCGCCTCGGCGGCCGAGTCGGCGGGCGTGCCGGTGGCGATCAACCGCGTCGGGGCGATGATCGGGCTATTTTTCACCCGCAGCCCCGGCGACGTGGTCAACAACTTCGCCACCGCCACCGCCTGTGACGAAACCGCGTATCGCCGGTTCTTCCACGCCATGCTCGACAACGGCGTCTACCTCGCCCCCAGCATGTACGAAGCGCTCTTCCCCGGCCTGGCGCACGACGACGACGCCATTGCCGCGACGTTGGCCGCTGCGAAGAAGGCGTTCGCGGCGGTGAAGGCGGGATGACCCGCCGCCGGCTTGCCGCGACAACGTCGCCCTGGGCATCATTCTTTTCGACGGCGGCCTCGCCCAAAGCGCCGGCGCGCCCGGCGGTCACTGGGTCATGAAGATCAGCACGATGAGTTGAGCCGTCAGCACGCGCAGCAACATCACCAGCGGGTAGACCGTGGCATAGGCGATGCTCGGGGCGTCGGAGCCGGTCACCTGTGTGGCAAAGGCCAGCGCGGGCGGGTCGGTCATGCTGCCGGCAAGCAGGCCGCAGAGGCTGAGGTAGTTGGTCTTGACCCAGATCATCGCGATCAGGCTCACGATCAGCAGCGGCGTGACGGTGATGATCGCGCCCAGGCCCATCCACAGCAGGCCGTTGGTGGCCAGCGTCTCGACAAAGCCCTGGCCGCCCTTGATGCCCACACAGGCGAGGAAGAGGCAGATGCCCAGCTCACGCACCATGAGGTTGGCGCCGGGGGTCATATACCACACCAGCGGCCCGATCTTGCCGATCCGCGAGAGGATCAGCGCCGCCACCAGCGGCCCGCCGGCCAGGCCCAGCTTGACCGGGGCGGAGAAGTAAGACCCGAGATAAATCGGGATCGAGCCGAGCACGACGCCCAGGAAGATGCCGACGAAGATCGGGATCAGGTGAGGATGATCGAGCTGCTTGGGGCTGTTGCCCACTTCCTGTGCCACCTGCTGAATGCTGTTCTTGTCGCCCACGACCAGCATCTGGTCGGCGGTCTGCAGGCGCAGATTGGGCAGCACGGGCAGTTCGATGCCGGCGCGATAGATTCGGGTGATGTTGACGCCGTAGCGGTCGCGGAGCGACAGCTCACGAATGGTCCGCCCGACGGCGGCGGGCTTGGAGACCAGGATGCGCTGCACATCGATCTGCGAGGGCACGGCGCGGACATCCACCTTGGATTCCTCGCCCACGATGAGCTTGAGCCGCTCGAGCGCCGGCCGCTCACCGACCGCGAGCAGGATGTCGCCCGTCTCGAGAATCGAATCGCTGCGCGCCAGTTCGGCCCGGCCCTTCCTCAGCACGCGCGACACCACCACGCCCGACTCGGCCAGCGTCGGCACTTCGGCCAGACGATGCCCCTCGAGCAGCGGATTCTTCACCTCAAGGTTGACGCTCTCGAGCCCGGTCTTGGCCGACCCGTTGAGCTGGCCGAGCAGCTTGCTCTGGGCATCCATATCGATGCGAAAGACCTGCCTCACCAGGATCATCGTCAGGATGATCCCCATGATTCCAAATGGATAGGCCACCGCATACGCCTGCGAGGAAAACGGGCGCAGATCACCCGCGCCCGTCTGCACCAGCGCCTCCTGCGCCGCGCCAAGCGAAGGGGTGTTGGTGACGCCGCCCGAAAGCAGCCCCACCGCGACAGGCAGCTGATCGCGCTGACCGCCGAGCACGGTGGCCCAGATGATCACTGCGATGGTCGCACCGGTCAGCACGATGCCCGCGGCCATCAGATTCAGCGGCAATCCGTTCCGCTTGAGGCTCGAGAAAAACCCCGGCCCGACCTGCAGGCCGATCGTGTAGACGAACAGGATCAGCCCGAACTCGCGGACAAACTCGAAGACCTCGCTGTTGAGCTTGAGGCCCATCTGACCCAGCGCCAGTCCGGAGAACAGCACCCCCGCGATGCCCAGCCCGATGCCCCGAAACTTGATCGACCCGATGGCCAGCCCGATCGCCACGACCACCGCAATCGCGATCACCGAATGCGCGACCAGGTGCGTGTCGGTCCACAGGGAGTAGACGAAGTTGAAGTAGCCCCAGCCCGGGTCGGTCGACGACGGCTGCGTCGCCGCGGCCGATTGGGCCGCCAGCACCGATCCACATGCACCCCACGACATCAAACCCATGTCCGCACCCGAGCCTTTCTTACAACGACGGCTGCCGAATCGGCAATCGCTCGTTCGCGGAGACTAAGACTCGGATGTGCCCCGGGCCAGTGGAAACCGCGCCATGCGACAACCTGACGACGGCGCGGTCACCCAATATGCTGTTCGGCTCGTTTACTTTCCCGGCCGGCGACCTGTGGCAGTTGGTCGCCCTGCGATCAGCCTCTTGACCCGGGGCTTGCTCGACGATGTCCTGCTGCGACATGGCGCGCTCGACATCGCGGACGCTGCTCGCAGGGGCTGCCTTTTCGGGTGGGTTTTGTTACTCCACCGTCGCCTCCACCGCAGCCGCCGGTAGAGCTGGAATACCGCTAGCCGGCCGGCAGTGACCGTCTTCCAGAGGGCGCGCCGCTGGATGCCGCGACACCCATGTTGCTTCGCGCGCCTTTCGCCGGTGACGGTGGTGATCTCGCACGTCGAAACTCAATACCGATAAATCGCCGCCAGCCCCGTGTCGCTGGGCATAACATGCGGCGGGAGCACCATCACCACCCCGCCCATCTGGAGCACCTTTTCGCCCAGGTCGTCGAGCACGTCATCGGCCTGGGGGTCTTCGATCGGCATCAGTTCGATCCGGCCGTCGTCGGGGCTGATGCGCCCGCCGATGCGGCGCGACTCGTCGAGCAGGAGCGTATCGACCCGGCCCATGGCGGCCGCCCGGGCCACCTCCGCCATGTCATCGCTGCCGGCTTCGCGCGCCCTGGCCACCTGAAACCGATCGACCATGTCGGCGGAGATGGCGTGGTATTGGGGCTCGATGATCTTCCACGCTTCGTCGGCCAGCCGCCTCGGATCGACGCTGTCGGGGTCGATCTCGATGCCCTGCTCTGCGAGGTGCTGATTCTTCGAAACCCGGCGAAACGCCGGCTGATGCTGCGGCAGCGCACACAAGATC
>CAZBOE010000094.1:420-10614 GCA_964493365.1 uncultured Tepidisphaeraceae bacterium | reverse complement strand
GTGGCCGGTGAAAACGGCATGATCGACGGCGCGGAAGTATCGCTCGATGTCGGTATCCAGCACCTCCCGCCGCGAGTCGCTGGCGCTTCGGCCTTCAAGGTTGGCAACGGCAGGGAAAAAAGCGTTGGACTGAAAAGGCGCGATGTTCTCTTCACCCAGCGCCTGCTGGATGTTCCGCGGCACGTCGTCGAGCGCGACCGGGCTCAGTCCGTCGCGATTGCCCTCGAACAGGTTGACGTTCTTGAGGCTCAGACACAGCACCTGGTAACGCCCGGTGGTTTGAAGCTGACGCACCAGCGGCTTGATGTGAAACGAATCGGCGACGATGGCAAGCTCGTCACACTCGCGCGGGAGCTTGATGGCGATGGCCAGATCGCCCGCCACGAACACGGCCAGCCCGCCGAGCTGATGCTGCCAGAAGTAAGGGTCCTGCGTCTCCCGGGCGAGCAGAGCCATCAGGGGGCGGATCTGGGCATCCGACAGTTTCGTCTTGAGTTCGCCCTCGGCCGACCGCTCGAGGTTGCGCCAGCGGACCGGCGCCTCTTCCACGCCGGGATGGGCACGGGCGGCAGGCATATAGAGCGAAATGCACGGCGGCTGCGGCTGGGCGGCCAACAGGCGGTTGAGCGTTTGCGAACTCAGCGGCGCAAGCGGCATGGAAGCGTCCTTTCGGTTGGGCGGGTTACCACCGGCGGGATACAACGCACGTGCCAGCGACACCAAACCGTGCCCGACCCGCGACAGATCAGCCCACAGGGGCGATCCGCCGGGCCCGAGCTCATGGCCGCTCGGATGGCGGCGCCCCGCGCTGACGCGGCCTCTTCATGCCAGGCATCGCCCCCGCCGGTGCCAGACACCGCCCCCGATTGGGCAGCCACAGTAGAAGCAGAACGAGTGCGCACCGCCGCCGCATCGTAGGCTACGCAGGCGTGAGTTAAACGATCGTTTAAGAAAGTCGGTCATGCCAGCGCCGCGACAGAAGGACAAGCTCAAGGCCAGGATTCTCCGGGAAGCCACCCGCGAGTTTGCCCGCGTCGGCTACCGCGACGCGGCGCTGCGCGAGATCTGCCGGCGAGCCGGGGCGAACGTGGCGCTCGTGAAGTACTACTTCGGCGACAAGAAGGGCCTCTATCGCGCGGTGGTGGGTGCGGCGCATGAGCGCGTGCATCGCGCCGCGGCCCACGCGAGCGACCCCCGCCAGCCCACCGAACCCCGCGAAAGACTCCGGGAGTGGGTCAGGGGGGTGGTAAGCATGGTGATCCACAAAGGGACACGCGAGCGCGAGTTCAACCGGATCACGCTGCACGAACTGAGCCGGCCGTCGCCCCTGCTGACACAGATTGTCAACGCCTTCGGCCGGCCGGTCGTCGAAGCACTCGAAACGATCTTGTGCCAGATGCTCCGCTGCGACCGCGACGACCCGCGCCTGGCGCTCGCCGTCCCGATCGTCCTTGGAATGTGCGTTCACCTCGAGCACGCACAGCCCCTGCTCAAGCGACTCGGCTATCCGCTGCCCGAAGACCCGGCCGCGGTGGCGCGGCTGGCCGAGTGCATGGCGGATTTCGTCGAGGCCGGTGTCCTTGATATGGCGGCCTCAGGAAAGTGGGGCCCCCGATGATCCGCATCGCCCTGAAGATGTTGCTGGGCGACACGACGAAATACCTCGGACTCGTGTTCGGTGTCTTCTTCTCTTGCCTGCTGATCACGCTGCTGATGTCGATGTTTGCAGGCATGCTGACCCGAACGCACGCGCTGATCGACGACACACGGGCGGCCGACATCTGGGTGATGGATTCGGCCGTCGAGTATGTCGAAGAGACCATGCCGCTGCCGGAGATGGCCGTCCAGCGTGTGCGCGGGGTGGAAGGCGTGGCCTGGGCCGTGCCGGTTTACATCGGCTCGCTTCGCGCCCGCCTCGACGACGGGCGCTTCAGGTCGGTGCAGGTGATCGGCCTCGACGACGCCAGCCTCGCCGGGCTGCCCGATCGGTTTCTTTCAGGCGCGCCCGGCGACCTGCGGCTGGCCGACGCCGTGGTGATCGATTCAGTGTCTGCACAGACCGTATTTCGCCGGCCCAACCCCCTGACCGGGCAAATCGAGCCGATGCGGGTGGGCAGCGAGTTACTGCTCAACGACCGGCGGGCGATCGTCGTCGGCGTGGTCGAGGTGTCGCCGCGGTTCATGCCCAAGCCGACCATCTACACCACGTTCTCGCGGGCGATGGGCTATGCCCCGCCTGAACGGAAGATGGTGTCATTCGTGCTGGCACGGGCGGCCGCCGGCCTTTCACCCGAGCTCGTGGCCGCCCGGATCACCGACCGAACGGGCCTCCGGGCGCGCAGCCACGGACAGTTTTCCGACGACACGCTCGATTACTACATCCACAACACCGACATGATTTCTCACGTGGGGCTCATGGTGGTCTTGGGCGGCGTCGTGGGAACGGCGGTGGTCAGCCTGTTGCTGTTCATGTTCACGCGCGAGAACGCACGGTATTACGCGGCTCTGAAGGCGATGGGAACGCCCGACGCGACCATCCTTAAGATGCTGGTCGCCCAGGGGCTGGCATGCGTCATCCAGGGCATGGCGCTGGGCGTCGGCGGAGCCTGCCTGCTGGGCACGCTCGGGAAGAACGCAGGCATCCCGTTTCAGCTGACCGGTTTCACGCTGGCCGTGAGCACCGCAGCCATGCTGCTGATCATGGTGGTGTCGATCACGCTGAGCATCCGCCCCCTGCTCCGCCTCGAGCCCGCGGTGGTGTTCCGCACGTGACCCACCCCCACTCGCGGCGCAAGCGGCCCCCGCCGCCATTCCGTTATGCCACGTGACCTGCGACCCCAAGCCCAGCGGCGCCAGTAACCCACCACCCGGCTTCCCGTCCGCCACCGGCCCGACCACCACCGCCACCCGCCCCGTCTGCAAACCGTTCAACCTCCACGCGCGCTACCGCCACCGGTTCATCAGCCACCCGCTCACCCGCCACCCGCTCGGCCAACCGACACGCCACCATTCCCGCGCGGCATTCGGTGGGGTATCATCGTCAACCCAGAGCACCCGTAGCTCAATTGGATAGAGCATCGGTCTTCGGAACCGAGGGTTGGGGGTTCGAATCCCTCCGGGTGCGTTGAGCGTTGACAGTGGGTTCCAGCTGACCGGGTTCCGGCGGCAAACCGAATCGCGGGGACGTGGCTGCAAGACTACCAGCAATGAAACTCGGGAATGTGGCGTGCCAACGCATCACGTCTCTGAGCGAACCTTCAGCCTCAGGCTGTTGAGCACCACGCTGACGCTGCTGAATGCCATCGCGGCGCTCGCGATGATCGGCGAGAGCAACCAGCCCGTGAACGGGAAGAGCACGCCCGCCGCGACGGGGATGCCAACGACGTTGTAGATAAACGCCCAGAAGAGGTTTTGCCTGATCGCCCGAATCGTCGCGTGCGAGAGGGTAATGGCCTGGGGCACTGCGCGCAGGTCTCCCCGCATGAGCGTGATGTCCGCCGACTCCATCGCGATGTCAGTCCCGGTGCCGACGGCGAGACCGACATCCGCCTGGACGAGCGCGGGCGCGTCGTTGATCCCGTCGCCCACCATGCCCACAACGTGGCCCTGGGCCTGAAGCGACTTGACCATGCCGGCCTTGTCCTTCGGCAGGACCTCGGCAAAGAACTGATCGACCCCGACCTGCGACGCGACGGCCTCCGCCGTGAGACGGTTATCGCCTGTCATCATCACCACGCGCAGCCCCATCGCGCGCATTGTTTCGATCGCCTCCCTGGATTCGGGGCGGATGGTGTCCGCAACCGCCACGATCCCCGCCTCCCGCCCATCGATCGCGACGAACATCGGGGTGCGACCCGCCGACGCCAGTTCCGCGGCCTTGTCCGCCAGTGTGATGAGAATCCCGCGCTGCTCGAGCAACGCGGCCCTGCCGATGAGCAGTCGTTTCCCATCCACGCTGGCGTCGACACCGTGCCCAACGACCGCCCCGAAGTCGGTGGGTTCGACCAGTCGAACGCCCCGCGCAGTCGCCTCGCGCACAATGGCGGAGGCCAGCGGGTGCTCGCTGCGCTGCTCCGCCGAGGCGGCCAGCCGCAGCAGTTCCTCGGCGCCGACGCCCGGGTTCGCCGCGGGAATGACATCGGTCACCGCGGGCTTGCCGTGGGTGATCGTGCCGGTCTTGTCGAGCACGATCGCGGTCAGCTTGTGGGCGGTTTCCAGCGCTTCGCCGCCCTTGATGAGGATGCCCCTCTCGGCCCCACGGCCGGTGCCGACCATGATCGCCGTCGGCGTCGCGAGCCCGAGTGCGCACGGGCACGCGATGATGAGCACCGAAACCGCCGTGACCAGGGCCATGCTCAGGCGCGTCTCGGCGGGCGAGACGAGCCACCAGACGATGAAGGTGGCCAATGCGATACCGATGACGATGGGCACGAAGACCCCGCTGATCCTGTCGGCGAGGCGGGAGATCGGGGCCTTGCTCCCCTGAGCCTCCTGTACAAGCCGAACGATCTGCTGGAGAGCGGTGTCGGCCCCGACCCTGGATGCGACAAGCCGCAGGGCTCCTGTCGTGTTCATCGTTGCGCCGAAGACGCTGTCGCCGGGCTTCTTCTCCACGGGCACGCTCTCGCCGGTGAGCATCGATTCATCGACCGCCGATTGGCCGCTCTCGACCGTGCCGTCGACGGGGATCTTCTCGCCGGGGCGCACCATCACGCGGTCGCCGACTACTACGGCGTCGATGGGCAGATCGCCCTCGACGCCATCCCGCAGCACTCGGGCGGTCTTGGGTTGCAGACCGATCAGCCGCTTGATCGCCGCCGTGGTCCTCCCCGTCGCTCGGGCCTCGAAGTACTTGCCCAGCAGGATGAGCACGATGATGACCGCGGCGGCCTCGAAGTAGACGGGCACCATGTGCGCCCCGTCCCCCGCACCGCCCGTGTGCGCACCGTGTGCCGTCCCGCCCGCCACCCCCACGAAGAACGACGGCCAGACGGTCGCTGCCAGCGAATAGAGGTATGCCGCGCCCGTGCCCATCGCGACCAGCGTGTCCATGTTTGCGCTGAAGTGCCAGAGGCCCTTCCATGCCGAGCGAAAAAACTGCCAGCCGCACCAGAAGAGCACGGGCGTGGTCAACGCGAGCTGAAGCCAGTTGATCCAGGAAACGTTGAAGGCCTCGATCGTGCCGTGCGACATCGCGATCACGAGCACCGGTAACGAAAGCGTCGCCCCGACGATGATCTTGACCAGCAGGCGCCGTGCCTCGGTGTCGCCGACGTTCATGTGGGCCGAGTGGTCGTCTCCGCCGCCTGCCTCGTGCTGTCGGTGAGCGTTTGGCTGGGGCCCGTGGGACGCCTGTTGACTCAGCATCGCCGCATGGTCGTGGCCGTGATGTCCGTGCGGCGGCTGGGGGCTGGACGAAGCGGCCGCGGGAACAATCGCCTTGTAGCCGATGTCGTCCACAGCCTTCGCCAGGGCCTCCGGGCGGGTGGCGGCCGGATCGAACTTCACCGTCGCCACCCTGGTGGCGAAGTTCACGCTTGCGGAAGTGACGCCGGGCTGTCTTGCCAGACGCTTCTCGACGCGAATGGCGCAGGAAGCGCATGTCATGCCCTCGATGGGCAGATCGCAGCGCTCCGTCGCGTGCGCTGGGGCGTGCAATTGCGAGGAAGAGTGCGAGGTATCGCTGCCGTGCACGGAGGCACGGTCATCACTCGTGTTCTTGGTGGCCATGGCTGTCGCCCTCGTTCTTTGTGTCGTGTAGCGCGGGGCGGCGCTCAACGTGCAATCCTTCCGACCAGTTCGATCAGTTCCTCGACCATCGCGTCCTGCTGTTCCTGATCTCCGTGCATGGCACGGCTGGCGCAATGCGCGAGGTGGTTCCGCAGCAGGTTTTTCGCCACCGCTCGCAGCGACTCCTGCACAGCCGCACACTGCTGGATGATGTCGGCGCAGTAGCGGTCCCCCTCGACCATTGCGGCGATGCCGCGGACCTGGCCCTCAATGCGCTTGAGGTGCTTGAGATTGACCGCCTTGAGCCCGGGATCAACAACCGCGGCTCGGGCACCGGGGCCAATGCCTTCGGGTCCGCGTGTCGCTGCGCAGCCGCAGTACGCCGCCGCCGGGGTCGGTTCATCCGAGGCGGCTGGAGCGCCGTTGTCGCTGAGTGGCGGGACTAGAGTACCGATGCTCGGTTCAGTCTTCTTTTTCTTCATGGCGGTTGCTCCTTCGGACGAACTCCTGCGGATGAACTTGGGCGATGCCCTGCGTCAACCGCAGCAGCTCTGACCCGCGCTGTCGCGACCGCCGACGGTGCAGCCTGGCTTCTTCGCGGCGGCGCCTTGGGCGGGCGGCGTCTTTGAGTCGCGGACTCGCGCCGGGTATCCCGCCTCGTCGAGCGCCGCGACGGCCGCCGCGACGGTCAGCCCGTCGGGCGCCTCGATCTCGGCGCTGCCCACGGCGACGGAACGAACCGCAACGCCCGGAACGTCGCTCAGCGTCGCGGAAACAGTCCGGACGCAGTGTCCGCAGGTCATGCCGTCGATCACGATCGTGTACTGAACCGGTTGTGACTGGGTCGTGCTGATCATTAGGTTCTCCTGCCAAAGCATACTCCCCCCCAGTATGCATGTCAAGTGAGACGGGCTGCTCGGTTCGGCTGAAGTGTGAACCCATGGCGTCCGCTGCCGCCTCGCCGGGGATTGTCGCGACTCGGAAGTGGCGTCGTGCCCAACCGGCGGCTCACCCGCGGAGCATCAGGTCTCACGCCGCGGCTTGCTTGCGCCGGTTGCGGCTCCACTTCCACTCTTCGACGGCACAGAAGATGCACGGCACGATGAAGAGCGTGATGAGCGACACGGTCATCCCGCCCATCACGGGGATCGCCATCGGCTGCATGACGTCCGAGCCGCGGCCCGTCGCCCAGAAGATGGGCATGAGGCCGAAAACGGTCGTCGCGATGGTCATGAGGCAGGGGCGGATGCGCTTGAGGCCCGCCTCGACGACCGCGTCACGGATCTCCCGCTTCGAGGAGAATGTTCGGCCCTTGAAGACGCCCTCGAGGTAGGTCGAGATGACCACGCCGTCGTCATCGACGACGCCGAAGAGGACGAGGAACCCGACCCACACCGCCACTGACAGGTTCACGCCCCATAAGGCGAGCATGATGAACCCGCCCGAGGCAGAGACGAGAACGCCGAAGAAGATGACCAGGGCGATCCACCAGCGCGAGAAGCCGAGGAAGAGCATCACGAACATGATGGCCAGCGTGATCGGGACGAGGATCTGCATCCGCTTGGTGGCGCGGACCTGGTTCTCGAACTGGCCTGACCATTCCCAGTAGTAGCCGGGGGGGAGCGTGAGCCGCCCGTCCTTGAGTGCCTGCTGGAGCACGCGCTCCGCATCCTGCACCACCGACACCTCGTCGCGGTCGCGTGTGTTCATGGTGACATAGCCCACGAGCAGACCTCGCTCGCCCTTGATTTCCTGCGGTCCCAGCACCGTCGAGATGTTGGCGAGCTGGGCCAGCGGCACCTGTGCCCCCGTTGAGGAGGGGACGTTGATCCGCTGGATGGCGTCGATATCCTCGCGGAAATCGCGGGCCAGCCGGATACGGATCGGGTATCGCTCGCGGCCCTCGACAGACTCCATGAGATTCGCGCCGCCCAATGCGACCTCGATCACGTCCTGCACGTCGCGGATATTGACGCCGTAGCGGGCGATCCGCTCTCGGTCGATCTCGATCTGAATGTAGGGCTTGCCGACGATGCGGTCGGCGACGATGTCGGTGGCGCCCGGAACTTCCCGGAGCAGCTGCTCGATCTGGAGGCCGATTCCCTCGATCTCGCGGAGGTCGCTCCCGTAGATCTTGACGCCCATCATGGCCCGGAAGCCGGTCTGCAGCATGACCAGGCGCGTCTGGATCGGCTGCAGCCAGGTGGGTAGGACGCCCGGGATCGCGGTCTTCTCCTGCAGTTCGGCAAGGATCTCCTGCTTGGTGATGCGGCGCTCCTCAGGCCAGATCCAGGAAAGAGGCCTTCGGAGAACGGCGGGCCAGTCGGAGAAGAACCGCTCGATCTTGCGGGTCCGCCACTGACTCTCGGGCTTGAGGATTACGATCGACTCCATCATCCCGATCGGTGCGGGGTCCAGCGCGGACTCGGCCCGCCCGATCTTGCCAACCACACTCTCCACCTCCGGCACGCTGGCGATGGCGAGGTCTTGCTTGCTGTTGACCTCGACCGCCTGCGACAGGGACGCCTGGGGAAGGAGCGAGGGCATGTAGAGCAGTGAGCCCTCGTCCAGTGGCGGCATGAACTCGCGTCCGAGGCCGGGGAGGATGCGGCCCTCTTTGAGCACGTTGAGGCCCGCGGCCGAATCGGCATCTCTCTCGGCGGTGTCCTGGCGACGCCAGAGAAGCCGCGTCCGCTCCGAACCGTCGGCGGCGCTGATGCGCTGCCAACGGACCTGGTCAAGCTCGAGCAACGGGCGCGCCATGTCCGAGTCCGGATCGGCGTACATGAGGCGCTTGAGTTCGGGCGAGGCCGGCTCGCGGGCGAAAGCGTTGATTCCCCACTCCAGCGGCGCGAGCGTACGGTCGATGCCGAGCCAAACCGACAGCCCGGTGAACAGGATCAGCACCGGCGCCACCATAAAGGCCTTCTTGTGGTCGAGGATCCAGCGGAGCGCCGGGACGTACACGCGGGCAATGCCGCGCGACACCGGGTTCTGCTCCAGCGGCAGGAACTTCTCCCGTGTCATCCGGATCACGCACAGCGCGACGCCGACCCCCACCGCGGCCGCGATCAGCCAGCCGCGATCGTGCGCCTCCCCGAGTCCCCACATGAACGCGAAATGGGTTGCAAATGCCGCCAGCACGCCCACCCCGGCGGCCAGGGCGAGTGTCGTGCGAAGCTTCCAGTTCACAGGCCTGTAGAGCAGGTAGCACAGGAACGGGACCACCGTGATGGCGAGCACGACCGATGACCCGATTGCAAAGGTCTTGGTGAAGGCCAGCGGCTGGAAAAGCTTGCCTTCCTGGTCGGTCAGGAAGAAGACGGGGATGAACGAGACAATCGTGTTGGTGACCGCCGTGATGATGGCGCCACCGACCTCCGTCGCGCCCTCGTATACGAGCCCGAAGTGCCCCTTCTCTCGCAGTTCATCGGACGTCGCGCCGGCGATGCGGCGGTAGATGTTCTCCGTCATGATGATGCCCATGTCGGCGATGTCGCCGATGGCGATGGCCAGCCCGGCGAGCGACATGATGTTGCTGTCGACGCCGAAGGCGTACATCAGGATGAACGAGCCGGCCAGCGCCAGCGGCAGCGTCGGCACCACCGTCGCCGTGGAGCGCAGGTGCATAAGGAAAAACAGCACGACGAATCCCGCGATCAGCGCTTCCTCGAACAGCGCCGTCTTGAGCGTATCGATCGTCTCCTGCACGATGGTCGTGCGGTCGTAGAATGGCACGAGTCGGACGGCCGAAACCCGGCCATCGGCCAGGGTTTTGCGGGGCAGGCCCGCCTCCAGCTGGGCGATCTTCTCGTTGACGCGTGCCACCACCTCGCGGGGATTCTCGCCGTAACGCATGAGCACGACGCCGCCGACGGCCTCGCCCCCGCCCTTATCGAGCGCGCCGCGCCGGAAATCCGGGCCCAGCTGAACAGTCGCCACGCTGCGCAGGTATAGCGGGGTCCCGCCCTCCTGGCGGATCACCACCCGCTCGAGGTCTTCCATCGATTTGACGAACCCCAGGCCGCGGATGAAGTACTCTACGCCGCTCTTCTCGATGACCTTCGCGCCCACGTCGATGTTGCTCTTGCCGACCGCCTCGACGATCTCCATCATGGTCACGCGGTGGGCGCGCATCTTGTCGGGGTGGATGTCGATCTGGTACTGCTTCACGAAGCCGCCGATGCTGGCGACCTCGCTCACCCCGGGGACTGTCTGCAGCTGGTAGCGGATGTACCAGTCCTGGATCGATCGCAACTCGGCTAGATCGAATCCCTCGCCCTCGACCGTGTACCAGTACACCTGGCCCAGCGCCGTGGCGTCTGGCCCGAGCACCGGTGTCACGCCCTCGGGGAGGCGCTGCTGGGCGACGTTCATCCGCTCCAGCACGCGCGAGCGCGCCCAGTAGTAGTCGATGCTGTCCTCGAAGATCACGAAGACCATCGAGAACCCGAAGCCCGACAT
>CAZBOE010000094.1:0-290 GCA_964493365.1 uncultured Tepidisphaeraceae bacterium | reverse complement strand
TCCGGGATCGCGTCGACGGGCAGGCGCAGGATCGACCAGTAACCAGCCGCGCAGACGCTCAGGATGATGAGCGACATCAGGAACGTGTTCGTAATGCACCAGCGGATGATGGCGTTGACCACGAGTGACTCCTTCGCTTAGTGCGTGTGACCGCCGGCGGGCGGTGGTGTCGGTGAGGCGGCCGGTGTCGAGGCGGGCTGGTCCGGCGCAGGGTCTGGCGTCGCCGCTCCGTGATCGTGTCCCATCGTGGCGTGCAGACCGCCGGGGTAGAAAAGGCTGGGGTGCCCGGT
>CAZBOE010000093.1:7951-17171 GCA_964493365.1 uncultured Tepidisphaeraceae bacterium | reverse complement strand
GAATCCGCCGGGCCGCCCGGCGGCGGGCCCGCCGGCACGAGCGGCTGACCCGGCATCAGCGCCTCATTGCCGCGGATGACGACCTGGTCGCTGTCCTGCAGGTCGCCGCGGACGATGATCGAAGACCCCGTCGACTGCCCCAGCGTCACCGGAACAATCACCGCCGAGCCGTTTCGGCTGGCCACCACATGGGCCCGCGTGCCGCGGTTGACCACGGCGTCCTTGGGAACCAGCCACACCGGCTCCTCGGTCTTGCTCTGCAGCATCGCACGGGCAAAAAACCCCGGGCGCACTCGGTGATCCGGATTGGGCAGCAGCAGCTTGACCGGGAATGTCCGGCTCGCCGGGTCGGCTACCGGCAGGATCTGATCCACGGTGGCCGTCACCTCAAGACCGCCCAGCGCGTCGATCGTCACCACCGCGGTGTCGCCCGACTTGATGTCGGGGATCAGCCGCTCGGGCACACTCACCCGCACGAACAGCGGATCGATCTGCACCAACTCAGCCACCGGGTCGCCCTGCTGAATCCACTGCCCCACCTCGACATGCCGCTCCGCCACAATCCCCGCAAACGGCGCCCGCACGACCGACTTCTCGAGCATCAGCCCGAGCCGCTCGATCGTCGCCTGCTGCTCGGCCACCTCGGCGCGCCGGGCCTCCAACACCGCCTGGGCCACGAGCACGGCGGTCTGCGCGTCGCGCATCTCCTTCTCGGTCACCACGTTGTTCTGCCGCAGCGAACCCAGCCGTTCGGACTCGGCGGCCGCGTTGTCCGACTGGGCCTGGGCTTCGGCTACCGCGGCTTCCGTGCGACGCAGCGCCGCCTGCGCCTGAGCCAGCTCGGCCCGGAGCAGCCGGGTGTCGGTCTCGACCAGCACCCGCCCCGCTTCGATCGACTGGCCTTCGTCAAACGGCCGCGCCGACACCAGTCCGGCCTCCTCGGCCGCCACGGTCGATCGGGTGACCGGCTGAATCGTCGCCACCAGGGGCGAGGACAGTTCAACAAATCGCTTTTCGACCGGCGCGGTCACCACCGGCGCCGGCGGCATGCCCTGCGCACGCACCTCGTGCGAAAGCATCAGCACGGTTGTCAACGCCAGGGCGAGCAGCCCGATCGGGCGACGCAGCCGGCCCGACATCGGCCGGTCGCCACCCGTGCCGCCGACGCCCCGCACGGGCAGGTCTGCCCCACGGTGGCCGCCGGTAAAACAGTTGTTTGACATGAAGAGAAAACTCACCCTCGACTCCTTGCCGCCTTGGCGTCATGAATGCACTCGACCGGCAAAAGGGGGAGTATCCCGCCGGAGTGGGATATTGGAGGCTAAACCGGCCAAACTCTCAAGTCAGGTCGGGAGAATCTGTTTGGCGACGGTCAAACCGACGCCGCCCGAACGCGGGTTGTTTCGTTCTGATCGCCGACGAATCTCCGGGCAATCGCTTGCCTATCTCACATCAACGGGCCGCCCCTTTTTTCGCGCGCTCTCATACATCGCCACAATAATTGCGACGGCCTTGCGCGCTTCGACGCCGTTGGTCTCGGCCTCTTCGCCGCGCTCCCACGACTCGAGGATGGCGGAGATGTTTTTCTGGTGCAGTTCGAGGCCCTGCTGAATGCCCGAGCCGCCGGCGGCCGCGGGGCGCTTGGCGTTGGCGGTCTCGATCGTTTCCTTGTCGGTCGGGCGCTCGTCCTTGAATCGATACGTCTGCAGGCCCTGCTGCGAGACCGCGTGGCCGAACTCGCCGCCGATCTCGATGCGGACCTGCCCGCCCGGAAACATCGCGGTCGAGCCCATGATCGTGCCGAAGGCGCCGCTCTCAAGCTCGAGGGCGCAGGTCAGGGTGTCTTCGACCTCGATCTCGGCGTGGATGCGCGACGACGCGAAGGCGGTGACGGTCTTCACCGGACCGGCGATCCACTGGAGCAGATCGACCGCATGGACCGACTGGTTCATGATCGCCCCGCCGCCGTCGAGCTTCCATGTGCCGCGCCAGCCGGCATCGCGGTAGTATTGGTCGCTTCGATACCACGGGGTGAACGAGCCGACCCACGCCACGCGCCCGAATCGCCCCTCGGCCGCCGCGTCGTGAATGGCGCGGTTGGCAAGGTTCCAGCGGTTCTGAAAGATCCCCGCCAGCTTCGTGCCGCTGCGGCGCGAGGCCTCGATCATCGCGTCGATCCGCTCGAGGTTGATCTCAAGCGGCTTCTCACAGATCGTCGGCACGCCCGCCTCGAGGCAGGTGATGACCGGGTCGCGGTGATCGCCCGACGGCGTGGCAACATGGGCCACGTCGATCTTTTCCTTAGCGAGCATCTCGCGCAGATCGGCATAGAGCGGGAGGTGGGTGAGGTTCATTTTCTCGAGATACGCCCGCGTCTTGGGCACGTCCACGTCGCAGATCGCCACGATCTCGGACGACGCGAGCGACGGGATCACCTTGACGTGCCAGTCGCCGACCGAACCACAACCTACGATCGCATGACGCCAATGCTTAGCCATGAATTGTTTACTCCTGTGTTGTTCGCACGCACTGCTCGAGACGCCTCGCCCGTTTGCCGGCGGTCAGTGGCGCCGACTCGCCGGCGCGTGGCGCCGGATCACGGCTTGATCCGCGCAAACTTCCTGCCCAGCTTGGCGACCGTCGGCTTGTCGAAGGTCACGTCCTGCTGGTGGTTGGTGACGCGGGTGTCGTCGAGGTAGACGGCGCCCTCTTTGATCTTGCGGATCGCCTCGCTGTTGGTCGCCGCCAGCCCGGCCAGCACGAGCAGCGGCGCGAGCTTGTGCGGGCCCGGGCCAGCGGAGATCTCGGGCATCTCGTCGGGCACGCCCTTGTTGACAAACACCTTGATGAACTCCGCCTCGGCCGCGTCGGCGTCGGCTTGGCTGTGCAGCCACGCAATGATGTGCTTGGCCAGCGCGATCTTGGCGTTGCGCGGGTTGGCGGCGATCTCAGGCTCGAACTGCCCGGGCGGCAGGTCGGTCAACAGCGTGTAATAGCTGGACAGCAGCTTGTCGGGCAGCGACATGATCTTGCCGAACATGCCATCGGGCCCGCTGGGCGGGTCGGTCACCCCGATGTAGTTGCCCTTCGACTTGCTCATCTTGATCTCGCCGTCGGTGCCGACCAGCAGCGGCGTGACGATGACGATCTGCCCTTCCCGGCCTTCTTCCTTCTGAAACTCCCGTCCGACGAGGTTGTTGAACAGCTGGTCGCTGCCGCCCATCTCGACGTCGGCCTCGATCACCACGCTGTCCCACCCCTGGAGCAGGGGATACATCAGTTCGTGCAGGCGGATGTCGACGCCCTCGGCAAAGCGCTTGGCGAAATCCTCACGCGCCAGGAGCTGGGCGACCGACTTGCGGGCCGCGAGCTTGATGATGTCGACCATCGTCATCTTGCCCAGCCACTCGCCGTTGTAGCGGACCTCGAGGTGCTCGGGATCGGTCAGCAGGATCTTGCCGACCTGGCTGATGTAGGTCTTGGCGTTGGCGTCGATCTGTTCGCCCGAGAGGACGGGCCGCGTCGAGTTTCGCCCCGACGGGTCGCCGACGCGGGCGGTGTAGTCGCCGATGATCAGCACGGCCTTGTGCCCCCACTCCTGGAACTGCCTCACGACCTTGAGCGGCACGGCATGCCCGAGCGTGACATCGGGGGCGGTCGGGTCCATGCCCAGCTTGATGCGGAGCTGCTTCCCACCGGCCGCCGCCTTCTGCAAACGGGCGGTCAGTTCGGTGTCGCTGATGATCCGCTCGGTCCGACGGGCGAGCATGGCGACGGCATGGTCAGGAGCGATGGGCATAGGGCGGGGATGGTAAGGAAAAACGGGAGCGAAGGCACGGAACGCGGGAGCAGACGCCGACGATCGCGACGAGCCCGCCCGCCCAGACGTATGGCCGCCTATTCGCTGACGGATACTGCAACAGTGACGATCTGGTGCCCGGTCAGGTGGGACCACGGTCTGGTTCTCGGCAGACGCAGGGGCAGATCGACTGTCTCTTCCACCTTCACCGACGGGCCGAGCCCGGATGTCGAGACGACGGCTTTCTCAACGGAGAAACCGGCTTGCTCGACAATGCCCCGAAACGTGGCCGGCGAATGAAACCCGCGCCAATCGGGGTGGGTCCAGAAGTTCTTCCCGCGGAGCATCGCGGCGATTCGGGAGATGTGGTTGAAGTTGAAGTACGAAGCAATGAGGTGCCCCTGCGCGGGGTTGAGCCGCGATCGCAGGTCGACCAGGAACGGGCCGAGCCGGGCGACATATTCGAGCATGCCGCAGCAGACGATGATGTCATAGCCGCGGAGGGCATCGGGCAGGCCGGCGTTCACATCGCAGAGGTGGAAGTCGAAAGGCGGCGCGTCCGCCGGCGGGGGCACGAGGTCGCAGCCGCTGTAGGTGATGTTGGTGCACAGCGTGGCGAGGAAGCCGGTGCTGCACCCGATGTCGAGCAGTCGAAGCGGACGCTCGGACCTGCCCGAGATCTCGTTGACCAGCGCCGCCACCTGTCGCAGACGCAGGTGGGGAATGCCGTAGCGGGGGCTGGCCTTCTGCCAGTGGGCGGCGCCGCCGGTGAGGTTGCCGATCGACCGCGGTGCCGACGTCGGCTCGGCCGCCGCGACCGGAGAGGCCGACGACGACGCGCCGGGCGGGCATCCGACCGGTCGTTCAAGGGCAGGGGTTGCGGTGGCTTGGCTCATGGGGCGGCGTGGTCAGGTGAATCGGTCGTTGGCATCCATCGTGGGGGCCGGATTTTGTTCAGCGGGTCGGCACGGCTGCCTCCAAGCCCGGCTGCCGAGGGCTCGCCCACGCCGGAAGACACCGCTCGACAAGATCGATGTTCAGCGTGGCGCGGTGAGCGAGGCGGTCGAGGGCGGCGGGCAACTGGTCACGCAGCGATGCGGCGCTTCGCAGGAATCGGCTGGCGCCGGCGATCCAAGCCTCGGCAGGCTGCTCGAAATCGATCTGATGATCGGCGAGCCCCAGTTGCTCGTAGATTTCCGGCGTCTTGGGTTCGTAAGCCAGCCCGAACGCCGGGGTCCCGGCGAGCATCGCCAGCAGGCAGCCGTGCAGGCGCATTCCGATGAACGCATCGAGCCCGCCGAGTGCGGCGATCAACTCCCGCGGCCGGCGGCGGTCGCGATCGACCACGCACCGCTGGGCCAGTTCCGCGGGCAGCGCCGCCCGCACCTCAAGCGAAAGCTGCGAGTCGTCCCAATAGCCTTCGACGCCCTGGCAGGTCGAGATCATCACCACCCTGCGGTCAGCGTCAGCCTCGAGCAGCGTGCGGGCGAGCGAAGCCGCCTTGGCGATCGTCCGCCGGGCCGAATCCTGATCCTTCAGCGGCCACATCCGAACGCACAGCCCGATCGTGCGGAGATCGGCGCTGCGCCGGGGCTGGTGCAACTCCGGCGCGAGGTGACGCCAAAGGAACGCAACATCGGCCGTCAGGTGAATAAGGTCGGGGTTGACGCCGATTGCGGTGAGCTGGTCGACCGATCGCTGGTCGCGCGCGGCGATCGCGGTGAGTCGATTGAACACGCCGCGGACCCGCTCGATCGACTCGGGTTTCCAGAACGGCCCGAGCGACTGGCCGATGATCATCACCGGCTTGCCCAGCCCCATGGCCAGTTCGAGTCCGACCAGGCGGTTTTCGATGGGATAGTGGTCATGGAAGAAGCCCCCCGGCGCGCTCAGCACGACATCGGCCCGGGCATAGCGGACCAGCACATCGTCGCGCGGGTAGCGCTCGGCTTCGGCAAACTCCAGATCGGGCGCGAGGTCGAGGTCGGGCAGATACCGGCGGCATAGCGCGAGGTTGCGGCACAGCACCGAAAACCGTGCCGACGGAACCCGCCGCGCGATCGATTCGATCAGCCCCCGGAGCAGCGCCTCGTCGCCTCCGTTGAGCGGCACGGCGTTGGTGATCAGCACGTTCATCGTGGTCAGGGGGGGGGCGGGGGTGAGACGCGGATGACTCAGGCGGCGGCCGCCAGCGATTCGGGCTTGCGGGCGATGACGAGATATACCGCGGCGTTCTCGCGCCGCTGATCGGGGGTATAGGTCTTGTCGAGCAGCGCGACGACGCGTTGCATCGCGATGGCAAAGGGTTTGCGCAAGGGCTTGGGCAGCCGGCCGGCGATCGAATCCTGAAACAGGCATGCCGAGGCGGCGGCGAAGCCGAGCGCCCCCGAGCGATCGACGACGCCCCAGCCGACCGATTCGATCAGCTTGCACAGGCCCGAAGCGGTCCACCGCCAGTAGTCGGTCGGGTCGGGGTGATACTTCCAGAAGCCGTGGGTCGAAAGCATGAGCAGCCCGCCCGGCCGGCACAGGCGGTATGCCTCGCGAAGGTATTGCTCGGGCGATTCCACGTGCTCAAGCACCTGCGTCGAGATCACCAGGTCGGCCGACCCGCTCGGGGCATCGACGTGCCCGGTCGAGGGGTCGATGTGAAGATCCGCCGACGGATTCTGCGCCAGGTCGGCGCCGAGATAGGCGCTGACATAAGGCAGCAGCAGCGACCGATAGGGTGCGGTGCCGCAACCCAGGTCGATGGCGCGGAGGCACGCCGCCGACGGCATCGCACCCCGCTGCTTGAGCGCGAGCGCACGGACATGGCTGTCGACCGCGTTTTCAATCAGCGCCCGGACCGCCCGCAGGCCGTAATAGCGGCCGTCAGTCCAATGGGGAGACAACCGCGGGTTGACCGGCTCGGCCGGCATGACCGCGGATGGGGCGGGGGTCGGGGTTGGCGCCGCTTTGCTGTGCATCATGTCCGGTCCCGGGCTGCCGCGCTGACTTTGCGGGCGGCCTGCGGGGTTATTATCGGCACCGCGATCCAGGTGCGTGCAGCAAAAACCCGGGGTTCGCGCGATCTCGACTGCGCCAGCGGACCGTATAATTCCGATAACAGGAGCGTGGAGGGGCCCTCTGAAGGGCGGACCAGCACATGGGCAAGGTGTTGCACCTTTACAACGTCTTTGGGGCGGCGACCGAGCGCGTCTGGCTCGAAGTGCCGATGCGTTTGGCCCAGCTCGGGTGGGATCCGATCTTCGGGGCCGAATCCATCGCGCTCGAATCGCCGCCGGATTGTTCCCCGGTGATCCTCTCACGACGTCACGTGGCGCCGCAGCAGAACGTCGAGCAGGAGATGGCCCTGCTGTCGACCGGCCCGTCGTCGCAGATGCAGACCATCTTGCAGGCCGGCGTTTCGCTGGTGCACGGACACACCGGGCCGCGCATCCTCCATGCCGCGGCGGCCATGCACCTGGGCGTCCCCACGGTCATCAGCCTCTACGGATACGACGCCAGCCGGCTGCTCCGCGACGGTTCGTGGGGGGCCCGCTATCGCTGGGCCGCGGCGCGGGGCGCTGTCTTTGTCACAATCTGCCAGGCGATGCAGGAGCGGATGATCGCCGAAGGGCTCCCGACGCAGCAGGTCAGGGTCATCCGGCTGGGTATCGATCCCAGCGCCTGGGTCTATCGGCCGGCGCCCGCCCCCGAGCGGCCGCGATTTGTCTTCACCGGTCGACTGGTTCCCAAGAAGGGGGTCGACGATCTGCTGATCGCGATGCAGCGGCTGAGCGTGTCGGGCGCGACCCGGCCGCATCTGGATATCGTCGGCAAGGGACCGCTCGAACTCACGCTGCAGGAGCGCGCAGTCGAACTGGGCATCGATGAACTGGTGACCTTCCACGGCGCGGTGTCGCGCGAGCGGGTTGCTGAGATGCTCGCTGGGGCGACCGGGTTTGTGCTGCCCAGTTGCGTGGCCGAAGACGGCGACGCAGAGGGCACGCCGATCGTGCTGATGGAGGCGCAGGCGCTGGGTGTGCCGTGTGTGACAACCCGGCACTCAGGCAACCCCGAGGTGCTGCCGCCCGAGGCGGCAAGGCTGATTGTGCCCGAGCGAGACCCCGCGGCGCTGGCCGCCGCCATGGCAGCGCTGTCGACCTATGGCGCCGCGGACCGCAAGGCATTGCAGGACGCGGGCCGGGCCTGGGTTGAAAGCCATTACGACCTGGCCAAGACCACGCGGGAAGTCGATGCCCTGTATCGCGAGCTGACCGCCTGATTGCCCGCGCCTGCCCAAAGCTGATTTCCATCGCCTGCCCCAACGGCTTTGGAGGATCGCCAGCGCGAGGATTCCCGGCGCTACCACTGCCCCGCTCGGCGGCGGGTCGCCGAGGATCGATCGGCTGCCCCGGTGCCCAACCCGTTTCCCCAGGCAACACGCCTCAGCCCGGCCGCCTCATCCCTTGCGCCGTGGCTCGCCTTCATCGGGCGTTCCGCCTTTGCCGCCGGTGCGGGGGTGCCGCTGGCGCTGCGGGTCTTTCTCGTCTGTCGGGGCCTGATCCCAGCCGAGCGGCTCCTCTTCGTGCATCGAATGATCGGGCTGGTCTGCCATGGGCTTGGCTGCCATCGACTGCTCGGCGGGCACATCGTTGCCCGAGGTCTCGTTGGCCGCCCGTGACGTGCCCTCGTCATCCGACACCATGTTGCGCTGCGGGTCGGTCCGGTTATCGACGGCGTCGTCCGAACGATCTCTGCGATCGGTCGGTGTCGAGTCGTTGTTGTCCAGCCGCCCCATGCCTGCTTCGCGCTCCGGGTGAGAACGCTCGTAGTTGTACGACGCGTCCTGGGCGGTTGACTGATCCACGGGCTGAGACTGTGACGCATCCTCTTGCGAGGGTTGGGGCGAAGGGCGGGTCGGTTTGGTTTCGGACATGGTTCTCCGGTTGAGCCCTTGGACACCGCAAAAGGTAGGCCACTCGCCCGAGCACTGACACGGGTATTCGGCCGGGCCCGAGATACACTGCGCACCATCAATGGGCGAAGCACAAAGACAGGATGAGCCCGGCGTCGCGCGATGGTGGCGTGATGCCGCCGCCCTGCTGCCGGTGATGGTGGTGGCGGCGGTCACATTGTTTTCCGGGCTGACCTGGGGCCTGCCGGGCCGGTGGGCAGACACCTACCTCTTCGGCAAGCGCGAGCCGTGGACGGGCGCACAGATCGTCGAACTGGGCGGCGGCATGTCGACGGGCGACGCCGCCGATGTCGATGGCGACCGCCGGCCCGAGGCCCACAGCGAGGCCGTCAACCTGACCGACGCCCGGCGGGCTCAGATCGTCGCGCGCTATCGCCTCTACAGTCACAACCCCGATGAAATGCTGACGCTCCGCGCGCTGGCGACCATGCGGCCGACGCCGACGGGCCTCGACCCCC
>CAZBOE010000093.1:3401-7939 GCA_964493365.1 uncultured Tepidisphaeraceae bacterium | reverse complement strand
ATGTACAACTACGGCGGCCTGTGGATCTATCCCTCGGCAGCCCTCGTCGGCGCCGCAGGACTCACCGGATACGCACCTCTGAAAAGCGACCAGGCCTATTACCTCGATCACCCCGACCAGTTCGCACGCTTCTACTTGCTGCTTCGAGGCTATAGCGCGGCATCGGGCCTGGTGGGCGTGGTGATCGCCTTTGCGCTGGCAAGGTCGGTCGGGGCCGGCCGGCTGACCGCCGCGGCCTGTGGGCTGACCTTCGCCCTGCTGCCGGCGGTGGTCGCATTTTCTCACGAAGCCAAGCCACACTTGCCCGGCGCAGTGCTGGTCATGCTGGCAGCGCTGCTGGCCCATACCTATGCCACCCGATCACACCGGCGGGCAGGGGCGATCGCGACCGGCGCGGCGGCCGGGTCGGCGGTCGGCATGGTCATGTCGGTCTGGCCGGCCGCGGCAGCGATCATCGCTGCGGTGGGCCTGATTCGCCCCAGTCTGACGCCAAAGCAGCGGTGGATCGACACCGCCCTGGCCGCCGGGGCGGCGGCAGGCGTCTATTGCCTGAGCAACCCTTTCGCGGTGTTGCGGGCGCTGACCGGCCACCCCATCTGGCGCGAGCACGTCGCCAACTTCTCGTCGTTTTACGCCCCGTCGTTCTCGACAGCGAGCCTGACCAACGCCCTGCTCATCCTCGCGGAGGCGGCCGGGCCGCTGACGCTGATCGCCCTCGCAGCCGCAGGGCTGGTGCTGGCTGCGCGCTTCGTGGCGGGCTCCACCAGTGCGAACAGACACACGGCGCCGATCGACACACCAGCCCCCACGCCCCTGGCGGCGCCGGCAGCATGCGTGCTCGCGGCGGCCGGCGCCGCGGTGGCGATCCAATTCGTCGTCCTGGCCGGTGGAAAGTCGGCGGACTATGCCCGCTTCGGGATCGTCACGGCCATCGCGGTGTCGATGCTCGCGGTGCTGGCTTTGCGCTGCCTTCTCCCGCGGTGGGCGGCGTATCCCGCGATGGCGACGCTTCTTGCCACGCTGGCGATCCACAGCGGCGGCTACCTGCTGGCGTTCCGCGCCGATGCCGGTGCTTCGACGAGCCGAAGCGTGGCGGCCCAGACGCTGGCCAGGGTGGCCGCGGGCTCTGCGGAAAAGACGCTGGCGGTGCCGGCCGACCCCGCCCCATACATCGTCCCGCCGATGGACCTGATCGTGGAGACCTCTCCACCCCGTCGCACGTCACTCGACCAGTCCACTTCACAGGGCGGATCGCCCGGCGCAAGCACCCCGACCGACATCGACGCGAGGGTGGTTGTGCCCCCCGTGCGGAAGATGCAGGGCATGACCTGGGCGAACCGGCTGATGCTCATCGAAGTGCCGCCGGTCGGCGATGCTCCGCCGACAGACGATTCGACACGCTGACCGTCAATGGGGGCGACGCGACACCGGCCGCAACGCCACACCGGCCGCAACGCCACACCGGCAGCAGTGCGACGGCGGCAGCGACCCGACACGGGCGCGCGACATGGACGCGCGACGCCGGCGCATCCGATCGCCGGCACGTGAATGCCGCACCGACCAAACGACAGCAGCCTTAACGTCCGCCGGCCCGCAACCGCCCCGCCACCGCCTCGCGACGCCCGGCGGGCGAGAGTTGCGGATCACACCTGTGCCCCATGCGACGGCGGGCGTGTACGATACCCCCATGGAAGGCGTTACCACCGCATTGGTCGGGTTCATCCTGCTGGCGTTTGCGTTTCCGTCGCTCATCCGCAACCGCACCATGTTCTACGCGGCGCTCACGACCGTGGTCGTGATCATCCTGCTCTGGTCGGCCGGCGAAATGGTCGGACCGCGCGAGGGCGAAGCGGTGCACCCGTTCACGCGGTTCACCGTCGTCTTCGGCGGGCTCCTGCAGGCGGTCAGCCTCATCCTGCTGCTGCTCTCGTCGGGCGGGCTATCGGCAAAGGAACTCGCGGGTGAGATCGCCGGCGCCTATGAGGTCATTCGCCGGGGCGAAGACGAGAAAGAGGTCATTGTGCCGATCGGCGGTGTGCGTCACGGCGACACCCGCAGGCCCGCGTCAGGCGGCCCCGAAGCCCCGGCGCCGCAGCGGTTTGACATCACCGGCGACATCGGGCCCGGCGAACTCCGCAAAAAGCCGCCCGAAGGCGGCGGATCGATCCCCCTCGAGTAAGCCGCCGACCGGGCAGGCGGATCGAGGGTGCCGATGCGGGCGTGACGGGCTTCGCCATGCGACGCAGCGTGTTGCGCCATGCGACGCAGCGTGTTGCGCCATACGACGCCGTGTGTTGCGCCGGTCGGCGTCGTCCGTCCCATGGCGGCAGCGCCCGCCGGGCGGGCTTCTTGGTTTACGCGTCCGCGGTTACACTCGATGGTCTGTCGTGCCGGTTGAGGGTAATCTGACGCGGAATCGATCATGTGCCGGTGCGGAGCGGGTCTGCCGCATCCGGCGGATTATCTGTTCTGACTGTTTCGGGAGCTTCGATGGATTTCATGCCGACGGTCGCGGCCATCCCGGCCGGTGACTTCATCGCCATCTGGAAAGTGCTGGCGGTTGCGGTCGTGCTGCTTTGCTGGGCGCGGGTGCTGACCTGGATCGACAAGGACGCCAAGCACGTCCTCCTGCCGCGGATTCCGATCAACCTCGGAACCCTGGGCGCCGGCATCCTCGCCTTCTTCCTGTTCTTCATGCTCCCCAACTTCTGGGTGGCGCTGCTGGTGCTGCTGATGGTGATCGCCCTGTCGTGGGGCGCTTACATCGGCATCCGCGCCCAGAAGGCCGGCATCGATGACCTGGGCGACGAGCTCAAGACGCTCATCATGCCCAAGCGCGGCCCCAAGGCGGTCAAGGAGATGCAGGGCGCGCTCCAGTTCATTGGCAAAGACGGCAACCTGATGGCGGCGCCGGCCGAGGAAACGCCCGAGGCGGGCTATTACGCAGCCATTCAGAACCTCCTGATCGACCCGCTGAGCAAGCGTGCCGACCTGCTCCAGTTTTCTCCCGCCGAGGGCGGATCGAAGCTGGTCTACAGCGTCGACGGGGTGAAATACTCCGGCAACGCCGTCGACCCGCAGACGGCGGCGGGCGTGGTCACCATGCTCAAGTCGGTCGCCGGGCTGAGCATCGACGAACGCCGCAAGCCCCAGAAGGGCAAGATCAAGTTCTCGGTCAACAGCACCAAGCAGGAGATGCAGATCCAGACCGCCGGCTCGAGCGCCGGCGAGATGTTCCTCTTGCAGCAGGAGCCCAAGGTCAAGCTCGGGCGTCGGCTCGAGGCCCTGGGCTTGATCGACTCGCAGGAGGCCGCGATCCGCGCGAGCATCGCCGAGGGCGCGGGCATCTGCCTCATCACCGCGCCGCGCGGGGCGGGGCTGACCTCGACGCTCTACGGCATCCTCCGCGCCCACGACGCGTTTCTGACACACATCATCACCGTCGAACGCGCGCCCGAAATCGAACTCGAAGGCATCACGCAAAACGCCGTGCCGGCATCGCCGGCGCCGGGCGAGGAGGCCAAGGCCGTTCGCTGGGTCATGGATCAGGAGCCCGACGTCGTCGCGATCAGCCTGGTCGAAGACAGCACGATTGCCCGCGACGTCGTGCGTTTCGCCGGCGGCGGGGAAAAGCGGATCTATGTCTGCATCCGCTCGTCCGACTCGATCGACGCGCTCACCACCTGGCGCAAGTGGGTGGGCGACGACGAGGCGGCGGTGAAAAACCTCTCGCTGATCACCAACCAGCGGTTGATCCGCAAGCTGTGCAACGCGTGCAAGGTGGCCTACACCCCCGACCCCGCGTCGCTCAAGAAGATGAACCTCAACCCCGACAAGGTCACCGAGCTCTTCCAGGAGCGGACCGAGCCGCAGGTCGACCAGAAGGGAAACCCGGTCCCCTGCCCGTTCTGCAATGACCTTCGTTTCGAGGGTCGGATGGGCGTCTTTGAGGTGATTCCGGTCACCGACGACTTCCGTGCCGCGGTCCAGCAGGGCGCCAGCCCCTCGCAGCTCCGCAGTGTGCTGAGAAAGCAGCGCGTCCTGACGCTCCAGGAGGCGGCCTTCGAAGCCGTCAGGGCCGGACATACCTCGGTGCGTGAGGTCCTGCGTGTGTTCAAGGCCGAGCCGGAAAAGGCGTCGCAGCAGGCGGTGGCCGCCCGCTGATTCATCGGCATGCTCCGTTCGCCAGCGACTTGCCCAACAACCGGCGGCACGACGACCGGCCACACAACGCCCAGCGACGCAACCGAACCAAAGCCAGCGAGACCCCCGTCATGATCTTCACGCTACTGATCCTCGTCCTGATTGGCACCATCGGATTTTATCACTACCTCCAGGGCTTCTTCAGCGCCACGATCTCGGCCGTCTGCGCCATCCTCGCGGCCGCGGTCGCGCTGGGGTTCAACGATACCCTGGTCAACCTGGCGCTCAGCGGCTTATTCCCCAGCCAGGCCCACGCGGTGGCGACGGTGCTGCTGTTCGCGGCCACCTACATCATCCTCCGGGCGATCATCGATATCGCGGTGCCGGGCAACCTC
>CAZBOE010000093.1:0-3353 GCA_964493365.1 uncultured Tepidisphaeraceae bacterium | reverse complement strand
TGGGGGCGGTTGCCGCAGTTTTCTGCACGGGCACCTTCGCCGTGGCGGCGCAGATGATGCCGCTGGGCGCGTCGATCGCGGGATACACGCGACAGCCGATGGTCGCGGGACGCGAAGGCGTGCTCTATGAGCCCGAGGGCCGGCGCGTCAATCAGACCCAGGAAGGCTGGACCGGTCTTGAACTTCGCGACGCCCGCCTCGACTTCGAAAACTCGACCGGCATGCTCCTGCCCGTCGACTCGTGGGTCGTCGGCTTCTTCAGCCACGTCAGCGGCGAAGGCTCGCTGGGCGGCGGCACACGCCTGACCGACCTGCACCCCAACTTCCTCGACGAGCTCTACGCTTCGCGCCTTGGCATTCAAGCCGGTGCGAAGATCGTCGCCCCGGTCGAGAAAGGTCAGCCCGCGGCTCGGGTCGAGGCGGTCTATTCGCTGCGCGAGATTCCCCAGATCGACGCCGAGACCAAGCAGATCCGGGGCGATCGTGCAGAGAGCCTGCCCGAGACGCTGGCCGCCCCGTCCGGCCAGACGATCCTGGTCATCAGGACGATCTTCGAGAGCCGGGCGGCCGACGACGACAAGATCTTCCGCTTCTCGCCCGGGGCGATCCGCCTCAAGGCGGGCTCGAGGAACTACTATCCGCTGGGCGCGGTGCAGCAGGGCTCACGCCTTCACTGGCAGCGGGCCGACGACCCGATGTTCTCCCCCGCGGGCAAGGGCGCTGACCTGCTGTTCGTGGTCGATAACGCCGACCTCCAAGGCCAGGGCACCACGGCCGAGCAGGTCAAGATCGCCGACGGCGTGTTCCTCGAGGTCAAGCGGCTGTCGCGGATCGATCTGTCGGGGCAGACCATCAACGCCACCACGACCCCCCTGCCGCCCTCGGACCAGATCGAGGTCTTCCGCAAGCGCAACGTTCCGCCGCCGGCGAACCCGCGGTGAGCCGGTCAGCGGTGAGCCGGTCATTCGATCGTCGCCATATGAAAGCCGGGGCGCTGGCAGCGCCTCACTCGCGAACCCGCGATCGCCCCGGCCATGCCGCTCTCAGCAGTTCGGCCGCGAGCACGGCATAGACCGGCACGTATTCGATCAGCAGCCACCCCGGGCGCATCACCCAGTCGCGGGTTCGCCAGAGCAGATAGCTCAGGCTCACCGTCGCGGCCAGCGTGAGCGTGGTATAGACCGGTGCAGGTCCGCCGACCAATCCGCCGGGCCCGCTGTCTGAGCGGGGCCCCGGCTCAGTCGCGCCGCCCGCCAGCACGGGCACCAGGGCGGTCATCCACAGCAGGTACCACGGATAAACCACCGGCGACGTCAGCACCAGCGCCAGGAACACGAGGTGGATCAGCCGCACGCTCTCCCAGCGCCGCAGATACCCCCACATCGCCAGCAGCAGGGGAACAACCATCGCCACACGGCGCGCCGACTCCTTCGCGTCGACCATCGCATGATCATCACCGCCTGCGGTGGCTTTGAAGAGCTCGTAGATCGAGCCGTTGGCTTCCCACTCGGCGGCATAGGTCGAGGCGGTCTTCGAGAAGCCCGACCAGCCGCCGTCGATGAGCAGCGGCACGGTCATGAGCAGCCCCACCACAACTGCGGGCAGCCACGCCGACACGGCCCGTCGCCGCAGCAGCAGGGGCAGGGCAAGAATGGCGTGGGGTTTTACGCCCGCGGCCAGCACCGCCAGCGCCCCCGCGAGCGCCGGGCGCGACACGCCCATGGTCAGCGCCGCCACCAACAGCATCACGCCCAGCGCATCGATGTGGGCCATGCCCGCGCATTCGATGGTGGTCAGCGGCGAGAATGCGAACACCGCCGCATACCACGGACTCAGCCCGCGCCGCACAAGCCAGTTGACCAGCAGCCACGTCGTCACGACCGCCGCCAGCCCGGCCATCGCCCGCAGGGGCAGGGCCCGGTGAATCAGCGGAAGCTCCGCCGCCCCCGGCCGCCATGCGCCCATCGCCGGAACAGCGCCGATCAGCGCGTCTTCGATCGCGCGCGCGGCGACAAAAGCGCCCTGCGCCGTTGGCGGATAAATGGTGTGAAGATCGCCATGCGGCACCAGCGCATCCGCGCCGTCCAGCGTCGGCAGATCCGCGATCACATACTCGGCCGGCGAGAGGGCATACGGCGAGCGGCCTTCGAGCCAGAGCCGACCGTCAAGCCGATAGCGCAGCAAGTCGTCGCTCAGCAGCGGCGAGAGCACGACCAGCGACATCGCCTGCAAAAGGGCGCAGCCCCCGACGACCACCCAGCGGCTGACACGCGGCCGCAGGCGGATTGCATCGACCGGGGTCGTCCGCAGCAACGCCAGCATCGCGACGCAGGCCGCCCCGAGCCCCATCCACCCGGCCACCAGCAGCATGTCGCGATCGATCAGCCCCCTGCCCCGAAGCAGCCACAGCCACACCATCTGCCCCGGCAGCAGCAAAACGACGAGCAGCACCCACACCGCAAACCGCATCCGCGGCGACATCCGCGGCGACATCCGGGGCGACATCCGCCGAGCATTCGCGGTTGTCTTCGCCGGGGGTTCCGAGGCGAGTCCGCGATCACCGCCGGCCGGCGCTCCGGCGGTCGATGCGGGCGCTGTGTCAGCGGTGTGATGGCGCGATGCCCGCTCACGGGCAGCGGAGGCCGACCGCCCCGGCAACGGCTCATCCGCGCCTGCTCGTGCGGGCGGGTCGGGCACAGACCGGTCAGATTCGCTTTCGTGGCGCGACATCAATGAGACGGAATCTGCCCGCCCTGCGTGCTGCCGGGGAGGCCGCCCGAGCGCAGTGTGTCGAGTGTGCCCGCGGGCCCCGTTGGCGTCGCCGCGGGGGCCGAGCGCGAGCGGTTGCGCGGGTCGATGGTGACCTCGCCGCCGTCGCGCATGATCACGATTGTCTGCCCGCCGCGCGAGGCGTCGAGCAGCAGCGCGTTGGCCATATCGACATCGCCCATCATGTCACGGACACGTTGAGGCCCGATCTGAATGATCTCATCGCCCTGCCGCAGCCCGAAGATCTGCTCGGCCGGCTCACCCGCCATCACGCTGGTGATCCGCAGGGCATAGAGCTTGCCGCCCCGTTCGACCGGCTCGGCGGAATAGGATTCGCCAAACCCCCTGCCGGTGACCTGGGCGGTGTCTTCTTTCGCTTCACGACCGGTGTCGAGAACGGTCGCGGTGTGGTCGAGCTGCGCAGACATGATCCAGATGATCGCGGCGAGCACGCCGAGCACGCCTATCAAGCCGAACGCAGCCTTCATGAAGGGGCTCCTTTCGATGAGATGCTGGGTGCACTATCGCACAAAGCAAGGCTCTGCGACAAGTCCGCGCCGCGCCGGCCGGCCCGCGACCGGCCC